>CP016836.1:1240000-1568145 GCA_002240395.1 Xanthomonas citri pv. mangiferaeindicae
GCTGACCTGGGCGCAGGTCGGTGGGATGGCGCCCGCAGCGCTGCCGCTGTTCGATGCCGCGCTGCTGGTCGCGCGCGACGAGTACCCCGATCTCGACGTGCGCGCGTTCGCCGCACGGATGCAGGCGCACGCGGCGCATCTGCGCATCGAGGTCGATGCGATCGATGCCGGCCCGTTGAAGATGCAGGCGATCAACCGGCACCTGTTCGAAGAAGCCGGCTACACCGGCGACCAGGCGAACTACTACGATCCGCGCAACAGTTATCTGAGCGACGTGATCGAGCGCCGGCTCGGCAATCCGATCTCGCTGGCGATCGTGCAGTGCGAGGTCGCGCGCCGGCTCGGCGTTCCCCTGGCAGGCATCTCGTTTCCCGGCCACTTCCTGGTCCGGCTGCCGGTCGGCGACGGCATGCTGGTCATGGACCCGTTCAACGGTGGGCGCCCGCTCGATATCGACGAATTGCGCATGCGGGCCGCGGCGCACCTGGGCGGAACGCCACCCGACGACGATGCACTGGCCGCGCTGCTGCGCCCTGCCACGGCGCGCGCGACCGTGATGCGGATCCTGCGCAATCTGCATGCGGGCTATCGCGAGACGGGCGACTGGGCACGCGCGGCGCGTTGCGCTGACCGGCTACTGACCCTGCATCCGGGCGCATGCGATGCGCTGCGCGATCGCGGGCTCGCCTATCTGGCACTGGGATATGTGACGGGCGCGCGCAACGACCTGGTGCGCTACCTGCAGGCGGCCCCGAGGCCGAAGACGCCGATGCGATCCGCGAGCGGCTGGTCGAGGCCGGCCTGCATCGCCATCGCGCGCACTGAGCGGCCGCACCCACGCACAGCCGGCTGGGCGTGGTGCGGCTTAAAGCACCATCATCTCGAAGTCGTCCTTGGTGACGCCGCAGTCGGGACAGGTCCAGGTCTCGGGCACATCCTCCCAGCGCGTCCCCGGCGCGATGCCTTCGTCGGGCAGGCCTGCTGCCTCGTCATAGAGAAAGCCGCAGACCACACACATCCACGTGCGGTAGGCGGTCTGCGTCGGAGTGTCGTTCATCGGATAATGGCGGCTGCAGCGGTGTCGGTCCGGAGCCGCATTGTCCCATCGCGTCCCGTGGACCGGAACCCATGCCGATGAACGCTTCCCCGATCGAGCCGCCGCGCGGGCTGTACCTGCTCACACCCGACGAGATCGACACCGCGCGGCTGCTGGCGCGGGTGGCCAGCGTGCTGCCGCATGCGACCTGGCTGCAGTACCGCAACAAACGCGCCGACGCGGCGCTGCGCCGGGAACAGGCCAGCGCATTGCTGGCGCTGTGCCGGGCCACCGGCGTGCCGTTGCTGGTGAACGACGACTGGCGGCTGGCGGCCGAACTCGGCGCCGACGGCGCACATCTGGGCGAGGACGATGGCGCGCTGGTCGAGGCGCGCGCGGCGCTGGGGGCACAGGCGATCCTGGGTGCGTCCTGTTACGACGACGGCGCACTGGCGGTGCGCGCGGTCGAGGCCGGCGCCAGCTACGTCGCCTTCGGCAGCTTCTACCCCTCGCCCACCAAGCCGGCGGCGCGCCGCGCACGTCCAGCGCTGCTGCGCGAGGCCGCCACGCTGGGCGTGCCACGGGTGGCGATCGGCGGCATCACCCCGGACAATGCACGCACGCTCGTCGCGGCCGGCGCGGATCTGGTCGCCGTCGTCAGCGGCGTGTTCGATGCGCCGCACCCCGCCGGCGCCGCGCGCGCCTACCGCGCCTGCTTCGGGCTCTGAGCCCGCCCCTCTTTTCTGGAGTCGTCATGGATACCGCCCGTTCGCAAGCTCTGTTCGCCCGCGCCCGCACGCTGTTGCCCGGCGGCGTCAATTCGCCGGTGCGCGCGTTCAAGTCGGTCGGCGGCGAGCCGTTCTTCGTGCAGCGCGCCGACGGCCCGTACCTGTTCGACGTCGACGACAATCGCTACATCGACTACGTCGGCTCCTGGGGCCCGATGATCGTCGGCCACAACCATCCCGAGGTGCGGCAGGCGGTCAAGCGCGCGATCGGCGATGGACTGTCGTTCGGCGCGCCGTGCCCCGCCGAGGTGACGATGGCCGAGCGCATCACCGCGCTGGTGCCCTCGTGCGAGATGGTGCGCATGGTCAATTCGGGCACCGAGGCCACGCTGTCGGCGATCCGCCTGGCGCGCGGCGCGACCGGTCGCAGCTGCATCGTGAAGTTCGAAGGCTGCTACCACGGCCACGGCGATTCGTTCCTGGTCAAGGCCGGCAGTGGCGCGCTGACCTTCGGCGTGCCGACCTCGCCAGGCGTGCCCAAGGCGCTGGCCGATCTCACGCTGACCCTGCCCTACAACGACTTCGAGGCCGCCACCGAACTGTTCGCACGCGCCGGCGACCAGATCGCCGGGCTGATCATCGAACCGGTGGTCGGCAACGCCAACTGCCTGCCGCCGCGCGAGGGCTACCTGCAGCATCTGCGCGCGTTGTGCACGCAGCACGGTGCGCTGCTGATCTTCGACGAGGTAATGACCGGCTTCCGCGTCGCGCTCGGCGGCGCGCAAGCGCGCTACGGGGTGACGCCGGACCTGAGCACGTTCGGCAAGATCATCGGCGGCGGCATGCCGGTGGGCGCCTATGGCGGCCGGCGCGCATTGATGGAACAAATCGCGCCGGCCGGCCCGATCTATCAGGCCGGCACGCTGAGCGGCAATCCAGTGGCGATGGCGGCCGGGCTGGCCATGCTCGACCTGATCTCCGAGCCGGGCTTCCACGATAAGCTCGAGGCCGCGACGCACACCCTGTGCGACGGCCTGGAGGCGGCTGCGCGCGAGGCCGGCGTGCCGTTCACGACCACCCGCGTCGGTGCGATGTTCGGCCTGTTCTTCACCGACCAGCCCGGTGTCGATACGTATGCGCAGGCCGTCGCCTGCGACCCCGCGGCCTTCAACCGGTTCTTCCACGGCATGCTCGAACGCGGCGTATTCCTCGCGCCTTCGGCGTTCGAGGCGGGGTTCTTGTCGTCGGCGCACGATGCCGAGGTGATCGAAGCGACCCTCGAGGCCGCACGCAGCGCATTCGCGATCGTTCGGGCGTCATGAGGCCGGCGGACGGCTCGGCGCAGGAGTCCGATCCGCAGGCCAGCATGTTCGAGCGCGACTTTCTGCCCGGCAGTCCGACGGGGGCCCGCAACCTCTGGTACCGGTTGCTGTTCCACCACGACACGCCCGCCGAACGCAATTTCGATCTCGCCCTGATCGCGACGATCGTAACCAGCGTCATCGTGGTCCTGCTCGACAGCGAACCATCGGTCAAGGCGCGTTGGCATCACGCGCTGCTCGTCGCCGAATGGGTGTTCACGATCCTGTTCACGATCGAATACGGCCTTCGCCTTTGGGCCGTCCGGCATCCATTGCGCTACGCCACGAGCTTTTTCGGCGTCATCGACCTGCTGGCGATCCTGCCCAGCTATCTATCGCTGCTGGTCGCCGGCAGCCAGTACCTGCTGGTGATCCGGGTCCTGCGGTTGTTGCGCATCTTCCGCGTGCTCAAGCTGGTGCAGTACTCATCCGAGGCCGGGGTGCTGATCGGCGCCCTGGTGCGCAGCCGGCGCAAGATCGCGGTCTTCGTGTGTGCCGTGGTGACGATCGTGGTCATCTTCGGCGCGCTGATGTACGTCATCGAAGGGCCCGAGCACGGCTTCACCTCGATCCCGACCGGCATGTATTGGGCGGTGGTGACGATGGGCACGGTCGGCTTCGGAGACATCTCGCCGGGCACGCCGCTCGGCCGCTTCATCACCTCGATCCTGATCCTGATCGGCTACAGCATCATCGCCGTGCCGACCGGCATCTATACCGCCGAACTGGCCAGCACCCTGCGGCCGAAGCGGCGCCACGTCCGCTGCGCCGGATGTGCGTTGACCGACCACGAGCAGGGCGCGCTGCACTGCCGGCATTGCGGCCACAGCCTGCCAGCCGACGACGCGCAGCATTGAGCGCACGGCCCCAACCGTCGCTGGTGCTGTTCGACTTCGACGGCGTGCTCGCGCATTACGCGCACGATGCGCGCCTGCGCGACTTGGCGCGCGTTGCGGGGTGCGCGCCGGCCCGGGTCGCCACCGCGCTGTTCGCGTCGGGCCTGGAGCGCGCCTACGACAGCGGCGCGATCGACACCGCAGCCTACCTGCAGCAACTCGGCGAAGCGCTTGGCTGCACGATCGACGAGGACGCGTGGATCGCCTCGCGCGTGACCGCCTGTCGCGTCGATCCCGCGGTGCTGGCGCTGGTGAGCTCGCTCGCGCAGCGCGTGCCGATCGGCGTGCTCAGTAACAACGGCGCACTGATGGCCGAGGCGATGCGCCGCATCGTGACGCCGCTGTTCCCAGCGCTCGACGGACGCGTGCTGTGCAGCGGCGCGTTGCAAGCGCGCAAGCCCGAGCGCGCGATCTTCGAGCGTGCACTCGCGCACTTCGGCGTCGAGGCGCGGCACGTGCTGTTCCTCGACGATCTGTTCGTCAACGTGCGCGGCGCGCGCGCCGCCGGACTGCAGGCCGACACCGTGCACGACGCACGCTCGCTGCGGCGGGTGCTACGGCGGCACGGGCTGGGCTAACCCGCCGATACGATGCGGACGGCGCAGCGTGCGCGGCCGCCCGTCATCTCACCCCGCCGCGAGGTGCTCGACCAGCGCGGCGCGCAGGCGCGCCAGGCCTTCGGTGATGTCGGCGTCGGTGATGTTGAGCGCCGGCACGAAGCGCAGCACGTCGGGCCCGGCCTGCAGCAGCAGCAGGCCGTGTTGGGCAGCGCGGTCGAGAATGGCGGTGGCCTGTCCGGCGTGCTTGGGGCGCAGCACGGCGCCGAGCATCAGCCCGCGGCCACGGACTTCGGAGAACACACCGAGCTCGGCATCGAGCGCGGCCAGACCGTCGCGCAGCGCGCGCGACTGGCGCACGACGTTCTCGGCGATCTGCTTGGATGCAATCTTGCGCAACGCGACGCGTGCGACCGCGGCGGCCAGCGGGTTGCCGCCGAACGTGGTGCCGTGGTCACCGAACTGCATCGCATCGCTGACCTTGGGGCCGGCCAGCAGCGCGCCGATCGGAAAGCCACCGCCGAGCGCCTTGGCCAGGGTCACGATATCGGGCGTCGCCCCATCCTGCTGGAAGGCGAACAAGGTGCCGGTGCGCCCCATGCCGCACTGGATCTCGTCGAGCACCAGCAGCGCGTCGTGACGATCGCACAGCGCGCGCACGGCCGCCAGGTAACCATCGGCAGCGGGCATCACCCCGCCCTCGCCCTGCACCGGCTCGAGCATCACCGCGGCGACGTCGCCACCGGCCATCGCGGCCTCGAGCTGCGCGATGTCGTTGAAGTCCACATAGCGGAAGCCGCCGGGCAATGGCTCGTAGCCGGCCTGGTACTTGGGCTGCGCGGTCGCGGTGACCGTGGCCAGGGTGCGGCCGTGGAAGCTGCCGCGGCAGGTGACGATCACCCGGCGGTCGGGACTGCGGCCCTGCGCCGCGGCCCACTTGCGCACCAGCTTGATCGCCGCCTCGTTGGCCTCGGCGCCGGAGTTGCACAGGAACGTACGCGTGGCGAAGCCGCTGGCCTCGACCAGTTCGGCCGCCAGCTGCAGCGGCGGTGCGCTGTAGAACACATTGCTGGTGTGCCACAGCTTGCCCGCCTGCTCGACCAGGGCAGCGACGAGGTCGGGATCGTTGTGGCCCAGGCCGCACACGGCGATGCCCGCAGCCAGGTCCACGTACTCGCGGCCGGCGTCATCCCACAGACGCGCGCCCTGGCCGCGCTCGAGCACGAGCGCGCGCGGCCGGTACACCGGCAGGACATAACGGGCCAGGGACAGCGGGGCGTCGGTCGCAGTGCTCATGCCGGGGGAATCGCTCGGGGAAGTGGAATCGCGCATTCTCGCGCATTCGGGCGCCGACCGGACCGCCGATTCGCGGAATCCACGGGCCGAAGGCGCGTGGACGCGCTTACAGGAACAGGTCGGGCAGCAAGGGCTGGCTGGGATCGAGTGCGTAGTGCGAGAAATCCTCGACCCCCGCCTCGCGCAACACCTCGTCGTCGATCAGGAATTGGCCGTGGAAGCCGGCAGCACGCCGCACCAGGACCGCGTGCGCCGCGTCGCCCATGATCGCCGGGCTGCGGCCGTTGCCGCGTTCGACCCCGGGAATCATGTTCAGGGCATCGGTGCCGATCAGCGTCCGCGGCCACAGCGCATTGACCGCGACCCCCTGCGGGCCGAACTCGGCCGCAAGGCCCAGCGTGACAAAGCTCATGCCCATCTTGGCCAGCGTGTAGCCGGTGTGCGGCGCCCACCACTTGGGATCGAGCGACGGCGGCGGGCACAGGGTCAGGATGTGCGGATTGGGGGCTGTGAGCAGATGCGGCAGGCAGGCCTGCGCGCACAGGAAGCTGCCGCGGGCGTTGACCTGCTGCATCAGGTCGAAGCGCTTCATCGGCGTGTCGAGAGTGCCGCGCAGCCAGATCGCGCTGGCGTTGTTGACCAGGATGTCGATGCCGCCGAAGGCGTCGACAGTGGCGGCAACGGCGGCTCGCACCTGGTCCTCGTCGCGGATGTCGCACTTGAGCGCCAAGCCTTGGCCGCCTGCGGCGTTCACGGCCTCGGCCGCGCTGTGGATGGTGCCCGGCAACCTGGGGTTGGGTACCGACGACTTCGCGGCGATCGCGACGTTGGCGCCATCGCGCGCAGCGCGCAGCGCGATCGCCAGACCGATGCCGCGCGAGGCCCCGGTAATGAAAAGTGTCTTGCCGGCCAGTGTGGACATGCCCCGGGTTCCGTCGATGAGATCGCAGGCATTATGCGCATGGCGCTGGCCGCATTCAGGCCACGGCGCGATACTGACCGGCCCTTCCGCCACAGGTCCCGTCGATGCGCCCCATCGCCCTCGCATTGCTCGCACTGTCGCTGGCCGCCTGCGGCGATGCGGCGCCCGATGCCGCCGACGGGGACGTCCCGGTCGCCCAGCCTGCTGCGCAGCCGGCGTCGAACGCCGGGGCGATGCCGGCACCGATGGCGCCCGAAGCGATCGCCGACGGCGACGACCTGGCGGTGGGCCCGGCTTCGGTCTGGCAGGGCGATCTGTCGCCCTGCCGCACCGGTGCGACGGCGGTCGACGCCTGCCTGCTGTCGACCATGCAGGCCGGTGGTGCCTCGCCCGAGGCACTGGCCGCGACCACCCGCCTGATCGCACTCGGCGACCCTGGCCATGTCAGCGGCTGGCGCTCGATCGACGGTGTGGGCCATGCGCAGATCACCTATCCCTTCCGCGCCAACACCAACGAGGGCTTGTGGCTGGTCGACGCCGACGGCCACGCGGTGGACGTGGACGAAGCCGTGCTGCCGGCAGGCGAAGGCCGAATGCGCGATGCACTCAAGCCGTTCCTCGATGCGCACCCCGATGCAATGCCGTTCGCACCGGCGAACGCCGCAGGCAGCGAGCCCCTGGCCGACGGCGGCATCCGACTGCGGTTTCAGGTGCCGATGCGCAGCTGTCACGCCTGCGAGGATCTCGGCACGCTGGTGCTGGGCTACGACTTCGACGCCGACCGTCGATACATCGGTCGCAACGTCGTGGCGGTGCGTGCGGCCGACTGACGGTGCGTCCAGCCGATGGCGCTCAGGTGTAGGCGCGCACCTGCCGCTGGAGCAGATGCGGCACGATCAGCCGATGGATCGGTGCGACGGGCTGCATGTACAGATGCCCGAACGCGTTGTGGACGTGCACGACCGTGGCCACTTCGAGCACGCTGTCGCCATGCCATTGCACCGCCAGTTGCACCCGCAGGTGGCGGTCGTCGTCTTCGAGCACGATCGCCGCGTCGCCCAGCGCCTGGAGCGTGAAGATGCCGAGGCGCTCGCCCGGCCGCGGCGTGCCGGTCGTCTGCACCGCACGCAGTGCACCCAGATCCTTCATGCCCAGCAGCCGCAGGCTGCGATTGCGCAGCGTCATCAGGCCATCGAACCAGCCAGGCACGGCGGCGGCGAGGTCGCGATAGGCCTGCAAGGCCGTACGGCCGCCACGCATGGTCTGGACGCGACTGGCATGGCGGAAATCGGCGCCGGGCAGCTGCGCGTACAGCGCACTGCGCGCATCGGGCACGCCGGACACCACGCGCGGCGTCAAGGCTTGGGCCCCTGGCCCTCGTTATCTTCCCACTTCAGCAATTTGCGGGTGACCACGCGATAGACCGGCTTGCCGGTGCGGAACCACAGATCGCGCACCCAGGAGCGCCGCCGCAGCAGGCGCTGCTCGACCGGCGTGAGCGCGGCGCGGCAATAGGTGCGCTTGTGCTTGAGCAGGTGACGCAGGTCCTCGCGCGCGAGCAGCCGCATCCAGCGCGAACGCGGATCGCCGACGACGGCGAGCTGGAAGTCGATGATCGCCGGCCGGCCATCGTCGAGCACCAGCCAGTTCGCCTCCTTGGCCAGGTCGTTGTGCGCCAGGCCGCGCCGGTGCAGCGCCTGGAGTTGCCGCCGCGCGTGACGGAAGTAGGCCAGATCGCCGTGCGGCGGGCGCTGGTACATCGCAGCGCCCGCCATGTAGCTGCGGTCGAGCCGCCGGCCATCCCAGCGCAGCAATTGCGGCACATCGGCCATGCCGCGCACGCAGGCCAGCCCGCGCGCTTCGCGGCGCGCCAGCCACCAGGCCGGTAGCCGCAGCCACAGCGGCACGTGGCGCAGATCCCGGCGCACGAACAGGCCGCCGTCGGCACCGCGCATCAGCGCGATGCGGCCGAAGCTGTCGGACTTGAGTGCACGCAGCTCGGTGGCGGTGTCGGCGGGCGATGACATGGCCGCATTGTACGGATCGGGCCGGGGGTTAACGTCGGCCGACGCGGGGGTGGGCACAAGGCGGGCCAAACGCGATGCCCTGCCATAATGGCGCGATGCTCAGCGACTTCTTCAACAGCCTCATCGGGTGGGTCGGCGACCACCCGGTCGCGGCCGGCATCGTGATCTTCCTGATCGCCTTCTGCGACTCGGTCATCGTGCTCGGCGCCATCGTGCCGGCGCTGCCGCTGCTGTTCGCGATCGGCGTGCTGATCGGCCTGGGCGAGATCTCCGGCCCATACGCGATCGCCTGCGCCACGCTGGGCGCGATGGCCGGCGATGGGCTCAGCTACTGGGTCGGCCACCGCTGGGGTCACGGGCTGCGGACGGTGTGGCCGTTCCACAAGTTTCCGCAGTTGCTCGACCGCGGTGAGAATCTGTTCCGCCGCAATGCCGTCAAGAGCATCCTGATCGCCCGCTACGTCGGCGCCATCCGGCCGTTCGTGCCTGCGATCGCCGGCATCGCGAAGATGCCGTTGCGGCGCTATCTGCCGGTCAGCGGCGTGGCCTGCCTGTCGTGGGGCGCGCTGTTCCTGGCGCCGGGCTGGCTGTTCGGCGCGTCCTACGATGCGGTCGCCGCGGTCGCCGACCGGTTGGCGATCGTGCTCGGTGCGCTGGTCGCGGTGCTGGCGCTGGCCTGGGCCATCGTGCTCTACACCTATCGCTGGTTCGACGCGCACGCCAACAGCCTGCTCGCGCGCCTGCTCGGTTGGACGCGCCACCATCCGCGGCTGGGTCGTTACGCGGTGGCGCTGGTCGATCCGCGGCGCCCGGAATCGGCCTCGCTGGCGATCCTGGCGGTCTGTCTGCTGGCGATCGGCTGGGCCTGGTTCGCCTTGCTCGCGACGGTGATCATGCGCGGCGAGCCGCTGCTGATCGACCAGACCGTGTTCCAGTTCATGTACGAACTGCGCAATCCGCTGGCCGACCGGCTGATGGCCGGTCTGGCCTCGATCGGCGATGTGCATGTGCTCGGTCCGGCGGTCGCATTGACGCTCGGCTGGCTGATCTGGCGGCGCCGCTGGCTGGGCGCGGCGCATTGGCTGGCGGCCCTGGCCTTCGGCATGGCGCTGACCGCGCTGCTGGGCGCGGTGATCGACATGCCCAGGCCGCCGACCGCGCACGGCGGCTTCGGTTTCCCGGCGGTCGAGATCACGATGGCGACGATCGTCTTCGGCTTCTTCGCGGTGCTGATCGCGCGCGAACTGCCCGGGCGCTCGCGGGTCTGGCCGTACCTGGTGTCGGGCGCGGTGGTCGCGGTGCTGGGCTTCGCCCGGCTGTACCTGGGCGCGCATTGGCTCAGCGACATCGTCGGCGGCATGTTGCTGGGCATCGTCTGGCTGCTGGTGCTGGGCATCGCCTATCGCCGCCACGTGGACCGCTCGTTCTGGATGCGTCCGGTGGCGACGATCTTCTATGTCACCTTCGCGCTGGCCGCGCTGTGGCACGCGCCGCGCGCGGTCGATCCGCTGCTGACACGTTTCGTCGCTGCCCCGCCGGCGCGGACCATGGCGGTTGGCGAGTGGTGGGGGCGCGACTGGGCGCAGTTGCCCGGCCAGTTGCGCGAGCGCGACCCGGCCCATCGCTGGCCGCTGGACCTGCAGGTCGCCGGCCCGCTGGCACCGCTGCAGGCCCGGCTCCAGGCGCAAGGCTGGCAGGTGCAGCCGCAGGCCGACTGGATGCAGGTGCTCAACCTGCTCGACGACGATGTGCCCTCCGCCGACAAGCCAGTGCTGCCGGCCACGCTCGACGCCAATGCCGAATCGCTGTTGATGCGTCGGGTGACCGACGAATCCCGGATCGAGGTCCTGCGGCTGTGGCGCGCGCCGGCGCAGCTCGACGACGCGCAGCCGTTGTGGCTGGGCACCAGCCAGTCGATGCTGCTGACCCGGCCATTGGGCCTGTTCAGCCTGTGGCAGCCGCAGCCCGATGCGCACGGCGTGCATCGTGGCTTGCGCGACGTGCTGACGGGCTTCGAATGGCGCGAAGACGTGCATCCGCAGTCGGGCGTGCCGACCTTGCGGCTGCGCATCGCTGGCGACGGCTCAGTCGTCGACCAGCCGCAGTAGCGTCTCCAGGCGAACGTCCGGATCGTCCTGCTGCAACAGCTGCTGGCGCTGCGCGGCGGCCAGCGGCAGCAGCTCGGCCAAGCGCCAGCCGACCCACGCCGCATCGTCGAACCGTGGCTCGGGGAACGCGCGGTCGGCGCCGTCGATGCGCTCGAGAATCTTGCGCAGCACAACGCCCAGTAGAGCATGCTCGGGCTGCAGCTCGATCGCCGGGTCGGGGGCGCACCAGTCGACATCGGCGACCACCAGCCCGTTGTCGCGCACGCGGGTGCGCTCGACGCGGAAGCGCCGCGCGCCGCGCACACGCAGCCGCAGCAGGCCATCGGCACCGGTGTCGAAGTCCTCGACCGACGCCTCAGTACCGACGCTGGCCGGCGTTGCCGGCGTGCCGACCTCGCCGCCCTCGAGAATCAGGCAGATGCCGAAACTCGTGCCGCGACGACCACATTCGCGGAGCATGTCGAGATAGCGCGACTCGAACACACGCAGCGCCAGCGACGCGCCGGGCAGCAACACGGCATCGAGCGGAAACAACGGCAGCGAAGCGGATGTCGTCATGCCGGCCATCCTAGTGGCTGCACGATGAAATCGTCATCCTGCGCGGCGTGCCGGCGTGCGAGGCGCCCACGCGCCGGCGCGTTGCCGTGCCGGCGCGCAGATGCCGTCGTCGCGATCAGAAGCTGTACTTGATGTGCGTGTGCACGCGTTGCAGGTCGCCTTCCAGGCCATTCTCCAAGCGACGATCGGCCCAACTCAGTTCGCCGCCGACATCGAGATTGCGCGCCGGCGAATAGATCATGTTGACGCGGAACGACTGCGCACGCTCGGTGACGCTGCCGCCGGTCAACAACGGGTCGTTGTCGAGCGAGGCCAGCGAGTAGATGACATTGCCGCGCAGCTTGGGCGAGAACGCGTGCCGCCATGCGGCAAAGCCGCCGTAGCCGCGCTGGCTGTGCAGGCGGCCATCGGCATCGAGCACAGTGTCGCTGCCGAGTGCGAAGCCCAGATACCGGCCGATGCCATCGCCGCCGCTGACCATGTAGCGGATGTCGTCGTTGGCGCCGAGGTTGAATCGGCCCGAGACGCTGAGCGCCGCGCCCGAGGTGCTGGCATCGCCGCTGCGGAAGCGACGCGCCAGGCCGGCGACGGTGAAGTGGCCCCAGTCGCCGCGGGTGATCCAGCGCGCGGTGACATCGGGCAGCCGGTCGTCGCCGCTGTTGAAGCGCGCGGCACGCGACAGGTAGGGGGTCACCGTGGTCTGCGGATTCTCCACCGAGACCGACCACGGGCCGCGCGTGTAGCGCAGCTGCGCCTGGCGGTTGAAGACGGTGCCTTCAGACGGCCCGGTGAAGTCGACCGCATCGGGTAGCGCCGCGACATCCTGGAAGTTCGACCAGGTCTGGCCGGCAAGCCAGCCGTTGTAGCTGACGTAGGCCTGACGCAGAGTCAGCGCATAGGTGTTGGTGATCACTTCGTTGCCGGCCAGCGCGTTGCTGCCGCCGCCGTACATGTCGGCCTCGATGTAGGCCTTGATCGTCTTTCCGCTGTCGGTGACGGTGTCGGCGCCCAGCCAGAAGCGCGAGAACTGCGCGTGCACATCGCTGTAGGTACTGCTCTGGCCCTGGCCGTCGGCCGCGACCGGGGTCGCGCCGGGGAAGTAGAACAGCCGGCCGGGCGAGCCGTCGGCGATCTGCCCGTCGCTGGTGCGTGTGGTCATCGCATCGAACTTGATGAAGCCGCCGAACGAGAATGTGGTGCCGGGCGCCGCGCCGGGCATCATCGGGTTGCGGGCGGGCGCCGCGCTGCCCGCCGGCGCGGGCGCCGGGGCTGTGGTCGCGACTGCGGTCGAGGGCGCCGTCGTCGCCGCCGGTGTCGCGGTCCCGCGATGACTGTCGAGCAGCGCGCGCAATTCGCGCATCTCGCGCTCCATCTGGCCCAGTCGCGCCTCGATCGCGGCGACGTCGACGTCCTGCGCCGACACCGGCGCAATGCAGGCGGCCGCGACGGCCAGGGCGATCGGCGACAGCCATCGCTTCGCGTTGGATCTGGACATGTGACTCCCTCTCCCAAGCAGCGGCCCGCCCCGGGCTGGAGCGGCGACCGAAAGCAGCGGCGCCGGCGCGGTGGCCGGCCCGGCGGCTCAGACGAAGCGCAGGCCCGTCGAGCCGAGTCCGTCTACGCGGACCTGGACGTTGTCGCCCGCCTCGACGGCGACGGCGGCGGTGATCGCGCCCGAGAGCACGACGCTGCCGGCCGGCAGCGACTGGCCGCGGGCGTGCAGCATGTCGACCAGCATCGCGACCGCGAGCGCGGGATTGCCCAGCACCGCGGCGCCTGCGCCAACCTCGACGACCTGGCCGTTCTTCTCCAGCACCACGCCCGTGGTCTCCAGGTCGATGCCCTGCGGCGCGGTCGGGCGCGAGCCGATCACGTAGCGCGCAGCCGAGGTGTTGTCGGCGATCACGCTGGGCAGATCGAAGCGGAAGTTCTCGTAGCGCGAGTCGATGACCTCGATCGCCGGCAGCAGGCACAGCGTCGCCGCCATGACCTGTTCGGGCGTGCAGCCCGGCCCCTGGAGCGCGTCGCGCATCACGAAGGCGATCTCGGCCTCGACCTTGGGATGGATCAGCTTTGCGGCCTCGATCTCGGCGCCGTCGTCGACCGCGTTGTCGCTGCCCAGAAAGCCGTAGATCGGCGTCTCGACGCCCATCTGCTGCATCTTGGCGTACGAGGTCAGTCCCATCTTCATGCCGACGCAGCGCACACCGCGTGCCTGCTTGTGGGCGCGCAGCGCATCCTGGATGCGGTAGGCGTCCTCGATCGACAGCTCGGGATGCGCATCGGTGATCTTGACCGTGTCGCGCACGTCTCGCTCGGCGTCGTGCAGCAGGGTCGCCAGTTGGGCGACCGTCTCCGGTGCCAGGCTCATGCCGTAGCCTCCTGGCGGGCGTCGGCACGTTCGCGCGCGCGCACCATGTCGAGCGCGACGTCGACGATCATGTCTTCCTGGCCGCCGACCATGCGCCGCTTGCCCAGTTCGACCAGGATGTCGACCGCGCTGATGCCGAAGCGCTCGGCCGCGGCTTCCGCGTGGCGCAGGAAGCTCGAATACACGCCGGCATAGCCCAGCGCCAGGGTTTCGCGGTCGACGCGCACCGGACGCTCCTGCAGCGGGCGCACGATGTCGTCGGCGGCGTCCATCAGCATGCGCAGGTCGCAACCGTGCTGCCAGCCCAGCCGCGAGGCGGCGGCGATGAACACCTCGAGCGGGGCATTGCCGGCGCCTGCGCCCATGCCCGCCAAGCTGGCGTCGATGCGGTCGCAGCCTTCCTCGACCGCGACGATCGAGTTGGCGACGCCGAGCGACAGGTTGTGATGGGCGTGGATGCCGGTCTGGGTGCGCGCATCGAGCACGTCCTTGAACGCGCGGAAGCGTGCGCGCACGTCCTGCATGCCCAGTGCGCCGCCCGAATCGACGACGTACACGCACGAGGCACCGTAGCTTTCCATCTTCTTCGCCTCGCCGGCGAGCGCGGCCGGTTCGGCCATGTGACTCATCATCAAAAAGCCCACCGCATCCATGCCCAGCGCATTGGCCGCCTCGATGTGCTGGCGCGAGACGTCGGCCTCGGTGCAATGGGTGGCCACGCGGACCACGCGGGCGCCGGCGGCGTGGGCGTTCTTCAGGTCATGGACCGTGCCGATGCCCGGCAGCAGCAGGGTCGCGACCTTCGCGTGTTGCACGGTCTCGGCAACCGCCGCGATCCATTCGACATCGCTGTGCGCGCCGAAGCCGTAGTTGAACGACGATCCCTGCAAGCCGTCGCCGTGCGCGACTTCGATCGAATCCACGCCCGCAGCGTCGAGTGCGCCGGCGATCCGGCGCACCTGGTCCAGCGTGTACTGGTGGCGCACCGCGTGCGAGCCGTCGCGCAGAGTGACGTCGGAAATGGTGAGCTTGCGGTCGTTCATCGGGTCGGCTCCGGCTGCGCGGCCGCCAGGCGCGCGGCGATGCGCTCGCCGGTGGCCAGGGCCGCGGAGGTCATGATGTCGAGATTGCCGGCGTAGGCCGGCAGGTAATGCGCGGCGCCCTCGACCTCGAGGAACACCGAGGTCTTCAGACCCGTCTTCGGGCCGATCCCCGGCACATTGCAGGGCTGCTCGATACGTTCGAACTGCACGGCCTGCTTGAGCCGGTAGCCGGGCACTTGGCGCGCCACGTCGGCGACCATCGCCTTGATCGCCGCGGCGATGCGCGCGGTGTCGGCCTCGTCGGACAGCACATAGACGGTGTCGCGCATCAGCAGCGGCGGCTCGGCCGGATTGAGCACGATGATCGCCTTGCCCTTGCGCGCCCCGCCCACCGCTTCGATCGCACGCGAGGTGGTCTCGGTGAATTCGTCGATGTTGGCACGCGTGCCCGGCCCTGCGGAGCGGCTGGAGATCGATGCGACGATCTCGGCGTAATGCACCGGTGCGATGCTGGCGACGGCCGCGACGATCGGAATCGTCGCCTGTCCGCCGCAGGTGACCATGTTGACGTTCGGCGTGTCGATGTGCGCCTCGAGGTTGACCGTCGGCACGCAGTAGGGACCGATCGCGGCGGGCGTGAGGTCGACCACGCGGATGTCCGGGCGCGCCTGGCGCAGCGCTGCGTCGTTGCGCACGTGCGCGCCGGCGGAGGTGGCGTCGAACACCACCTGCACGTCGTCGAACAACGGCGAGGCGACCAGCCCCTCGACGCCCGAGTCGCAGGTCTGCACGCCCATCGCACGCGCGCGCGCCAGGCCGTCGGAGGCCGGATCGATGCCGACCAGCGGGCCCATGGCCAAGTGCTGGCCGTGGCGCAGGATCTTGATCATCAGATCGGTGCCGATGTTGCCGGGACCGATCACGGCTGCCTTGACGGGCATGGGAACTCCTCGAAACGTTGAAGCGGACGTGGGGAAGTGCGGACGCGGCGTGCGTCGATCAGTCGAAATGCAGGTCGAGGGCGCCGAGGCCGCCGACCCGCAGGCGCAGGTGATCGCCGCGCACGACCGGGGTCAGCGGAACCAGGGCGCCGGAGAGCACGATGTCGCCGGCACGCAGGCCATCGCCCAGGCGCCCAAGCTGGTTGGCCAGCCAGACCACGCAGTTGAGCGGTGAGCCCAGCGCTGCGGCGCCGGCGCCCGTGGACAGCAGCGCGCCGTTCTTCTCGAGCACCATGCCGCAGGTGCCCAGGTCCAGGGCCTGCGGCGAGACCCGCGTGCGCGAGGTGACGAACGCAGCCGCGGACGCGTTGTCGGCGACCGTGTCGAGGATGCCGATCTTCCAGTCGCAGATGCGCGAGTCGACGATCTCGAAGCATGCCGACACCGACTCGGTCGCCAGCAGCACGTCGTGCAGGCCGATACCGGGGCCGGCCAGGTCGCGCTTGAGATGGAACGCGATCTCACCCTCGGCACGCGGCGCGATCATCCCGGCCACCGCGACCGCACCACGGTCGGAATGATCCATGCGATCGGTCAGCACGCCGAAATCGGGCTGATCGACACCGAGCATGCGCTGCACGGCGACACTGGTCAGGCCGATCTTGCGACCGACCACGCGTTCGCCCTCGGCCACGCGGCGGGCGATGCCGGCTTGCGCGATCGCGTAGGCGCCGGCCAGGTCCAGGCCGTCGACGCGTCCGGTCAGCGGCGCGATCGGCGCGGCATCGCGCAACGCGGTGTGCAGGGCATCGGCGTGCAAGGTCGAATCGGCGCTCATGCCGCGCCCCCGGCGGGCGTCGGCGGATCGCTCTTGAGCGTGGTGCCGACGGCGAAACGGTTGGCCGGCACTTCAGTGACCATCACGCGGATCGAGGCCAGCGGCGCGTCCAGCGTCTCGCTGGCCACGCGCGCCACCTCGCGAATACAGCGCTCCACGCGGTCGGTGTCCCGGCCTTCGACCAGGGTGATCTGGATGATGGGCATGGCGTGTCCTTTAAGGGAGTGTCAGGCGAGCTCGCGACCCTTGGTCTCGGGCAGGAACAGCCAGACGATCAGACCGGCCAGCGCGAAGAACGCCGCGGTCGTCACCAGGCCGCTGCCGACGCCGTAACGGGTGGAGATGAAGCCGATCAGGAACGGCGCGATCGCCGCGATCGCGCGGCCGCCGTTGTAGACGAAGCCCTGCGCGGTGGCGCGGATCGAGGTCGGGAACAGTTCGGCGAACGTCGGCGCAAAGCCGCTGTAGAAGCCGGTGCCGAAGTACGCGACCACGATGCCGAACACCATCAGCATGTCGGGCGAGCGGATCGTCGCGAACACCGGCACCACGACCGCCGAGGCCAGGAAGAACAGCAGGAAGGCTTTCTTGCGACCGATGCGGTCGGCGAAGTAGCCGAAGGTGATGAAGCCGGCGGCCGCGCCGACCTGCATGATCACGATCCAGATCGTCGACTTCACCAGATCCAGCCCCGGGCCGCCGTCGGCCACCGGCGTCGCGAGGTAAGTCGGGATCCAGGTGAACAGGCCCCAGTAACCGCACATCGCCGCGGTGGTGAATGCCAGGCCGATCCAGGTATTGCGGGCGAACGGCCCGCCGAACAGTTCGCGCACGGTCTCGCCGAAACCCAGCCGCCGGGTCTGGTTGCGCCAGATCTCCGGCTCCTCGACGTGGCGGCGCACATAGAACGCCAGCAGCGCCGGCAGCAGGCCGACCGCGAACACCCAGCGCCAGCCACCGACCGGAATCACCAGCGCGGCAACCACCGCAGCAGCGGCGTAGCCGGCCGCGAACGCGCTCTGCACCCAGGCCATGACCTTGCCGCGGTGCTTCGCAGGCCAGGTCTCGCTGACCAGCGCCGAGCCGGCCGACCATTCGCCGCCGACGCCCAGGCCGACGATGATCCTAAACAGCATCAGCTGCCCGAGGGTGTCGGCCAATCCGCACAAGGCGGTGCCGATCGAGTAGCAGATGATGCTGAGCATCATCGAGCGCGCCCGGCCCAGCCGGTCGGCGAGGAAGCCGAAGACCAGGCCGCCGGCGGCGGTGGCCATCAACGTCGCCGACATCACCAGGCCGGCCGACGACTTGTCCATGCCCAGGTCGACGATCACGTACTTGATGACCATCGCGAACAGCATGAGATCCATGATGTCGAGCATCCAACCCAGATAGGCCGAGTTGAACGCGCGCCATTGCTGCTTGCTTGCGCCCTTCCACCAGCGCTCGCCGATCCCCTGCCCCGCACCTGTCGTGTTCTGCGCCATTGCACGCCCTCCCGAGGCGATTCTTGAGGGGGTGTGCCCCGGCCGTTTGTATCGTTGCTCGATACCTAGGTATCACTATACGATAAGTCTCGACTGAAGAGTCAAGACCGTAATTTTGTATCGATCACCGAAACAAGGAACCGCCATGTCCAGCCTGATGCTGCGCCTGTTCGAAGACGAACTGCCTGCCCACTGCCCGCCGGTTTATCTGCCGGCAGCCCCGCGCGCGCTGTACTTGGCGCAGGGCGAGGCCACCGTGGAGGACGCCGTGTCGGGGACCCTGCTGTTGCAGGGCGCGGCGTGGGTCGGCGAAGACGCGCTGACGCTCAATTGCGGTGCCGCGCCGGTCCGCATCTGGCGCTGGGAGCTGTCGACCGCCGCCTCGGCCGCACCGAACCTGCCCTCGGCGCCGGCCACGCGCACGGTGCTCAAGCTCGAAGCGCCCGTCGAACTCGACCCCGGATTCGACTGGTTGATGCGCTGCGACGAGGTGGGCTTCCCACCCGGCGGCGTCGCCCTGACCCACGTGCATCAGGGCCCGGGCATCCGGATCTGCGCCGAAGGCGAGATCGGGATCGAGACCCAGGGCCGGGCACAGCGTCACGGGCCTGGCCAGGCGTGGTTCGAGCTGGGCCCCGCCCCGGTGCTGGCGCCGACCACCGAGCGCGAACCCACGCGCTTCGTGCGCTGCTTCCTGCTGCCGCGCCAGCTCAAGGGCCGCAGTTCGATCCGCTACGTGCGCCAGGAAGACGCGGACGCGCCCAAGGTGCAGACCTATCGGGTTTTCGCGGAGCGATACATCCGTCTACCTCAGTGACATCGCCTCGGGGTACCCTGATGCGTGCGGCCTCGCCGCATTCATCGGCTTCACCGCACAGGACGATCCCCATGGCCCAGGCCGGCCCCGCCTCCGACGACGCCGCGGACGCGTCGCTTCCCACCGCGATCGTGTCGTTGCAGGTCATCGACGCACTGTCCAACGCGCCCCAGGGGCTGGGGGTGACCCAGCTGTCGCAACAGTTGGGCATGCCCAAGGCGCGTGCGCACCGGCACCTGCGTGCGCTGCGCGATCATGGCTATCTGCTCCAGGACCCGGTCACCAACCAGTACCGGGTCGGCTGGAAGCTCTATCTGCTGGGCAAGGCCTGCGTCGGGCGTTTCGACCTGACCACGCTGGCGAGGCCGGTGCTCGAGCGCCTGCGCGACGCTGTCGGCCAGACGATCGTCATCGCCTCCTATGCCGAGCAGGAGGTGGCGGTCATCGACGTGCTGCGCGGCACCTCGCCGCTGGAGATCAGCCTGCGGCCGGGCAGCCGCTTCCCCCACCATGCCAGCGCCCAGGGCAAGCTGGTGCTGGCCTACGGGCCGGCCGCGCTGCGCGAGCAGTACCTGGCGCAGCCGCTCGAACCCGAGACGCCGCGCACGATCACCACGCATGCGCGCCTGCGCAGCGAACTCGACCGGGTCCGCGACTGCGGCTGGGCGGACGCGCCCGAAGAACTGTTCACCGGCATCAACGCGCTGGCCGCGCCGCTGCTACAGGCCGGCGGTGCGCTGTTTGGCACCTTGGCCATCGTCGGCTCGATCCATTACCTGCCGGCCACGCCCGATCCGGCGCACGTGGATGCGTTGCGTCGGACCGCCGCCGAGCTGTCGACGATGCTGGGTTACGCCGGCGCCTGACCGGCCTGCAGTCCGGCGAGAAATCGCCGCGGCGCACCGTCGAAGCCGCCGTTGGACATGAACACCACGTGGTCGCCGTCGCTCGCCAGCTCGGTGAGGGCGTCCAGAAGCGCGTCGGCATCGGGCACCGTGCGCGCCTGGCCGCGCACCGCCTCGACCACGCGCCCCGCGTCCCAGGCCAGTTCCGGCCGGTGCAGGAACACCACCGCATCGGCGGCCTCGAGTGACGGCGCCAGGGCCTGGGCATGCGCGCCCAGCCGCATCGAATTGCTGCGCGGCTCCATCGCCACGACGATCCGCGCCTCCCCGACCTTCGCCCGCAGCCCGGCCAGCGTGGTCGAGATCGCGGTGGGATGGTGCGCGAAGTCGTCGTAGACGGTGACCCCGCGGGCGCGGCCGAGCAGCTCGAGCCGGCGCTTCACGCTGCGAAAGCGCGCGAGCGCCGGCAACACGTCCGCCGGATCGACGCCGACCGCCGCGCACGCAGCCAGCGCGGCCAGCGCATTGAGCACGTTGTGGTCGCCGAGCAACGGCCACTCGACCGTGCCCACGTCCACGCCACGGCGGCGGACCCGGAACGCGCTGCCGTCGGCGGCGATGCGTTCGGCGCTCCAATCGAACGCGGGATCGAAGCCGAAACGCTCGACCGGCGTCCAGCAGCCCATCGCCAGCACCTCGCCCAGGCGCGCGTCATGGCCATTGACGATCAGCCGTCCGCGGCCGGGTACGGTGCGCACCAGGTGATGGAACTGGCGCTGGATCGCGGCGACATCGGGGAAGATGTCGGCATGATCGAATTCGAGGTTGTTGAGGATCGCCACCGTCGGACGGTAGTGCACGAACTTGCTGCGCTTGTCGAAGAACGCGGTGTCGTACTCGTCGGCCTCGACCACAAACACCGGTCGCCTCGGCGCGGCCGCGCCTTCTGCCTTCGACGACGCCGGATCGGCCGGTCCACCCAACCGCGCCGAGACGCCGAAGTCCTCGGCCACGCCGCCGATCAGAAAGCCCGGCGCGCGGCCGGCGGCCTCAAGCAGGAAGGCCAGGATCGTCGTCGTCGTGGTCTTGCCGTGGGTGCCGGCGACCGCCAGCACCTCGCGTCCGGGCAGCACCTGCTCGCTGAGCCACTGCGCGCCCGAGGTGTAGGCGCGGCCGGCGTCGAGCACCGCCTCGACCGCAGGGTTGCCGCGCGAGAGCGCGTTGCCGATCACCACCTGGTCGACGTCGGCGCCGATGTACGCCGGGTCGTAGCCCTGGCGCAACGCGATGCCCAGTTGCTCGAGCTGGGTCGACATCGGCGGATAGACCGCCTGATCGCTGCCCTCGACCGCATGACCGAGTTCGCGTGCGAGCGCCGCGACGCCGCCCATGAAGGTGCCGGCGATGCCGAGGATATGGAGTTTCACGGGTGGGAAGTCCTGGACGGGGCCGCACGGCGCCGGGCGGCTGCGGCGCGCGCGGACGACCGACGGCCGCGCCGGGAGAAAGACAGGCACCGCAGTCGCGCCGCCGCTGGACCCGGCGGCGCGCTGGGCGCGGCTCAGGCGGCGGCGTCGGCCTTGCCGATCGCCGCGACGATGCGCGCGAACACCTCATCGAGCGGACCGACGCCGTCGACCACCGTCAGCTGGCCGTGGTCGCGGTAGAAGCCGATCACCGGCGCGGTCTGCTGGTCGTAGACATTGAGGCGGTGGCGCACCGATTCGGGACTGTCGTCGGCACGGCCTTCCGCCTTCGCCCGACCGGCGAGCCGCTCGACGATCTGCTCGTTGTCGACCTCCAGCTGCACGGCGGCATCGAAGGTCTGGCCCAGTTTGGCCAGCAGCGCATCGAGCGCGGCGGCCTGGGCGAGGTTGCGCGGGTAGCCATCGAGGATGAAACCGGCGCGGGTGTCCTCGCGCGACAGGCGATCCTCGAGCATGCCCAGCAGGATCTCGTCGGAGACCAGGTCGCCGCGGTCCATCACCGCCTTGGCCTGAAGCCCCAGCGGCGTGCCGGCGGCGACTTCGGCGCGCAGCAGATCGCCGGTGGAGATGTGCGGCACCTGCAGGTGTTCCTTCAGTCGTGCGGCCTGCGTGCCTTTGCCCGAACCGGGCGCTCCGAGAAGAACCAAACGCATCGAACGCTCCTGCAAGTGTGGGGAGCCCTCCGGTCCTGCGGCTACACTCGGGCAGGGCGGCGAACGGCCGCACCAGCTTAACGTATCCCGCCACGACCCGAATCGACGAGGCCTGCGATGCCCTCCGGAACCCTGCTCTACGCCCAGTCGGGCGGCGTGACCGCCGTCATCAACGCCACCGCCTCGGCGGTCCTGCAAGAGGCCCGTGCGCAAGGCGTGCGCGTGCTGGCGGCGCGCAACGGCATCCTCGGCGCGCTGCGCGAGGATCTGGTCGACGCCTCGCGGTTGCCGATCGCCGCGGTCCGCGCACTGGCGCACACGCCCGGCGGCGCGTTCGGCTCGTGCCGCCACAAGCTCGGCACGCTCGAGGCTGACCGGGCGCGCTACGAGCGCCTGCTCGACGTGCTGCGTGCACACGATGTGCGCTGGTTCCTCTACAACGGCGGCAACGACTCGGCCGACACCGCGCTCAAGGTCTCCAAGCTGGCGCGGGCCTTCGACTACCCGCTGACCTGCATCGGCGTGCCCAAGACCGTCGACAACGACCTGGCGGTCACCGACTGCTGCCCGGGCTTCGGCTCGGCGGCCAAGTACACCGCGGTGTCGGTGCGCGAGGCGGCGCTCGACGTCGCCGCGATGGCCGACACCTCCACCAAGGTCTTCGTCTACGAGGCCATGGGCCGCCATGCCGGCTGGCTCGCCGCGGCCGCGGGTCTGGCCGGCCAAGGCCCGGACGAGGCCCCGCAGCTGATCCTGTTCCCCGAACGCGCATTCGACGAAGCCGACTTCCTGGCCAACGTGCGCCGCGTGGTCGAGCGCGTGGGCTGGTGCGTCGTGGTCGCCAGCGAAGGCATCCGCACCGCCGACGGCCGCTTCGTCAGCGACGCCGGCGGCGGCCGCGACGCCTTCGGCCATGCCCAGCTCGGCGGCGTCGCCGCGCACCTGGCCGGCCGGGTCAAGGACGCCCTGGGCCTGAAGGTGCACTGGGCGCTGCCCGACTACCTGCAGCGCTCGGCCCGGCATCTGGCCTCCAAGACCGATGTCGAGCACGCGATGGCGGTCGGTCGCGAAGCGGTGCGCTTCGCACTCGCCGGTCGCAACGCGACCATGCCGGTGATCCGGCGCACCTCCGACGCGCCGTATCGCTGGAAGATCGAGGCCGCGCCGTTGGAGAAGGTCGCCAACCACGAGAAGACCATGCCCGCCGGCTTCATCCGCCGCGACGGCTACGGCATCACCGCGGCCGCGCGCCGTTATCTCGAACCCCTGGTGCGCGGCGAGGCGCCGCCGCCCTACGGACGCGACGGCCTGCCGAAATACGTGACCCCGGCGTTGACCCCGGTGCCGCGCACGCTGGCCGACTGGGACGGCTGAGCGGCACGATCGACGCATCGCCCGTTCATCGTGCGGCCGCCCGGGGCGGCGCTATATTGAACCCCGCCCGATCGATCGTGCAGGCCCTTCGATGACGTCCGATGCCGGTGTCCGACGCGATCTCCAGCATCTGCGCGAACTGCTCGACCATAATTCCGACTGGGCCTGGGAGGTCGACGCGCAGGGCCGCTACACCTACTGCTCGCGCATGGTCACCGCCCTGCTCGGCCATCCGCCCGAGGCGATGCTCGGGCGCACCCCGTTCGAGTTCATGCCGCCAGCCGAGGCCGCCCGCGTGGGCGAAGCGTTCGCGGCCATCATCGCCGAGCGTCGTGCGTTCTCGGGCCTGGTCAATCGCAACCTGCATGCCGACGGCCGCGTCGTGGTGCTGGAAACCAGCGGCGTGCCGTTGTTCGACAGCGCAGGAGAACTCCGCGGCTACCGTGGCATCGACCGCGACATCTCCGAGCTCGGCGAGCGGGTGCTGCGGCTCGAGGCGGTCTACGACCACGCCGCCGTGCCGATGAGCACGGTCGACACCACCGGCACCGTCGTGATGGGTAACCGGGCGATGGCCGCACTGTGCGAGCACGACGGCCCGCTCGCCGGCCTGCGCTTGGCCGATCTGCTGCCCGACGCGGCGCACTGGCTCGAGGCCGATCTGGCGCTGGCGCGCGATGGCCAACCGCTGCCGACCCACGAATTCGCCTGGCGCGCGCGCTGGCTGTACGCCGCGCCGCACGCGCTGCACGACGCGCTCGGCCGCGTGGCCGGGCTGTCGATCGCCTGGATCGACATCACCGCCCGCCGCCAGGCCGAGCAACTGCTCACCGAGGCCAATCGCCGGCTCGAAGGCTACGCGCGCCAGGACTACGTCACCGGCCTGTACAACCGTCGCGACCTCGACGAACGGCTGGCGCTGGAGATCGGTCGGGCGCGGCGCGACGGCAGCGCACTGTCACTGTGCATGGCCGACGTGGACTACTTCAAGGGCTACAACGATTGTCTGGGTCACCTGGCCGGGGACGACTGTCTGCGCACGATCGCCGGCGCACTGCGCCGGGCGGTGTCGCGGCCAGGGGATGCGGTGAGCCGCTACGGCGGCGAAGAGTTCGTCGTGGTGCTGGCCGGCACCGACGAGGCCGGCGCGGCGCATGTGGCCGAACGGTTGCGCGCGCACGTGGAAGCGCTGGATCTGGCGCATCCCACCAGCCCGCTCGGCCGGGTGACAGTCAGCGTCGGCGTGGTCACCTGCCGACCGCAGCGCGACCCGGTCGCCACCGACGCCGCCCCTGCAGTCGCCGGACTGCTGCGCCTGGCCGACCATGCGCTGTATGCCGCCAAGCATGCCGGCCGCAATCGGGTGGCCACCGAACCGCTGCCGTCCACATTGCCGGTCTGAGCGGCGCGGCGTCCCCGTCGCGGCAGAATCACCGCTCACATTCATGCCGCCGCCATTGAATCGCGCGGTCGACCCCCGATCTTGTTCGGCTCAGCCCTGATCGGCACCGCCCGGCCCACGCTCGATGCCCGAACTGCCCGAAGTCGAAACCACCCGCGCCGGCCTGGCGCCGCATGTCGAGGGCCGTCGCATCGTGGCGGTCCAGATGCGCCGGCCGGACCTGCGCTGGCCGATCCCGTCCGAGGTCGCCGCGCAGTTGCCGGGCCAGCGCATCGACGGCATCCGCCGCCGCGCCAAGTACCTGCTGCTCGACACCGCGGCCGGCAGTGCATTGCTGCACCTGGGCATGTCAGGCAGCCTGCGCGTGCTGACCCCCGATGTACCGTTGCTTGCGCACGACCATGTCGACATCGCGCTGGATTCCGGGCGCGTGCTGCGTTTGCACGATCCTCGTCGCTTCGGCTGCCTGCTGTGGCAGCCGCCGGGCCAGACCCACGCGTTACTGCAGGGCCTGGGCCCCGAACCACTCGGCGAGGCCTTCGACGGCGACCATCTGTTCCATGCCAGCCGCGGCCGGCGCGCGCCGGTCAAGGCGATGCTGATGGACCAGCGCATCGTCGTGGGGGTCGGCAACATCTACGCCGCCGAGGCGCTGTTCGCGGCCGGCATTTCGCCGCTGCGCGAGGCCGGCAAGATCTCGCGCGCCCGCTATGTACGCCTGGCCGACGAGATCCGCCGCATCCTCGCTTACGCGATCCAGCGCGGCGGCACCACACTGCGCGATTTCGTCACGCCGGGCGGCGCACCGGGGTACTTCGAACAGGAGCTGTTGGCGTATGGCCGAGGCGGCGAGCCCTGTCCGCGCTGCGGTGCCGCGATGCGCCAGGCATTGATCGCCCAGCGTACGACCGTCTGGTGCCCCCGCTGCCAGCGCTGAGCCGCTACAAAGGCAATTCGGGCTGGGCCGGTTCGATCCGGCCTTCGCCGCGCGCGATCCGCTTGAACTCGGCGCGGCTCACCGACACGTAGCGCTCGTTGCCGCCGATCTCGACCTGCGGGCCGTCGTGCACCGCGTAGCCGCGCTCGTCCACGCGCACGGTCATCGTCGCCTTCTTGCCCGTGTGGCAGATGGTCTTGATCTCGCTCAGTTCGTCGGCCCAGGCCAGCAGCGCCTGGCTGCCTTCGAACAGCTCGCCGCGGAAATCGGTGCGCAGGCCGTAGCACAGCACCGGGATGCGCAACGCATCGACGACCTCCGACAGCTGCCAGACCTGGGCGCGGGTCAGGAACTGGGCCTCGTCGACCAGCACACAGTCGATCCTGGGCACGTCCTCGCCGACGCCCAGCGCGCGCACGCATGCGAGCAGGTCGTCGTCGCGGTCGAACGCGATCGCCTCGGCCGACAGCCCGATCCGTGAGGCCACCCGCCCGACCCCGGCGCGGTCGTCGAGCCGTGGGGTCAGGATCGCCACGCGCATGCCGCGCTCGCGGTAGTTGTGGGCGCTCTGCAGCAGCGTGGTGGTCTTCCCGGCGTTCATCGCCGAGTAGTAGAAGTAGAGCTTGGCCATCGGCGGATTCTACCGGCCAAGGGGCCAGCGCCGCCGGCCGGTACACTATGCGTCGCTAGACAGATGCCCCATCCGATGCACGGTCTGAATCCCCAACAAGCCCAGGCCCTCGGCCACGTCGAGGGCCCGCTGCTCGTGCTGGCCGGCGCGGGCAGCGGCAAGACACGCGTGATCGTGGAGAAGATCGCCCACCTGATCCAGTCCGGGCGCTACCCGGCCAAGCGCATCGCCGCAATCACGTTCACCAACAAGTCGGCCAAGGAGATGCGCGAGCGCATCGCCAAGCGCCTGCGCGGCGACGCCGCCGACGGGCTGACGATCTGCACCTTCCACGCGCTGGGTCTGAAGATGCTGCAGATCGAGCACGCCAAGCTGGGGCTGCGCCGCGGGTTTTCGATCTTCGATGCCGACGATGCCGCCGCGCAGATCAAGGACCTGCTGCCTGGCGCAAAGCCCGATGTGGTGCAGGCGATGCAGGGCCTGGTCTCGCGCGCCAAGAATGCCGGGCTGTCGCCCGAGCAGGCGCACGCGGCGGCGACCAGCGCGCGCGAGTTCGAGGCCGCCGCGCTTTACGCCCGCTACCAGGAGCGCCTGGCCGCGTTCAACGCCGTCGACTTCGACGACCTGATCCGCTTGCCGGTACAACTGCTCGAATCCGACGAGGACGCGGTGCTGGGCTGGCGCGAGCGCATCGGCTACCTGCTGGTCGACGAGTGCCAGGACACCAATGACGCGCAGTACCGGCTGCTCAAGGCGATCGCCGGGCCCAAGGGCAATTTCACCTGCGTGGGCGACGACGACCAGAGCATCTATGCCTGGCGCGGCGCCAATCCCGAGAACCTGGCCGCGCTGGCGCACGATTACCCGACGCTGCGCATCGTCAAGCTCGAGCAGAACTATCGCTGCAGCAATCGCGTGTTGCGCGCGGCCAACGCGCTGATCGCCAACAACCCGCACGAACATCCCAAGACGCTGTGGAGCGCGCAGCCCGACGGCGAGCGCATCCGCGTGTGGGAGTGCCGCGACAGTGCGCACGAGGCCGAGAAGGTCGCCGGCGAGATCCACTTCCTGCAGTCCGCGCGCAAGGCCGAGTGGAGCGAGTTCTGCATCCTGTTTCGCAGCAATCACCTCTCGCGGCCACTGGAAAAGGCGCTGCAGCTGCTGCGTGTGCCCTACCACCTGAGCGGCGGCACCGCGTTCCTGGACCGCGGCGAGGTCAAGGACGCGATGTCGTGGCTGCGCGTGCTGGCCAACCCCGACGACGACTCGGCATTCCTGCGCGCGGTGCAGTCCCCCAGCCGCGGTGTCGGTCAGACGACGCTGGCCAAGCTGGCCGAGCTTGCGCGCAGCGCCCAGATGCCGATGTCGCGGGCGATCGAATCGATGGGGCTGCTCAAGCAGCTGACCCCGCGCGCGGCCAATGCGCTGAGCGAGTTCGCCGACATCCTGCGCGAACTGCGCGCCGACGCGCGCCACATGCCGCCGGGCGATCTGGTACGCAAGCTCAACGAGCGCTCCGGCCTGATCGCGATGCTGCAGGCGCAGTGCAAGAGCGAAGAGCTGTTCCGGATCCGCCGCGGCAACCTCGACGAACTCGCCGACTGGTTCGAAGGCGCGCGCGGCGCGGGGCCAGGCGAACTGGCCTCGCAGCTGGCGCTGCTCACGCACGCCGACAAGGGCGATGCCGGCAACCAGGTGCGGCTTATGAGCATGCACGCCGCCAAGGGCCTGGAGTTCCGCTACGTGTTCATCATCGGCATGGACGACAACACCCTGCCGCACGAATCGAGCATCGACGAGGGCCGCATCGACGAAGAGCGCCGGCTGCTGTACGTGGGCATCACCCGCGCCAAGGAACAGCTGTGGCTGTCGTATCCGCGCGAGACCCAACGCTGGGGCCAGAAGCTGCGGCTGACCCCCAGCCGGTTCTTCGAGGAACTGCCGGCCGCCGAGATCCAGCGCGATGGCGCCGACCCGGTCGCCGACGCGCAGCGCAAGCGCGAGCGCGCCAACCACGGCTTCGCCTCGATCAAGGCGCTGCTCGACAGTTGAGCGACGGCGGCCGCTGCGGCCACCGCCGCGCCGGCGTCAGGGCGAGGTGTGCCCACCCGGTGCGAGCGTGGCCAGGGCCTCGCGCAGCGCCGCGACCTCGGCCTCGAGCGCCTCTACGCGCGCCACCAGCGCCTCGTCGCTGCGCACGGCCTCGCCCCGTGGCTCGGGCATCGGCAGGCTCTCGACATCGACCGGCCCACACAACAGATGCGCGAACCGCTCCTCGCGGCGCCCCGCGCCCGGCGGGATGCGCACCAGCAGCGCCTTGGCCGCCATCCGCTCCAGATGATGGCGCACGTCCTCGATGTCGCCGAAGGCGTGCAGTCGCTCGCTGCGCGCCTGCAGTTCGTGCGCGGTCTGCACGCCGCGCAGCAGCAGCACGGCGAGCAGCGCGATCTGGGGCGGCGGCAGGTCCAGCAGGCTGCCGACGCTGTGCTCGTAGCGCTCGGCACGCGACGAGAACGACTGCCGCGCCAGCCGATGCTGCTCGAGCTGGCGCAGCGCGTGATGCGTGTCGCCGAAGCTCAGCGCCATCACCGGCTCGCGCGCGGTCTTCTGATTGGCTGCCGACTGCGCGGCGTTGACGGTGAGCGGATAGACGTCGGGCGTGGTCGCCTGTTTCTCGATCAGGCAGCCGAGCACGCGGGCTTCGGCGGGGCTCAGTTCCGGCCAGCGGGCGGTCTGGTGCATATCGGCTCCTGTCGGACGGGGCCGGCATGATGGCCCGAGTGCGCCTGGATGTCATGCTGGCGTGAAGAGCTGCGGTTACACTCCCTGGCCGATCGATCCCAGGCTTTCTGCGATGCGCACAACGCTCCCCGCCCTGACCCTGCTCGCCAGCGCGCTGCTGATCGCGGCCTGCAAGCCCGTGGCGGCGCCCGCCGACGCCCCAGTCGCCGCCCCGCAGCCCGCCGCTGCGCCCGTCACCGATGTCAGCGCGCCCGCCGACAACCTCAACGCGGTGCTGTGGGTGCAGCGTTCGGAGGAGTACCGCGCCAACAGCCTGTCGCTGTTCCGCGCGGCTGCCGACCACCTCGATGCGGCCCTGGCCGAACCGAACTGGGATGCACTGGTGCCGGCCGAGCGCGAACTGGCGGGCGACGCGCGCGCGCTGCCGCCTGCAGTGATCATGGACATCGACGAGACCGTACTCGACAACTCGCCCTACCAGGCACGTCTGGTGCACAACGGGCTGGAGTACGACGAGGTCACCTGGGCGCAGTGGGTTGCCGAGAAGAAGGCCCGCCCGGTTCCCGGCGTGCTCGAGTTCGCCAAGGCCGCCGAGGCCAAGGGCGTGACCATCCTCTACCTGTCCAACCGCGCCCAGCATCTGCAGGAGGCGACGCTCGCCAACCTGCGCGCCGAAGGTCTGCCCGTCAAGGACGACAGCGTGTTCCTGGGATTGGGCACGCACGCGGAAGGCTGCGAGCAGCACGGCAGCGAGAAGACCTGTCGTCGTCGCCTGGCCGGCCGCCAATATCGGGTGCTGATGCAGTTTGGCGACCAGCTCGGCGACTTCGTCGAAGTGCTTGCCAACACGGGCGAGGCCCGCACGCAGTTGCTCGACGAGTATGGCGACTGGTTCGGCGAACGCTGGTGGATGCTGGCCAATCCGACCTACGGCGGCTGGGAGCCGGCCCAGTTCAACAACGCATGGGACCAGCCCGCGTCGGCCCGGCGCGCCGCCAAGCGCGCGGCCCTCGATCGGGCGCAGTGATCCGAGGCAGGCATGCGGCCTGGTCCTCAACCACTTAGATGGCAAACCTGAAGCATTGCGTCAGCTTTCTGAACCCGTTAAGCTGAACGGGTCAACACCGAGTCCTCCGGCATCGTCCGGTTCAGGGAGACCCCGAGGGTCTCCCTTTTTTTGTCTGGTGCGCGCAGTGGCCGGCATCGCGCCCCGCAAGGCGGCCGAGGCGCAGCGCACATCGTCCGACAGGCACTCACACCCTGGGGTCGGCCCCAGGGTGTGAGTGGAAAAGCGTTCGACTACCTTCGGGGGGTCCGGCTCCGCACCACCGACCCGGTCATGCCGCCCCCGAGGCCTCGTCGTGTCGCTGATCAGTGAAATCCACAAGCACGCCTCCGCCGATCTGGGCAGGCTGTCCGGGCTGCTCGGCAATGGCCCGGGCGGCAACGGGCACGGCATCGGCCCGCAGCTCGGCAACGCGTTCTCGAACACGATGAAGGGGCTGACGTCCAACCTCTTCCATCAGCAGTTTCCCGGTGTGAACTTCGGAAACGGCCCGCGGCCCACGCAGGGCGGCGCGCCGGCGGCGGATGCACGCCCGACCCTGCCCACGCCACCAGGTGGCCCGACACTGCCCGCCCCGCAGCTGCCTGCACTGCCCGGCAGCCAGCCCGCCCACGGCGGGAACGGGGCTCACTCGCATGGCGGCCATCCGGCCGGCCCCAACATTCCAACCCCCGGCGGCATCCCTGCCGGCCCCGGACTCGGTGGCGGTCTACCGGGCCCGGCGCGGCCCGATGGCGGTCATGCCCCACACCTGCCGTCCCCTGGTGGCCCGACATCCACGCCGGGCCAGACCGGACTGCTACCGGCGCTGGGCAACCTGCTGGGCAACGCCGCGAATGCAGTCCGCCAACTCCTGTCCCCGGGCACAGCGCTGCCGCCTGCCTTCCAGTCGGGACCGCCGGGCGGCGGTCCGGTCGCAACACCGCAGACGTTGCCGACGCAGCTCGCCTCGACCGCCAACCAGGTCGTTCGCGCACTCACCAACGCCGTGCCGCAGACTCCTGCCACCGCGCCCCCCGGCACCGCGACGAACACTGTGGCGCTGCCGGCCGCAGCGCCCGGACAGACGGCCGCCACGCCGGCAGGGGTGGCGCAACAGCCGTCCGCGACCCCACAGACACTCGCCCAGCAAGCGACGATGCCGCAGACGGCATCGCCGCCGCCCACTGTCCCGGCCGCACCCGCGCAGGCGCAAGCCACATCCACGCCGCTGCCTGTGCCGCCGCAGGCGCCGCCCGCGCAGCCGCAACAGGCGGGGACCGCACCCGCGCCCCCGGGCAATCCGGCCATGGACCGCAGCGCCGTGCCACAGCAGGCCGCGCCCCCGACGCAGCCCGCGATCGCCAACGCTCCCGCCGGTACGACCCTGGCCGCAGTGCCGGCCGCGGTCATGGCGACCCAGGCGCCGGCGACACAGCAAGTCGCCGGCAACACCCAGATCGCAGGCAATCCCCAAGCCACGGCACCGGCGGCCGGCGAGCGTGGCGGACCGTCGCGCGTCGACTTGGTGGCCACCGGCGTCTACACCGCCGACGGCCCTGGCCTGCGCCGTCGCAACCGGTTCAAGGTCGGACCCGCCGACATCGGCCAGTGGATGGTCGCCCTGGCACAGGGCCGGCGATTGCTGATGCGGCCCCACGACGACCTGCCGGCCGAGATCGCGCGCGCGATGCAGTGGCTGTTCTGGACGCTGGCTCTGGTCGCCTACGGCTGCCTGGGCCTGGTGCTGGTCAGCGTGCTGCTGAGCATGGGCGAGATGCCCGCCGCCCCCGCGATGCGGCGCTGGAGCAGCGAACTCGCGTTCGCGGGTCTGGCGGCCGCCTGCGGCGCATGGTGGCTGGCCCGCCGGCTCAATGCCCCGGCACGCGGCGCGGCCGGCCCCGTCCGCCGATAGATTTGCCCGTCGCAAGCCCGGCGGGCCTGTTACCCGGATCTCAGCCGCTCCGCGTGCGACCAGGCCGTCGTCGGTCAGCTCGATACGCTGCTTATCGATGCCGCTACGCATATGTCCTCGTCACACCATCGGCATGGCATCACTCAAGGCGTATACACCGGGACCTGCACCGTGCTCATCGCGCCGCTCCCAATGTTGGCGATCATGCGGGGCTGATAGACAACGTGTGGACAGTTGCCCTGCCCACGCTGCACCACCGTCATGCGCGTCCCATCGCCGCGCACCTGGCGTCGCTCGAGCTCGTAGGTGAATCGAAAACGCGACATCTCTGCGCCTGGCCCCGCTGCTCGCGTGGCCCCCGGTTCAATCGCGACCACAAGCGTGCCTTGGGACCCCATCAAGCGACCGGACAACCCATAGCGATTCTGTTGCACCGTGCCGCCCCCCGTGATCTGTCCCTGCGCGTCAATGTCGATCCGGATGCCGCCGGCCTCGGCATGCCATCCCTCCGGCCCTACACGCCCTTCGGCAATGAAGCCCGCATTGCCGGCGCCTGCATCCTGCCCAGGCACACCCGCAACTTCGCCATGCACGATCAACTGGACCCGATCGCCCCCCATCCTTTTGAAGGCAATGCTGCCCTCGCCCGAGGCGCGCATCGCGGGCCTTCCGTTGGACGGCGTTGCGCGCACATCGAGCGTGCCGACATACGGATCATCGGTCGCGAGAAACGCAGGCTCCGCTTCCCCGCAAGCGGGAACGGACAGCATCACGAGTGCTACACCGGACAAGCGCCACATCAGTGTCATGACGACCCCGATTCAACGTCGTATGCCATCCCAGGACGAGCCGCCTCCAAGACCGGCATGGGTTGCTGAAATGACGAAGGCTGGAAGGATAAATCCCCCCAGCCTTCACCGGCCACGTGTCACCTACTGCCTACGAGCGCTCGAGGAATTGCGCTTCACGATTACCGCGCTCAGCGCGCGACGAGGCCGCCGTCGGTCAGTTCGATGCGCTGCAGATCAATGCCATTCCCCTGCAGGCCCCTGCGCACGCCCGAAGCCAGAGTCGCCAGCGCTTCGCGATTGCCCTGGCGCTTCATCGTTTGGTACGACAGCGCCGACACCATCGTGAGATATGCCGTGCGCTCGGCCTGTGCCTGCTTGGCCGCATCACTCATGCCGGCGATCTGCGGCACGGCGGCCAGGGGACCGATCAACTGACGACGCACCGCGCGTTGCCCCTCGGGCACGCGTGCCGAGTCACGGTCGTTGGCCACCTCCCACGAGATCAGCAGATGCGCGGCCAGCACATCGCCGAGATTGGTCGGGTCGTACCCGTAGCGCCGCAGAATGCCATCGAACTGGCGCAGCAACTCGCCTGAGCCGATCACTTTTTCAAGATCGGCGACCTGCTGCGTGTTGCGGCCAAACGCCTGGATCGTCTCCTGCTGCACCCGTGCGCTAATGGCTGGGTCACGCCGGAACGACAGGGTCTGGACGGCCTGTGCATCGACCTGCGCAGGTGCCGGCCGAGAGACCGCCTGCTGCAATGCACGTTGCACGGCGGCATCGCCATCGGCAGCGTTCACAACCGCGGTCGCCAGCAGCAGAGCAAGGCTCGCCAACAGCGCCATACCTCGCGCAACGCGTAATCTCGACTCTTCAATCATTTGTAAATCTCCTTCGTGAGGACGGCACCTGATGCGCCGCAGTGATGGGGTCTCAGTCACCGCCCCGCCGGCAGCCGCTCAACGGCTCTCCCGCTAGACCCATTGCGGCGCGGTGCGGCGAGCGTGCGGGCTGTGCCACGTCTGCATGAGGCCGCTCAAGGCGTACACACCGGGACCTGCACCGTGCTCATCGCGCCACCACCGATGTTGGCGATCATGCGCGGCTGATAGACGACATGAGGACAATTGCCTCGCCCGCGCCGCGCCGTCATAGGTGTCCTGTCACCGCGCATCTGCCGTCGTTCGAGCTCGTAGGTGAAACGAAAACTGGAGATCTCTGCGTCTGGTCTAGCTGCTCGCGCGGCGCCCGGCTCAATCGCGACCACAAGCGTGCCCTGCGATCCCATCAAGCGACCGGACAACACATAGCGATCGTGTTGCACCGTGCCACCCCCGGTGATCCGTCCCTGCGCATCGATATCGATGCGGATGCCGCCAGCCTCAGCATGCCATCCGTCCGGCCGTACACGTCCCTCGGCAATGAAACCCGCGTTGCCAGCACCGGAGGCCTGTCCAGGCACCCCCGTGACTTCACCGTGCACGATCAGTTGGACACGATCACCCCCGACCCTTTTGAACGCAACGCTGCCCTGACCCGAGGCCCGCATTGCAGAACCTCCGTTGGCCGGCGTCGCGCGCACCTCGAGCGTGCCCACATAGGGATCGTCGGTTGCGAGAAACGCAGGTTCCGCTGCCCCGCAGGCGGGAACGCACAACACCACCAGTGCCAAACCAGATAAGCGCTGCATTAGTGCCATGACGACCTCGATTCAAAGTCGTATGCCGGCCCGAGGACAAGCCGCGTCCGGGATCGGCATGAGGTTTCTGAAATGACGAAGGCTGGGAGGATAATCCCCCCAGCCTTCGCTGACCTCGTGTCGCTTACTGCTTACGAGCGATCGAGGAATTGCCCTCACCGATGCTCTTGATGATGGTCGAGATCGCGTCCATCAGCATCTTCATCTGCTGGCCCATCGCCTGCATCTCAGAGTTGAGCTGCGTCAGATTGCTGTCTTCCACAGCTTCGCCGTCATTGCGGGCCTTGGCTTCCTTGTTCATCTGCTGATCGATGCGCTTGGCCTGATCCACGATACCGTCACCCAGACGATCAGCCATCTTGCCCAGCATCGTGGCCAACGCCACCAACCAGCTGCCAGTAGCCGCCGACGAACCCTTGTTCACCGCCTCAGTGTCTTTCACCTGAGAGTTGAAGTGGTTCATCGTCAACGCGTAGGAAAATTCGATTCCGCTCATCATCGTTCTCCAGTTTCACTATTGAAAAGAAAAATTCACAGCGAGGGCTGATTCCGAAGCCAAGCAAGTGCGCTTTCCTCGCCATCGTGTCGGCAGCGACGCCCGAACTCCAGAGCGCGCTGTACGTTGTCCTGCTGCAGAGGGCGCATGGCTTCGTCAAGACGCCGGATGAGGTCGTTGGTCTCGTCCTCGGATACGGCGCCGACCTTGTGCAACGCTTCGACGGCCTGAACCCATTCGCCACGCGGCGGCACCACCGGATCGCCATCCACATGCTCGGCGGCATGGTCGAGTGCCGCCTTCAATTCACTGCGCAGACCCGCCAAGTCCTCGCCTGCGCTCGCTTCTTGCGCATCGAACGATGCCATCAGCGATTCGACTAGTGCCTGACGGTCGGCGGTAGGCGCACTGGCAACCCGCGGGACCGCGACGCTGCGGTCGCGCAGCGCAAGTTGCGCGTTGTCCAGATCGTCCTGTGTGGGGTTGTTCTGCACGTTAGATCCTCGATTGCAATTGCAGCCTTTCGGCCGATTGCCCATGGATTGGATCCTAACCGTCGCCGCGAAGGAGGAAAGCTAGGTCGAACCCTAGGACGCCTGTCCGGCGCATTGGAAGCGTTCAGCCTCGACGCCTCGCCGGCTAGGTCTTCCTACCGCATGCGTCGTAAATCCGTGTCAACGCTCTGCGCGGTTACCGGCATCGCATCAATCGCCGCGTTGCGTGCCATTGGGCTGGCGTGGACGAACGTGCCTGCAGTTGGATCGGTGCTGGTGAGCGGGTGGAGCGAACTGATTAAACGAAAGGGCGCATGACGCTGTCGTCACGATGGCCGACCAGCCACGCCGACGGCAAATACCATACCGGGGCCTGTTGGCCCCGGTATGGATCGCACATCGGAAGGCATCAAGGCCCGACTTCGATGGTACTCAGCGAGTTGACCATGCGCCTGGCATCGGCGCCTTCCCGCTCGCCCATTTCGCGAGCCTGTGCCCCCAGCCAGGCATCAGCGGCCTCCCGGCCTTCGCTCTCAGCGCGCCGCTCGTACTCGGGCACGAGCGCCTTGAGCTCCTGCTGGACGACGTCGAGACGCTCGTCCATATGCCGGATCAGCACGGTCTCGTCGTCGGCAGAGATCGCGCCTTGTTCACGCAATTGCGCGAGGCCGTCGATCCATGCCTGGCGCTGGGCCTGCTGGTCGTACTGCATGGGTCAGTTGCCCACGCCGAAGTTGAAGCTGAAGCCGCCCTTGAAGCCGTCGCTGACGGCGTCCTGCGCCGACTGCGGCAGACCCATCGACGAGAACAGGCTGTCGAATGCGCTGCTGAACACCTGGCCGATCAGATCGCCCAGCATGTTGCCGAGAATGCCGCCCAGCGGGCCGCCCAGCGCAGTACCGATGACGGAACCGATGGCGTCGGAAATGGCACCTGACATGATGTGTCTCCTTATCGATTGATGATGATGACTGAGAGGTACAACGAAAATCGTGCGCGTCGGGGCTGGTGGAGCGGTGGGCCGATCGCGGCTGCAGGGCAAGTCTGCGCCGGCATCAAACACCGCGCATCTGGGACGTACCCCATCTAGGGTCCGCCCTAGTTCACGCCCCAGGCGTGACAGTTGCCCCATTTAAGTCCGGCGCATTCGCGCTATAACGGCGACCACGATGTCCGCTCACGACCCACACGCCGCGCCCCCGCCCGAAGAGGCGCTGCCGCAGTTCTCCAAGGCGGATCTGCCGGCCAATGGCCGCGACTATCCCGCTGAGGTGCAGCTGCGCAGCCGCCGCATGCAGCTGCGCGGCTTCGCGTTCCGGCACGTGCTCGAACTGCTGCAGCTCGGCCGCGAGGAGCGAGTGACGCGCCTGCTGCTCGACAATCGCCTCGACTCCCTCGACAACGCGATGGGGTTGGTGGTGTGGGCCAACCGCATCTATCGCGAGCGTCCGGGCTTGGGCCTGTGGCGCGCCGGCGATCGCTGCGACCGGTTCATCGGCATGTTCTCGCTGGTGCCGCTGGGCACCACGCGCGATGTCTCGATCGGGGTGCGTCTGTTGCCGTCGGCGTGGGGACGCGGCTATGCGATCGAAGGTGGCGCGGCTCTGTGTGCGCATGCGTTCGACGGACTGGGGCTCGAGGACCTGGTGGCGCACTGCGCACCGGATAATCGGTCGGTGCCGCCGCTGTTGCTGCGGCTGGGCTTCGAGGAAATCGATCCCGGCATGCACTTCGGCAAGCCGGCGCGCCGGTTTCGCTTGCGGCGCGAGGACTGGCGCGGCCTGCGTCCGCGTCGGGAGGGCGTGGCCCCAAACGCGCAGCGCGACACGTCGGCGCAGCCTCCGGCGCTGTGATCGGCGCAGAAGCGGCCCGCCTGAGGGCAGGCCAATGGCGCGCGGTCAGCCGTGGAAGTGCGGGTCGATCGTCAGCGTGCCGAGATTGCGCTCGGCGAAGCGGCGGGCCAGCTGCGGCCCGGCTTCGCGGATGGCGTCGAAGCTCTCACGCGAGCGGCTGTCGGCGCGCAGCACCCAACCCTCGCCCTCCCGCGTGAGCAGCAGATCGGTGCCCGGGAGCGTGGCATCGGACATGCGCAACAGCACCTGGCCGTCGCCGCCGGACTGGCGCGCATCGTGGACCGCGAGCTGGCGGACGTGCCGTTCCATCATGTCGAGCAGTTGCCCCGGATCGGCGGGCACTGGGGCCGCGGAAGGCTGCGGCGCCGCGGCGCCGTCGCGCAGCGCCATGTGCACCTGCAGCATCGCCGCCGATTCGGCCGGCATGGGCTGCGACGACAGCCCGGACTCGTGCTGTTGCCGGAGCGTGCGCGCATCGAGCACCTCGGCCACCGACTGGCCGGTCTTTGCCGCTTCCTGGCGACTGGCCTGTTCGGCCAGCAGCATCTCGTCGGACTGGCCCTCGCCGGTCTGCATCGGGACCTGCTCGAGCCCCACATTGCCGCCCTTGGCCTGCTGCATCAGCGAGCGGAACTGGTCGACCTGCTCGCGCGGCGCGACGTCGCGCGGGTCGGCCTTGGCCTGGCGATCGACCTGACGGTTGCGCGCCGACTGGTCCGGGGGCCGGGGGGTCGAATCGTTGCGTTGAATCGTCATCGTCGTCTCCTACGGTTTGGCTAGCGGCGCGCCAGATGGCGCGCCTGCATCAGATCTTCGGCGGTGGCCTCTTCCTGGCGTGCCTGCAACCCGCGTTGTTCTCCGCGCCACACATCGCGCCGCTTCTCCAGCGCATCCTCGCGGGCCTTGGCGCGGAAAAACGCATCGCGCGCGGCCTGCAGGGCCTGCTCGGCCTCGCGCACCGCGTCCTGGGCCTTGGCCAGGCGCGCCTGGGCGCCGACGATCTGCTCGCCGATCAGTTCGATATAGAGCTCGCGCTGGCTCAGCGCCGCCGGCCATGGCACGCCGGCTGGCGGCGGGTCGAGCAGACGCGCGCGATGCTGCGCGCGCGAGGCACGCAGTTCGTCGATCTCGCCCTCGATCCGCTGGCAGACGTCCTGGCATTGCTGCAGTGCGCGCTGGCGGTCCAGCACCACACGCCGCGCCGCCTCGGTGCGATGCGCACGCAATTGCAGCAGCGTCTGCAGCGGATAACGTTTCATGCGAACAACTTCCGCAAGGCCGCCGACGAAGTGTCGAACGGCACCAGTTCTTGTTCGGACTGTTGCAGCAGCGCGCGAATCGCACCGATCTTCTCGATCGCCAGATCGGCGTCGGGATCGGTGCCGCGCTTGTACTCACCCAGCTGCACCAGCAGCTCGATGTCCTGGTGCTTGGCCAGCAGTTTGCGCAACTGCCCGGCCGCGCGCAGATGCGGCTGCTCGACGACCCTGGGCATCGTGCGGCTGAGACTGGTGAGCACGTCGATCGCCGGATAATGGTAGGCAGCGGCGAGCTTGCGCGAGAGCACGATGTGGCCGTCGAGGATCGAGCGCACTTCCTCGACGATCGGGTCGCCGCCATCCTCATCCTCGGCCAGCACGGTGTAGAACGCGGTGATCGAGCCCTTGTCGTTGTTGCCCGCACGCTCGAACAGCTTCGGCAGCTCGCTGAACACCGAGGGAGGAAAGCCGCGCCGGGCCGGCGGTTCGCCAACCGCCAGGCCGACATCGCGCAGCGCGCGCGCAAAGCGGGTGACCGAATCGACCAGCAACAGCACGCGCTTGCCTTGGTCGCGGAAATACTCAGCAACCGCGGTGCCGACCCACGCGGCGCGACTGCGCTCCAGCGCAGGCCGATCGGACGTGGCGACGACGATGACCGATTTGGCCAGGCCGGCCGCGCCGAGATTGTCGTTGATGAACTCGTTGACCTCGCGGCCGCGCTCGCCGACCAGCACGACCACGTTGACGTCGGCGTCGCCGCCCCGGGCAAGCATGCCCAGCAGCGTGCTCTTGCCGCCGCCGGCTACGGCGAAGATGCCGATGCGCTGGCCTTCGCCGGCGGTCATGACGGTATCGATGGCACGCACGCCGGTCGAGAACGGGCGCTCGATCAGCGCCCGGCGCAACGGATTGGGCGAGGCAGCGTAGATCGGTGCATCGACCGTTGGACCGATCGGTCCCAGGTCGTCGATTGGCGTGCCGTGGGCATCGAGAATGCGCCCGAGCAAGCCGTCGCCGACCGGCACCGACGCCTGACGGCCGGAGGCATAGACCTCCGTCGTTGCCGCGATTCCGTCGAGCGGACCCAGCGGGGTCAGCACGGTGTGCTGGCGCGACACGCCGACGACCTCGGCTGCCAGCTCGAAGCGGTTGTCGCCCGGATTGCGCAGATGGCACAGCTCGCCGATCGCCGCGCGCAGACCCGTCGCCTTGATCAGCGTGCCATAGGCCTCGCTGACCCGGCCCACGCGCTCGATCGCCTGGACCTTGCCCAGCGCGTGCAGCAGCGGGTCGTGCGCGGGCGCCGGTGCGCCGACGGCATCGAGTGCCGACAGGGCGAGATCGGCGGTCATGGCGCGGCCACGTGCGCGCTCGCCTGCGCCAACGCGGCGCGGATCGCCTCGATCTGCTGGCTGACGCCGGCGCGGACTTCGCCGGCCTCCGAGACCACGATGCAGCTCAAGGGGTCGAGACTTTCGTCGTCGACCAGTTCGATCAGACCGACACCCGGATGCGCCTGGCGCACCGCGCCCAGACCTTCGGCGACACGCTCGCGCGCGGAGGGGTGGACGCGGATCATCAGGAACTGCTCGGCCTGCGCCGACTCGACCGCCTGCATCACTAGGGTGGGCACGACGGCAGCAGCATCGAAGCCGGGCGCCAGCCGCTGCACGATCGCACACGCGAGATCGCCGATCCGGCCTGAAGCCTCGGCCAACACGCGCGCGCGACGCTCGTTGAGCGAGGCGAGTTGCTCGGTCATCTGTTGCTTGGCCCGTTCCAGCCCTTCGGCAAACCCCTCTGCATAGCCCTGCTCACGCGCCTTCTGGACCTCCGCGCCCGCTTCGTCGTAGAGGGCGTTGACACGTTCGAGCAGCGCATCGAGTTCACCCAGCGACCGCCACTCCGCGGCGCGGACGATCGGCCCCGCGACGCCGCGCTGGAACTGGCGGCGCTCGAAGACAGCGGCGCTGCCTTCGGATCGGTGGCGTTGGGGAGAAGCGGCGGTCGACATACGCGTTCGAAACTCCGGTGATCCGCGCCGCTCAGGCGGCGACGGCGCGGTTCTGATGATGGGTCTGTACCACGAGCACGGGTTTCTCGGGCAAGTGTGCAGGCGGCAGCGCCTCGGGCGCTTCGAGCAAGCGCGCCCACTGTGCGAGCGCCGGATCGCGATGGCTGGCCCAGGCCTGGAGTTCGGCCCGGCCCTGAATTGCGAAGGTCCGCAGCAGTGTCGTCGTGCCATCGTGCGCGGACAGCGCGTGGCGCAGGGCATCGGCAAGTCGCGTGTGGACATCCGGCTCGACCTTCGCATCCCAGACACTGCGATCGAGCGCGAGCAGATAGCTGCTGCCAAGCGTCGACTTGAGCCGGCGCACCGGCTCGCGTCCGATCTCTGCACGGATCGCGGGTGCGTAGGCGAGTACGCCCAGATCGCGATGCAGCGCGTCCAGACGAACACGGCTCCAGCGCGCGATCAGCGCGCCGGGGCCGTCGGGCGAAGGCGTCAGCAGATGCGAGGCCGGCCCGGCCGCGAGCGCGGTGGCCAACAGGCGACGCCCCAATGCACTGTCACAGGCGCGACACAGCAGGGCGGGATCGAGCCCGCCATCGCCGGCCCCGTGCCAGGCCGGATGCACCTCGGCCAGCAGCGCCCGCAGCGACACGGTCAGCCCTGCCAGCGCTTCGGTGCGGGCTCAGCAGGCGCGGCATGACGCCCTCGCAGGCGGCTGCCGAAGGCGAGCAGCAGTGCGATGATCACGACCACCGCGGCCGCGATGCCGATCGCCAGCGGACTCACCGCCGACAGCGCCATCGCAGTGCCACCGCTCTGTCCGGCCTCCGGCGGCGCCGGCATCGCCACGAACTTGACCGAGACCTGATTGATGTCGGTCAGCCCTTCGACGCCGTCCTTGACCACGATCTTGATGTCGGCCTCGCGGTCGCGGACGCTGGCACCGGGCTGCTCGAAGATCCACACCGCCGCCGACGTCTTGCCGGTCGAGCCACCGAGCGGATCGCGCTCGGGCAGCGCGATGTGCACGCGGGCGTTGGCCACACCCGGCAACATGCTCAGCGTGTGCGAGATCTCCTGCTGCAGGCCGTGGATGTAGCGGCCGCGTTCGTCGGTGGCCGACGACGCAAAGCCTTCCTTTTTGAAGATGTCGCCGAGGTTCTGATAGTGCTGCCGCGGCAGGCCGCGGGCCTCCAGCACCGCCATCGCCTGCGGGATATCACTCTCGGCTACGACGACGTCCCAACCGACCTTGGTCGCCGAGGGCTTCTTCTTGGCCTGGATGCCCGAGCCGATCAACGCGCCCATCATCTCGTTGGCCTGCCGCTCCTCGAGCGCGCTGTACAACGGGCTGCCACCGCAGCCGGCGAGCACCAAGCACGCCAGCAGCACGACCAGCCAGCCCGACCATCGATTACGGTTGGAAAGACGCATCCACGTCACCTCGTCAGGACTGCTGGCGGAACAGCTGCTGGATGCCGTCGGACGTGCGGTTGGCGACGTTCGATGTCATTTCGCACTGGAACAGGAAGTGGTGCGACTTCATCGTCATCTCGATGACCTGGCCAGGCGTCAGTTCCCCGGTGTTCTGGGTCATGGTCTTGGCCAGCGAGTTGATGCTCTCGGCACCACCGTTGAGGTTGTCGACCGCCGACATCAGCATCCGCATGCCCTCCGAGGGCTCGGACGCGCCGACGCTGGCGACGTCGGGCGTCGCGTTGGCGGCCGATGGACTGCCACCGGCACGATTCATCGCCTCGGCGAATTGGTTGACTTCATAGGCATCGGCGACGGGTTGTCCACCGCCCGGTGCCCCTGCCCCCTGTGCCGCGGGCTCGATGCCGACGGCCTGGATTGCGTCCACCATGATGATCTCCTTAGAACGATTGGCGCGTGCCGCTTACTGCTTGCGACCCAGCGTCTCGAGGGCCTGGCCGACGCTGTTCTGCGAGGTCGAGGCATTGTTGGAGAGGAACTGCATGCGCAGGCTCTCGGCGGTGAGTGCGACCACGTTCGACGGCTGATCGCCGCCCTGGCCGATGACGTCCGAGAGGTTGGTGATGCGTGTGGCCTGCGCGTCGAGGGTCTGGCCCCAGGCACGCGACATCGCCTCGTACCAGCTCGAGCTGCCGCCGCCCGCACCGCCGGTGCGCGTGCCGCGGAGCGTGTTCTGATCGTTGTGCATCGATGCGCGACCGATGAAGTTGCCGATCGCGTCGTTGGAGATGGTGGTCATGTCGTGGCTCCTGTCGTCTGCAAAGGGGTGTTAGGCAACGAACGCGGCGCAATGCGCCTTGGGGTTACTGGGTGGTGGCGGCCGGACCGCCGTGGGCCGCACTGTTGCGGGCCGTCGCGACAACGCCGCGGCTGCCGGCCGTGACGCCGGCGACGACCTGTGTGAAGCGTGGATCGACCTGCTCACCGGTCGGCGCCGACGCGGTCGCGGTGTCGTCGAGCGTGGCCACCGGGCCGGGGGTGATCTTGACCAGGTCGCCGCGCGCATTGAGCACATGGGCGGACGCGCCGATGGAGATCAGCCGCCCCTTGCCGGGCAGCTCGTCGCCGGGCACGAAGCGCCGGCCGTCGGAGGCGATCAGATGCGGGTCTTCGCCGCGCACGATCGAGACGATGTGCGGCGGGGGCTCTTCGGGCGCCAGGCCTTGCGACGCGGTGCGCGGCACCTGGCCGTCGGGCGTGCGCGGCAGGATGCGCGCGACACCGGAGATCTCGCTGACCGCCCGCGAGCGGGCCAGGCGCTCGATCTCGGCGCCGTCTTCGAACTCGCCGACCACTTCGACATCGCCGTTGCCGGTGTAGCGGGCCTTCACCGGAATGCCGTGCCCGCGGAACATCTCGGCCACGTCGGCGGCGATGTTCTCGCCGGTACGCAGTTGCAGCGACGCGGCGATGCCTTCGGCCTGGAGCTGCGCGCGCAGCCGTTCGAGCGTCGCGGCGCTGTCGACCGCGCCGGTCACCGACGGCCGTCCATCGACGCCATCGGAAATGCCCGGATTCATCACCCGGTGCTCCTGGAGCAACGCATCGAGCCGATCGCGCGGATCGACCGTGGTCTGCGACCCCGGCAGCACCGCAGCGAAGATCGCCAGCGAGGCGAGCGACAGCGCGGCGATGCCGGCAATCAGGGGCAGCCGACGCACGAAACCCGAGCGCCGCGGCGCCGCCTCATCGGGCGGCGCGAAGACTGTCACAAAGCCGTCCCAGTCCGGATCGTCCTCGCGGCCGAACGCGATTGCGGCCTCGCCCAGTCGCACTGGCTGCACAGTGGCCAGTTCGACCGGATCGCCGGGCTCGACCTGGGTGGCGCCGACCTGGACCGGCGCATCGAGCGCGCGCACCAGGAACCGGCCACCGACCAGCGTCACCAGCGCATGGTGGCTGGCCACGCCGTCGTCGGCGAGGACGATATCGCAGTCCTCACCGCTGCCCACCAGGATCATTTCCTCGTCGCCAAGCACACGGCTTGCGCCAGCGTGCAGGCCGTCGACGATGCGCAGCACTTGGTGCACGGGCCGCGTCGGATTGTCGTTGCGTTGCGTCATGAGTGTCCTCGCTTGGCGTACGCTGCGCGCGGCACCGCGAACATCCGTGCGGCCCGGCGGCATGCGCCCCGGTTTGATACGACATGGTCACGCATTGATCTGCCCCGCCTGCACGATGCGCAGATCCGGTGCCAGTTCCTGGTACGAGAGCACCGGCAGGTCGAAGAAATCGACCTCCATGAGCTTGCGCAGATGCCTGCGCACGTCCAGCGAACACAACAGCACCGGTCGCACGCCGGGGGCTTGCCGGCCCAGGTGCGCACGCACCTCGTTGCCGAGCCGTCCGGCCAGTTCCGGAGAGATCGCAAGCTGGCTGGCACCGCCCGCCACGCGGACCGATTGCCGCAGCTTGTCTTCCAGTTCGGGATGGATCAACAGTACATGCAGCGTGCGCTCGTCGTCTGAATAGCGATCGGCGATCTCGCGCTTGAGCGCGACGCGCACATATTCGGTCAACAGCACCACGTCCTTTTCGCGGCCACCGACATCGGTGATCGCCTCGAAGGCATCGCGCAGGTTGCGGATCGGCACGCCTTCCTCCGACAACCGGCGCAGCACGTCGGCCACACGTTGCGGCGCGACCACGCGCAGCATTTCCTTGACCAGGTCGGGGTAATCGCGCTGCATGCGCGCGAACAGGTTCGAGGTTTCCTGGATGCCGAGGAAGCCGCCCATGCGCCGGCGGATAGCCGCATCGGCATGGTGGGCGAGCACGTCGATGGGCGCCTGCGCGCCGTCGGCCTGCGCCTGGGTCCATTCGCCGGCGATCACCGCAGGATAGAAACCCGGCTGCTTGGCCGCACCGGCCGCGCTGGCCGACTGCGGCTGCAGCCAGGCGTCAGTGCGCAGACGCCCGGTCGCAATGCGCGCGCCGAACGCGGTCAGGCGGTACTCGTCGTCGGCCAGGGTCGGCACGATGCGCATCGACGGCGCCGGTACCGGCACGCCGTACTCCTCGCGCAGGCGCTGCGCGGTCTCGGCAATGCGCACCTCAAGGTTGTGCGCGCCCAGCGCCTGGGCGAGCGCTGGTGAGACCTGCAACTGCAGCGGCGCCGGCGGCGCCAGATCGTCGCGCTCGGTCGCCTGTTGCGCTTCGGCCACGACCTCTTCCTCGCTGACCCGGAACGCGCGGCGCAGCAGTTCGAACTGGTGGCGGTAACGCCAGGCGCTCAGGGTCAGCAGGCCGACGCCCAGAAACAGGAAGACCAGCCACGGGAAGCCGGGCACCAGGGTCATCAGCAAGGCCAGGATGCCGGTGATCAGCAGCACGCGCGGTTGGCCCGCGACCTGGCGGGTGATCGCATCGCCCAGGTGGCGGTCGTCGATCTCGCCGGTGGTGCGGGTGACGACAAGGCCGGCGGCGATCGTCGCCAGGATCGCCGGGATCTGCGAAACCAGGCCATCGCCGATGGTCAGAATGCTGTAGACGTGCGTCGCCTCGGCCAACGGCATGCCCTTCTGCAGCACGCCGATGGCCAGGCCGCCAAGCAGGTTGATCAGGATGATGACGATGCCGGCAATCGCGTCGCCCTTGACGAACTTCATCGCACCATCGAGCGAGCCATGCAGCTGGCTCTCGGTCTCGAGCAGGCGACGCTTGCGGCGGGCCTCGTCCTTGTCGATCAGGCCGGCGCGCAGGTCGGAATCGATCGACAACTGCTTGCCGGGCATCGCATCGAGCGTAAAGCGCGCGGCGACCTCGGCCACGCGCTCGGCGCCCTTGGCGATAACGATGAACTGCACCACGGTGATGATCAAAAAGACCACCAGACCGACGACCAGATTGCCGCCGGCGACCAGCGTGCCGAAGGTCTCGACGATGTGACCGCCTTCGGCGTGCAGCAGGATCGAACGGGTGATCGCGATCGAGATCGCCAGCCGGAACAGTGTGGTCAGCAGCAGCACGCTCGGGAAGCTGGAGAACGCGACCGGCGTGGGGATATAGATGCCCAGCAGCAGCAGGCCGAACCCGATCGAGATGTTCACCGCCACCAGCGTGTCGATGATCACCAGCGGCAGCGGCAGGATCATCACGCTGATGATGGTGACCGCCGCGAACGCCAGGATGACGTCGCTGTAGCCGAACTTGCCGCGGGGCGCGGCGCCGGCGGGCGCGCCGGTCAGGGTGGCGAGCAGGGCCTTCATGCGGCCGCCCCTTGGCACTGGAGCGCACGCACGCGCCGTGACGCGGGCACCGCGCAATTCCGCACTCCGCGCAATCTGGACTTCATTCGGCGCATCTGCCCCTGACCTCGTGCGTCACTTTTTGCCCTTGTACGATACCCTATGGATGTTAGGAAGTGGTCAACCGGATGTTGCAAGCGTGTCGCAAAGCCGGGCGCAAGCAATGTGAAGGCCGCGGGGTCGGGCTGGACCGGGGTGACGCCGGACGTCACGCAGACTTAACGATCTCCAGCGATATTGAAGCGCGCGTCCGTGCGCGTTGCCGTCTCGTTGGCAGGTGCCAGGTCATCGGCCTCCAGATCGGTGACGAACGTCACGGATTGGGCGCCAACACCGATGGCGAACGATCGGCCCGCGCGCGACCGCACCACCACCAGCCGTTCCCGGGGACCGACCGGCAGGATCTGCACCACCGTCAGCGGCGTGTCCCCACTCGACAACCCATAACGACGGCGCAGCAGCCGCAACAGCAACAGCAGGCCAGCGATGATGAAGACCAAAGGCAGCACGATGGCCAGCATTTCGCCGACGAAGGAGTCGCTGGCCGACGCAGCCGGGGCGGCTGGCGCAGCGCTGGCCCATCCTGGCCAGCAAGCGATGGCCAGCAGGCCGGATGCCCGGCGCAGTGCGGAAGAACGGGACGGGCAGGCGGCACGGGTCATGGCATCTTGGCGGGTGCGCACCGGAGCGGTGCCGGCCTACGTTATCAGCGCCGTGCGGGCCGCCGCTGCCGCATGACAGGGGCAACGGGCCCGTCGCGCACCAGCCGCTCGCGGTCAGCGGGGCGCGGCGCGCAATCCGAAGCGCTGGCCGCCGTCCTGGCGGCTGTGCCGTTCGCGTGCGCCGCCTTCGATCGGCGCAGCGGCGCGCTGGTGGCCGCCAATCCACGCTTTTCTGCCGATCTGGGCGCGCTGCCCGGCCACGGCCAGCGTGATGCATTGCTGGCCAGCCTGTATGGCGATCTGACCGGCGAGGCGCGCGGTGAGGAAGTGCGCGCGCCGCACAGCGGCCGCTGGTATGCCCTGCACTGGCGCGACCTCGACTGCGGCGGCCAGGCGTTGTCGCTGCTGACCGCGGTCGACATCAGTGAACGCATCGAGACCCTGGATTCGCACAAGTCACAGCAGGAGAAGCTGCTGTTCACCTCGCGAATGATGTCGGTCGGCGAGATGGCCGCCACCCTCGCGCACGAGCTCAACCAGCCGCTGGCGGCGATCGTGAACTACCTCAACGGCAGCCTGCGGCTGGTCGGCCAGGCCGGTGGCCCGGTCCAGGTCGAGCGCGCGCTGCAGGCCGCGCGCACCCAGGCCGAGCATGCGAGCGCGGTGATCGCACGCGTGCGCGAGTTCGTCCGCGCCCGGGAGCCGCGTCGCGACGCCCAGGAGTTGCCGCTGATCGTCGACACCGTGCTCGAGTTGCTGCGGCTGGAAGCCGAGCGTCAGCAGTTGCGCGTGGAACTGGCGCTGCCGGCCGCCCTGCCGCCGGTCTATGCCGACCGGGTGATGATCGAGCAGGTGCTGCTGAATCTGGTCAAGAACGCGATCGAGGCGATGCGCGAGGTCCCCGCCGCGCAGCGCGGCCTGCGGATCGAGGCCCGGGTCAACCTGGACGACGAGATCGAGGTCCGGGTCTGCGACCGCGGCCCGGGCCTGAGCCCGGCACAGAGCGAGCAGCTGTTCTCGCCGTTCTACACCACCAAATCCGATGGCTTGGGCATTGGCCTTGCGATCTGTCGGTCGATCATCGAGTACCACGAAGGCCGGCTATTCTTCGAGGCCAGGGATGGCGGCGGCAGCGTGTTCGGTTTCACGCTGCCCACGCCCGACAGGAGGATCTAGCGATGCCCGGCACGCCTTGCGTCTATCTGGTCGACGACAACGATGGCTTCCGCGACTCCACGGCCTGGCTGCTGGAGACGGCGAACTTCGAGGTGCGGGCGTTCGCATCCGCCGCCGCGTTCTTGACCGTATTCGACAGCACCCGCCACGGCGGCGACGAGTGCCTGGTCTCGGACATCCGCATGCCCGAGATGAGCGGGCTGCAGTTGCAGGACGAACTGCTGCGCCGCGGCTCCTCGCTGCCGTTGATCTTCGTGACCGCGCACGGTGACGTGCCGCTGGCGGTCGAGGCGATGCGCAAGGGCGCGTCGAATTTCCTGGAAAAGCCCTTCAGCGACGAGGCACTGGTCGAGGCGATCGGCCATGCACTGCGCCGCGAGCGCCGACAGGCGGGCGCGCCCCAGGGCGAGGCGCTGGCGAAACTGAGCCCGCGCGAGCGCCAGGTGCTCGACCTGGTCGTGGCCAGCAAGCCCAACAAGATCATCGCCGACATTCTGGGTATCAGCATCAAGACCGTCGAACTGCATCGCGCGAACATGATGAGCAAACTGGGCGTACGCTCGTTGCCCGAACTGATGAAGGTGGCGCTTGGACATGGCTGACTCGGGCGTATCGACGCCGCCTCGCACTGCGACTCCGCTGCGCGAGCGCATTCCCCACCTGACCGCCGCCCAGGCGCAGGCGCTGCGCGCGCTGCATCGTCGGCGCCGGCAGTGGCCGTCGGCCGCCGGCACGCTGGTCCTGCGCGAAGGCCGCCCCGGCGATCCGGCGGGCGTGTTCGAGCTCGATGCCGATGGCAGCCGGGTGGGCCTGCGCCTGAGCGCAGCACCGGCGGTGGCCGATGAGGATGCGCTGCGCTGGCAGGACCACCAGGGACGGGCGCGCGTGCTCGCCTGGAGCCTGGCGCACGAGGCCGCGCTGGTGCGGCTGAGCGAGGCGCTGGGCACCTCGCTGCTGCCGCTGCCCGACCCGCCGCCGGCACCGGCGCTCGATGTGGTCTGGGTCGACTTCGAACTGCGTGCCGACGATGGCGCGTCGCTGACCGGCAGCCTGCGCGCGAGCGTCGACTGGCTGACCGCCGCGCTCGGCCGCGACGCGGCGACCGATGCCGCAGCCGCCGATACCGGCCACTGGCGCCAGTTGCCGGCGGCCGTGTCGCTGGCGTTGGCCGGCCCGCCGCTGACCGCCGCCGATCTGCGCGACCTGCGCCCCGGTGATGTGGTGATCGTCGGTTCGACCCGCCAGCCGACGCTGCACGCCGAGGCCGTCGGCCTGCGCTGGCCGATCCGGCCCGGCGCCGAGGGCTGGCGGATCGACGGCCCCCCGAGCCCCCAACCCCGATTCCAGGAGAGTGCCCCGATGAGCGACACCGACGCCCCCGACACCCCCGCCGCCGAGGCGCCCGCGCCCGTCGAGGACCCGGCCAGCCGCCTGCCGGTGGAGGTGGCGTTCGAGCTGGGCAAGGTCGAGCTGCGGCTGGGCGATGTCGCCGGCCTGCAGCCGGGCTATGTGTTCGCCCTACCTGCACATCTGGAAGGGGCGAACGTGACGATCCGCGCCAACGGCCGTGTCGCCGGCCAGGGTGAACTGGTCGCGGTCGGCGACACGCTCGGCGTGCGCCTGCTGTCCTGGAGCTGAGGCATGGACTTCAGCACGTTCTCGCCTGCCCTCGTCCTGGTGACGGTGGTCAGCCTGGCGCTGGCGCCGTTCGTGGCGGTGATGGTGACCTCTTTCACCAAGATCGTGGTGGTGCTGAGCCTGTTGCGTAACGCGCTCGGGTTGCAGCAGGTGCCGCCCAACGTGGTCATCAACGGCCTGGCGATCGTGCTGTCGATCTACGTGATGTACCCGGTGATCCTCGACGTCAACGCCGCCGTCGAGGCACGGCTCGAAGGGCGTCCGCCGCCGGCGTCGGTGCAGCGGCAGATCGATGCGCGCGCCCAGCAGCAGGCCGTGCGCGAGGGCCGCGCGATCGAAGTCCGGCCCGCCGCCCCGACCGCCGCGCCGCAGGCCGAAGCGACTGCGACCAGCCCGGCGGCGGCCGATGGCCTGGCCGCCGAAGCGCAGGCCCGCGGCCCGGCGCCCGATCCGATGTTCAGCGCGGTGCGTGGCGGCTCGAGCAACGACCCGCCCGAAGCGCGCGAGCCGGCATTGCCGGCGCTGGCCGAAGAGATCACCCAGCCGGCCGCGCCGAGCGCGGCCCCGGCGGCGAGCGGCGCATTCGACACCAACCGGCTGCTGACGATGATCGACGCCGGCAAGGAGCCGCTGCGCACGTTCCTGATCCAGCACTCCAGCGATGCCGAACGTGCGTTCTTCCTGCGCAGCGTGCAGCGCATGCTGCCGGCCGAGCGTCGCGGCGACCTGACGCCCGACGACTTCATCGTCGTGGTCCCCGCCTTCACCGTCAGCGAACTCACCGCTGCGTTCCAGATCGGCTTTCTGATCTTCCTGCCGTTCTTGATCATCGACCTGGTCGTGGCCAACATCCTGCTCGCCCTGGGCATGATGATGCTCTCGCCCACGACGGTGTCGCTGCCGTTCAAGCTGCTGCTGTTCGTGCTGATCGATGGCTGGGCCAAGCTGGTGCACGGCCTCGTGCTCACTTACGGAACGACCTGATGGGCGACGTCCTGGAGTTCACCAAGGAAGCGCTGTGGCTGGTGCTGCTGCTGTCCGGGCCGCCGGTCGCGGCTGCGGCGCTGATCGGCCTGGTGGTCGCATTCCTGCAGGCGGCCACGCAGTTGCAGGAGCAGACGTTTCCCTACGCGCTGAAGTTCCTGACAGTGGTCATCATGCTGTTTGTGACCGGATCGCTGATCGGCGGCACGCTGTATGTGTTCGCCGACCGCATCTTCCTCGACTTCCCCGGCCTCGTCCGGCGCTGATGTTCGACTTCGCGCAGAACCCGCTGCTGGCGCTCGCGCTGACGCTGCCGCGCGTGGCCGGGGCGTTTTTGATGCTGCCGCTGCTGACCACCGAAACGGTGCCGGCGATGGTGCGCAACAGCTTCATGGTCAGCCTGGCGATCGTGGCGATCCCGATCGCGCTGGCTGGGACGCCGCCGATCGAGGCCGCTGGCACCGCGCACTGGTCGGCGATCGTGCTCAAAGAAACCTTCATCGGCATCTCGATCGGGTTCTGCTACGGCATCGTGTTCTGGGCGATCAGCTCGGCCGGCGTGATCATCGACACCCAGGTGGGCATGTCGATGGCGCAGATCTTCGATCCGATCCAGGGCCACCAGACCTCGCTGCATGGCGAGTTCCTGTCGCAGCTCTCGTCGTGGCTGTTCATGGCCAGCGGCGCATTCCTGGTGTTCCTCGACCTGCTGATGACCAGCTACACGGTGTGGCCGGTCATGAGTTTCTTCCCCGACATCCGGCTCAGCGGCATGGCCTTGTTCGTCGGGCAGTTCAGTTATCTGATGACAGCGATGCTGCTGCTCGCAGCCCCGGCGATGGTGATCCTGCTGGTCATCGACCTGTCGTTCGGCCTGGTCAACCGCTACGCGCCGCAGCTCAACGTGTTCGCGCTGACGATGCCGATCAAGGCGTGGCTGGCGACGGCGATCATCCTGCTGATGCTCGGCGTGTTCGTCGAGATCGTGATGCGCCGGCTGGTCGACAACAGCGGACTGGTGAACGCCTTGAAGAGCGCGTTCGGCGGCTAGCCGTTCGCCTTCATGGCGCATCGCGCCACGTAGGCGTCGGCTGTGTCTCCGCCGCCGTTCCGCGCGAGCGCTTGAAGCCGCATTGATTTGCGCGTGTGTTGATTCTTTCGTTGGGTCTTTTGGGAGCTCTGGGATTGGCTGAGGCCGCGACGATTGGCTTCAGCTGTGGCTGTGGCTTCCAGCCTTTGACGTTCGAGCCGTAAAGCGAGCCGAGCACCGGAGCCTGACGTGGCCGAAGAGCAGCCCATGTCTGAGCGCAGCGAGTTTGGGCTGCGTGCCGCGTCAGACGAGGAGCGCAGGGGACCGATGCGGCTTCATCGCATCGGATCGCGTCCGGCGAAGGGACTTTTTGGTTCCTTTTTGGTCCTTCAAAAAGGAACTTGCACGCGTAGCGGGCGAAAGCCGTGCACTTGCGTTGTTCGCTTTCCCTCGGCAACAGAATCGAATGCGAAGAACAGAGCTTCCGCGCTGTTCGCGCGGCTTACTTTTGTCTTGTCAAAAGTAAGCAAAACCGCCGTCGCCGGACGCGATCTGCCGCATGAAGCCGCGGCAGGCCCCTGCGCTTCTCGGACGACGGGGCACGCAGCCCAAACTCGCTGCGCTCAGACATGGGCTGCTCTTCGGCCCCGCCGCCCTGCGATGCTCGGCTCGCTTTACGGCTCGAACATCAAATGCGCAAAGCAACGGCAACGGCAACGGCAACGGCAACGAGCGTAGCCCTTTCGCGCCACTCCGAACCCCGCCAGACACGATATCCCTATCCGATCCGCAATTTTGCAGCAGTCACGCCGCGCGCACGCCACAACGCTCGAAATCAGATCCCGTCAGCGCATCGGATCGCGCGGATCCTCGAACCGCTGAAGGATCGACGGGTCGTCGGCCAGCGGTGGCGCGGGCGCAGGCTCGGCCGCCAGGCCGATCTCCTCGCGCATGTCCTCGGGCGGCACGAACTCGGGTGGCTCAGGGCGCGATTCGCCCGCGCGCATGCCCTCGGCCCAGTACAGCACCTGGGCGACGGCCTCGAAGAATTCGTTGCCGATGTAGTCGTCGATCTCCACGCGCGCATTGAGGCCACGTGCCAAGGGCACGTTCTGCAGGATCGGCACACCCGATTCCTCGGCCACGCGCCGGATCTCCTCGGCCATGTGCCCCTCGCCCTTGGCCACGACCAGCGGCAGGTCGTCGGTGCCCTGCTCGTACTGCAGGGCGACGGCGATGTGGGTGGGATTGGTCACGACAACGCTCGATCCGCGGACGGCATTGAGCATGTTCTGCTGCGACCACTCCTGGTGCAACTGCTTGCGCCGCTGCTTGACGTAAGGGTCGCCCTCGTTCTCCTTGACCTCCTGCTTGATGTCGCGCCGGCTCATGCGCAGCTTCTTGATGTAGGAGAACTTCTGGTACGAGGCATCGACCGCGGAGACGAAGAAGAACACGAAGATCGTCCAGATGCCGATCCACTTGAGCGCATGCCAGATCGCGCTGCCGATCGCGGCGGGTTGAGCGAACGGCAGGTTCAGCAGGCTGGGGATCATGCCCCAGAGCACGAAACCGCCGATGGCGATCAGCGCCACGCTCTTGAATATCGACTTGATCAGCTCGATGAGATTGTCCATCGAGAACATCTTCTTGATGCCGCTGACCGGGTTCATCTTCGACAGATCGGGCGTGACCTTCTTCATCGAGGCCACCGGCCCGACCTGCAGGAACTCCACCAGCAGCCCCAGCAGCACGGCCATCAACAGCAGCGGCAGGGTCATCGACAGGAACACCTGCGCAGCCAACGGCACGACGGTGCGCAGCGCGATGTCGAAGGGCTGATTCAAGACCTCGAGCGCTTGCTCGAACAGCCCGCGCACGCGACGGAACATGAAGCCCATCAACAGCCAGCCGCCGACTAGCCAGCCCATCACCAGCACGGTGCTGGTCAGTTCCCGGCTTTTGCTGACATTGCCTTCCTTGCGGGCGTCCTTGAGCTTCTTGCTGGTAGGCTGTTCGGTCTTGTCGGCGCCTTCGTTCTGCTCTGCCATGCGGGCCTGCACCGGCGCATCACGGGGATCTGGAGGCTAGCACGCAGCGCGCAGGCATCGCGCAGTGCGTGGAGCACAAGGACGCCGGGTGCCGGCCATCGTGCATTCATGTTGAGAGGGCCAGCCGCCGGCGAGGGCGCGCCCCCCTAGGGCCAGCCCGAGATAGCCCGCATGTGGCACCGGCGTTACAGTCGCGCCATCGTCGCCACGAGCGGCCTCCACGGACCCCAGCGGACACAGCATGAGCGGTATCTCCTCCAACACCGGCTTCACCGCCGCCAGCCTAGAACGGCTGGGCAGCCAGGTCGCATTCGACGACCTGCGCCAGCCCGATGGCAGCGGGCTCGTCGGTCTGGGCGAGGCCGACGGTGCGCTGGCCGCCCGCGGTCCGCAGGCCGATCCGGGCGAGGACATGCTCAATGCGGTCGCATGGGACGATGTCCCGGCCGGATCGCGGCTGTTCGCCGGCGACCGCGCGTTCGAAGGCCGACTCGCCGGCCTGGACCTGGCCGCTGCCGCCGATCACGGCACCGACGCGATCCTCGACGCACTCGCCTAGGGCGACGCACGCACGACGCGCTAGAGTGCCGTCGTCCTTGTTGGCTGTCCTTCGATGAACGCCGTGCCCTCCGCGCAATCCCTGCGTGCCGCCGCCGACCGCCTGGTGTCGGCGCTGGCTGCGCATTCCGATCCCGAGTACCGATTGACCGTCCTCAAGCGACTGGCGCGACGCCTGGGCGAGGACCGCTATCCGTTATTCCTGCGTCTGCTGCAGGTGGTCGCCGAGAGCGATGACGCCTACGCGCAGCGCCTGGTCGCCGATACCTTCGGCACCGCGCTGCGTCGCATGGACCTGCCCGGCGGCGCGCTGAGTTCGTGGGGTGCGACCCGCCTGCCCGACGCCAGCGGCCCGGTCGCGGCCAGCGCGTTCTCCGGCCAGTTCTTCGGCGGCACGCCGCGCCGTCTGCTCGGGCCGGTGGAGTACCTGACGGTCTGGCATCTGCAGCGGACCCAGCGCACCGCATTGTCGGCGCAGACCTTCCGCAAGAGCCTGGCGCGGATGATCGCGCTGCTCAACCGCAGCGAGGATGCCCGCACGCTGTATCCGCAGAAACTCGCCGCCGATGCCCAGAACGAGCTGGAAGGCGCCTACACCCGCGCCACGCGCGAGCGGTTGGCCGCGATCGCCGCGGCCTGGCGTGCCGGGCGCACGCCCGACGAGATCGCCCAGGCCGCGCTCGATGCCGCGGCCGCCGACACCCCGCGCGGCTGGGTCACGCACGATCTGTGAGCGCGGCCCGGGCGGCTCACTTGTCGTGAGCGACCCGGCCATTGCAGGATGGTCGGTCTGAGGGGGCCGAGGAGAATCGCCGGATGCACGCGCACGCGCCGACCCGCCGCCGGCTCCGCCGGCGCCCGCATCGTGCCTGCACGGCGTTGTTGCCGCTGCTGCTATGGCTGGGCGGCTGCGACCGGCCGGCGCCCGAGACCGCACCGACGCCGACCGGCGGCGCGACCCCGGTCGAGGCGGTCACGGTCCTGACCGCACACCTACGCGGCGGGGATCTGGCCGCGTTTGCGCGCGATGCGCTGCCGGCCGATCTGGCGCCGGCGCTCGAGCACGCTTGGCGCGAGGACCGCACTCGATGGCCGCTGTCGGAACTGCCGCTGTCGGGGCAGATTCCTGCGGCACTGGCCGCGCTGCACGCGGCGGACGCCGAACGCGCGCTGCTGGCGACCTTCGATCGGCAGTTCGCCGGTGCCGACGGCGAGCTGCGCTCGACGGCGCGGGCCCTGGCCGTGTTCGCGACCCAGTATCTGACCCAGTCGCCGGGGTTCAGCGACGACGAGCGCCAGCACTACACCCAACTGGTGGCGGCCACCGGCGAGTGGGCGGCCCGCGCGCCGTTGGCCGACCGCGCCCTCGCCCAGCAGACCGTCGAGGCATTGACTGCGGCGGTCCGGCGCAGCGCCCTCGACGGCGACGCTGCCCTCGGCCGGGCCGGGATGGCGGCCGGGCTGCGCCGCCTGTCGCCCGTGTTCGAGGTCGCCAAGCAGCAGTTGCGCGCCTACGGCCTGGATCTGGATGCGAGCTTCGACAGCGTCACGCCAACGCTGGCCTCGCAGACCGGCGACCAGGCGCGCGTGCGGCTGCGCTACCTGCTCGATGGCCGTTCGATCGATGCCGAGATCGGCGTCGAGCGCGTGGCCGGGCGCTGGTACGTGTCCGACTTCCTGCGCCACGCCCGCACCGCGGCCGCGCCCCCGCCGGGCCCCTGACGCCCGCCGCGCGGAGCCGCTTGGGCATAATGCCGCCGATGCCCGACCAACCGACCTTCCCCTTTCCCGACGACGCGCGCCCCCGGCGCGACGGCGATGACGCCACCTCGGTGCCCACCGCCGCGGCGCCGGAACCCGCCGCAGCACCGGCCGACGCAGGCGCTCGCGCCGCGCACGAGGCCCCCCAGGCGGACGCTGCGAGCCCGGCGCAGGCCGCCGATGCGCCCCCTGCCACCGACACGCGTACGCCTCTCGTGCCGCGCCCAGCGGCCACGCCCCGCCGCGCCGCACGCAGGCCATGGTGGGCCGGCCTGCTCGACCGGCTCCTGCGCCCCTGGATCGGGCTGAAGGTCGAACCCCAGGCCCCGGAGACGCTGGTCGACCACCGCCCGGTCTGTTACGTGCTCGAGGACTACGGCCTGTCGAACGCGCTGATTCTCGAGCGCGCCTGCCGCGACGCCGGCCTGCCGTCGCCGCTGCAGCCGCTGCCCGGCGATCCGCTGGGGCGCAAGCGCGCCTACGTCGCGCTGTCGCGGCGCAATGCCGGTAGTGCGCTGGCGCTGGCGGCCGGCAAGCCGCCATCGAAATCGACGCATTCCGAATCGCTCTCGCGCCTGCTCGAAGCGCACCGGCTCGATCCCACGCTCGACGTGCAGGTGGTGCCAGTCTCGATCTTCGTCGGTCGCTCGCCCGACAAGGCCAACGGCTGGTTCTCGGTGCTGTTCTCGGAGAACTGGACGATCGTCGGCCGTTTCCGCCGCTTGCTGTCGATCCTGCTCAACGGCCGCGACACGCTGGTGCGCTTCGCCGAGCCGGTCGCAGTGCGGCCGCTGCTCGACGAGGACCTGGGCGCCGAACGCACGGTGCGCAAGCTCTCGCGCGTGCTGCGCACGCACTTCAACCGCATGCGCGAGGCCATCATCGGCCCCGATCTGTCGACCCGCCGGCTGCTGGTCGACAAGGTGCTCGCCGCGCCGTCGGTCAAGGACGCGATCGCCGACCAGGCGCGACGCGACAACAGCCGGCCGGAGGATGCCTGGAAGAAGGCGCACGCCTACGCCTACGAGATCGCCGCCGACTACTCGCACCCGCTGGTGCGTTCGGCCAGCTTCCTGCTGACTACGGTGTGGAACCGGATCTTCCGCGGCGTGCTGGTCCACCACCTGGACCGCTTCAAGGAAGCCGCGCCCGGGCACGAGATCGTCTACGTGCCCAGCCACCGCAGCCACATGGACTACCTGCTGCTGTCGTACCTGCTCTACGGCCGCGGCATCGTGCCGCCGCACATCTTCGCCGGCGTCAATCTCAACCTGCCGGTGATCGGCACACTGCTGCGCAAGGGCGGCGCGTTCTTCGCCCGGCGCAGCTTCCGCGGCAATGCGCTGTATTCGGCGGTGTTCTCCGAATACATGGCGCAGCTGGTCGGCGGCGGCTATTCGATCGAGTACTTCATCGAGGGCGGTCGCTCGCGCACCGGCCGGCTGCTGCCGCCCAAGGGCGGCGCGCTGGCGATGACCCTGCGCGCCTATCTGCGCGAGCCGCGCAAGCCGGTGCTGTTCCAGCCGGTGTACATCGGCTACGAAAAGCTGATGGAGGGCAGCAGCTACCTCGACGAGCTGTCGGGCAAGGCCAAGAAGAAGGAATCGATCTGGCGCTTGCTGTGGGGCATTCCGCAGGTGCTGCGCAGCAACTACGGCCAGGTGGTGGTGAACTTCGGCGAGCCGATCCACCTCAATGCGGTGCTCGCCGAACTGGCGCCCGACTGGGACGGCCGCGCCGTGCCCGAGGACGCCAAGCCGGCGTGGCTTGCGAGCACGATCGACGTGCTGGCCCAGCGCATCCACGTCAACATCAACCGCGCAGCCGACGTCAATCCGATCAACCTGCTCTCGCTCGCACTGCTGTCCACACCCAAGCATGCGATGGGCGAAGCCGACCTGCTGGCGCAGATCGCGCTGTCCAAGCAGTTGCTCGACGACGTGCCGTATTCGGATCGGGTCACGCTGACGCCGCACACCCCGGCGGAGATCGTCGCCCACGGCGAGGAGATCGGCGTGCTCGAACGCGTCGCCCACCCGCTGGGCGATGTGCTGCGGGTCGGCGACGACGAGCAGGCGGTGCTGCTGACCTACTTCCGCAACAACGTGCTGCACCTGTACACCGCCTCGGCGTGGATCGCCTGCTGCTTTCTGCACAACCGCCGCATGAGCCGGCACACGCTGCTGCGGCTGGGTCGTACGATGTATCCGTTCCTGCAGGCCGAGCTGTTCCTGCCTTGGACCGAGGACGTCTTCGCCGACCGGATCGAACGCACCTTGGCCACCTTCGTGCGCGAGGGACTGCTCGAACCGCTCGCCGACGACCATGACGGCGATCCGGTCTACGCCCGCAACGCCGGACAGAGCGACGAAGTGTTCCGGCTGCGTGCGCTCAGCCACCCGCTGCAGCAGGCATTCGAGCGCTACTACATCGCGATCTCGGTGCTGGCCAAGAACGGTCCGGGCACGCTGGGCGCCGGCGAACTCGAGGGCCTGTGCCAGTTGGCCGCGCAGCGCCTGTCGCTGCTCTACGCGCCGGCCGCACCGGAGTTCTTCGACAAATCGCTGTTCCGCGGCTTCATCCAGAAGCTGCGCGAACTGGGCCTCGTCCGGCTCGACGGCAACAGCAAGCTGGTGTTCGACGAGCGTCTGACCGCACTGGCCAAGGACGCGAAGGTGATCCTGGGCCGCGAGCTGCGGCATTCGATCGAGAAAGTCAGCCCCGAAGCAGTGCGCGCCGAACCGGCACCGCCGGCCGCCGCAGCCGATTAAGGCGACCGCGCCGCGGTCCGGTCGACGGGCGCGGCGTCGCTGCGGTGTGCGGCCCGTACGGTGTCGATCATCGCATCGCTATCGGCGATCAACCCCGGCTTGTCCAACTTGATCGCGATCGCGCGGCCGCGCTGCGCAGCATCCAGCGCCTCGTTGGGGCGCTGCCGCTCCAGCAGCCAACGTGCCTGCATTGCCAGCACGCTGTGCAACACGCCATCGGCGAACATCGTGCCGGTTGCGGCCGCATCGCGTTCCAGGCCGGTCAATGCCGCGAGCGTGTCCGTATCGTTCTCGCCATAGCGCACCAGAAATCCGCATTCGGCCAAGCGGACCATCATCGCGTCCTGGCTGTCGGGCCCGAACTGGCGCGCGGCGTCGCGCTTGCCCAGGACCAGCTGACGCGCCGCCTCGGCCTTGCGACCGGTGGTGGCGAGCAGCATCGCATAGCCACCACGGTGATGCGCCGAGACATCGCCGTGCGCCGCGACACTGCTTGCGATCGCAGCCCCGAGCGTATCGCGCGCCCGGATCAGGTCGGGATCGTCGGCGCCGTCACCGGCCCGCGCCCAAAGGTGGCTGGCCATCAGGAAGCGCGCCTCGAGCGTGAACTCCTGATCCGGCCCATAGTGCCGCTGGTAGATACGCAGCGCGCGTCCGGTCCGCTCGAACGCGCGGGGCATGTCGCGCGCATAGGCGGCCAGATGCCCTTGGGCCATGTACGCGCGCGCGACAGCGGGATGGTCCGCCCCCAGCGCCTCGGCCAGAATGCGCTCGGCCTGGTCCGCGGTCTCGCTTGCGCCGGCCAGATCGGCGTTGAGGATCTGGATGAAGGCGAGTTCGGCCAAGGCCATTCCGGTCTGCGGATGGCGCTCGCCCAGGGTCGCGCGCCGCCGCTCGATCAGTTGGTTCGCTAGCGCCAGCGCGCGTTGCTCGCGCCCAGGCTGGCGCGACGCGCGCACGGTGCGGATCAAGGATTCGCGGGCGTCATCGGCCAGGATAGGGGCCGTGTCGTCGGTCAGTGCGATCGCACGCAGCAGGTCGGCCTCCGATTCCTGCATCCGCATGCGCCAACGCAGCCAGATTCCGCGCTGGGTCAGCAACTGCGCAGTGATGTTGTCGGCCACCGCCGGCGGCAGGCGCCCCGCTTCGCCGATCGCCTGATCGAGCGTCGCGAACGCGGCCTGCGAGCGACCCTGTCCCGACTCGGCCACCGCGCGCTGCGCGAGCAGCCGCAGGTGGGCGAGCCGGTGCTGATCGGTCAGCCGGACCGGCAGGCGCGCCAGGCCTGCGCGGACCGTCACCTCGGCGTCGGCATGCTGGGCCTGAAGATTCTGGATCTGCGCCAGCGTCGCCAGATTGAAGGCGGCGGCCAGAGGATCCCGCGGGCCGATCATCTGTGCCGCCTCGCGCGCCAACGCCTCGGCCCGCCGGTAGTCCCCGGCGACGGCCCAACCGCGTGCAAGCACCGACAGTCCCCGCGCCCCCATGCCGTCCGCATCGTCGCCCACGGCCTGCCGGCGCAACCCCTGCTCGAGCGAGACCAGCAGTGCCGACCGGGTCGGCGGCAGATCGCCCAACTCGGACACCGCGGCCATGCCCAGCATCGATTCGAAGAAGCGGTCGGCCTGGCTGGCGACCGCGGCCTCTCGGCTTCCGCGCCACAGGTGCCCGCCGAGCAGGCCAACGACCGCCATCGCCAGGACCGCGCCCGCAGGCATCAGCACGCGTTTCATGCGCGACACCGACGCTGGGCCCGTGCGACCCAGCCAGGCCGTGAGCGCGTCGGTCAGCGCGTCGACGCTCGCAAAGCGCTGGTCGGGAGCCGTTGCGACAGCGCGCAGCACGATGGCGTCGAGCGGCCCGCGCAGCTGCCGCGCCAGGCCCGCCGCCGACGACGCGGCACGCGCGCGGATGGCGGACGCATCGAGCTTGGCCACCCAAGATGACGGCGCCCGCGGCGGCCCCGATGCCAGCGGCCCAACGCAAGGGCCGTCACCGCACAGCAGCCGGCACAGCAGCACACCCAGCGCGTAGACGTCCACGCGCACATCCTGCGATCCGCTCGCCAGCGCTTCAGGCGCGGTGTAGCCGCTGGTCATCGCCAACCGCTGCGACGTTGTGAGCACATCGGAAGACAGCAGCATCGACAGCCCGAAATCCAGCAGTCGCGGACGGCCCTGGGACGTCACCAGCAGGTTGGACGGCTTGATGTCCTGGTGCACGAGACCGCGCTGATGAGCATAGGCGACCTGGCCGCAAGCCTCGACGAACAGCGCGACGCGCGCACGAATCGACAGTGCATTCGCATCGCACCATTGGTCGATCGCAAGCCCGTCGACCAACGGCATGGCGTACCAGGGGCGCCCGGCGTCGTCCACGCCGCCGTCGAGCAACGGCACGATGTCAGGATGGGTCAGGTCGGCCAGCATATTGCGTTCGGCGAGAAAGGCCTCGACCAGGCGCAGAGAGACGAGGTCGTCGCGGATGCACTTCAGCGCCACGATCTGCCGCAGTTGCGCATCGCAGCGCCGGGCCCGATAGACCGTGCCCATCCCGCCCCGCCCCAGTACCCCGATGATCTCCCACGCGCCGATCCGAGCACCGATACGCGGATCGGCCTCAGGTTCTTCAGCCTGCGCTTCCAGCAGCCCCGCAATCGCGGGGAACGGCGCATCCGCGATCACGTCGCCCCGACGATCGGCATCGAGCAGTGCCGACAGCGCCCCGTGCAGCGCGGGATCGGATTCGGCCAGCCGGGCCAGTTTCCTGGCCCGCCACCAGCGCGGCAGTCGCACATAGGCGTCGAACAGATCGAACGCGCGTCGCTGGATCGCGGGCTCTGAAGACGGCGGTGTATCGATGGCGGAGCTCCTCACTGTCCCGGGTCGGCGGGGATGAACTAGCATGCATCGACCGCGATCGATCGTCAGGACTGGAGACGAACCCGGCCCATGGACGCGACAGCCCCCCCCGCCCCGGTGCAGCACGACGCGATCGGGAAGCGCGATGGCGACGCGCTCGACCCGGCGATCGCCCGCCTGTTGGCCGAGGCCAGCGACGGGGACGCGGCCGCGTGGGACGCGATCTATCGCCTCCTCTACGACGATTTGCACCGCATCGCCAGGTCGGAGATCCGTCGGCTGGCGATCGCCACCCACTCACCGACCTCACTGATCAGCGAGACCTGGATCAAGCTCGCACGCGCCGATGTCCCGGCTGCCTCACGCGGTCACCTTGTTGCGCTGCTCGCTCGGGCGATGCGGTTCGTACTGGTCGACCAGGCGCGACGGACCACTGCCGGCAAGCGGGGGCGGGACGTGCTGGTCGCCACACCCGCCAGCGAGCACGATGCAGCCTGCGGTTCGCTGGCGCTCGATCAGCTCCTGAGCGTCCACTGCGCCCTGCAATCGCTCGAGACGCTCGACCCGCGCTTGGCGCGCGTCGTCGAGCTGCGCTACTTCGGTGGGCTCGACGAGGCAGCCATCGCATCGCTGCTCGGAGTCACCGTGCGCACCATCCGACGGGACTGGCGCAAGGCCCGCGCCTTCCTGCAGGCACAGCTGGGTGCTCCGGACGCGGCCCCTGTCCAGCCGACACGCGATCCCGCCTAGGTCCGCAGTCCGGCTGTCGTCGACAGCATGTCCTGTCGCGGCGGCTTTCTACGAGGTGTTGAACAGGGGACGGCGTGCACGCCCCATCCCGGGTCGTGCGCCCGGTGCATCGCGATGGCAGCGCGCCCACGCGCGGCCCGTCGATTTCTGCATCCCGCAACCGAACGTCCGATTTCCGAAACAGGCAGGTATGTCCACCCATCACCTAGAGCACCCTCCAAGCACGCTCGGGCCGCTCGCACCCGGTGACTGCGCGCACACATGGCGCATCGTTGCCGGCCGGATCGGCCCCGACGCGGCCGGACGCTTCGAGCGCGTCGGCGACGGACTGCGTCTGCATCTCGACGACGGTGCTGTGCTGACGATCCGGCACCTGTTCCCCGCTGACGCGGCCTCGCCGGACGCGACGCCGCGCGATCCGCCCGATACCCGGGCACCGCGTGCCGCGCCCACCGACGCCGATGCCCCGGCACGCCCGACACCACCGGCATCGCCCCGCCAGCGGACAGCAGCGAAGGCGGCACCTGGCGGCTCGACGGGCATGGCTGGCACCTCGTCTCGCCCGGCGGCCATAGCATCGATCTCACGCTCGCCGAACAGCGACTCCTGGCACGCTTGGCCGCATGCCCCGGACACCCGGTGGCGCGCGCCACGTTGATCCATTGTCTGGCCGACGACATCGACACCTTCGACCCGCATCGCCTGGAAGTGCTGGTCTATCGATTGCGGCGCAAGTGCATCCGGGTCGCGGGCACCGAACTGCCCCTGCGCACGGTACACGGACTGGGCTACATGCTGACCTGGTAAATCGCCCGGCACGCCGCGCGCGGGCTACGGGCGCCTGCTGCCGACACTGACGGGTCAGGCCGGTTCGTCGGGGATCAGCGACGATTCGAGCTGCGCGATCGCATCGCGCAGCGCCAGCTTGCGCTTCTTCAGTCGCTTGAGCATGACCTCATCGTGCAGGGGATCGTGCTGCAGCCGATCGATCAACGCGTCGAGCTCGCGATGCTCGCCGCGCAGCGCGACAAGACGCTGGGCGGGGGAGTCGTCGGCACGCTCGAAAGCCATGGCGGTGAGCTTACCCGAGCGGTCGCGGCTCCGCTTGGCGCCTGCGCCTGGCCCTGCAAGAATGCGATCGCGCCAGTCGGGGGATGGCGCGGCGCCGACGCCTCGCGTCGCCCATCGTCGATCCGCGGCGCCTCCGGCCGCGTCCGCTTTGGGAAAGACACGATGCGAATCCAAGCAAGCTCTCTGTCGATCGCCTGCGCCGCGCTGCTCGCCGCCTGCGCCACTTCCGCCAGCGCCGAGTCCAAGTACGACGGCTACCTGTGCTGCAACCTGCGCAGCGACGGCAGTTGGATCAGCGACAGCAACTATGCCGAGAACGGCAAGCGGGTGATCCCGGCCGGCACCCCGGCCAGTGTCACCGGCCACGGCCGCTACCGCGTCAACGTCCGGATCGACGGCCAACGCCAGTCGATCGGCAACGACTACAGCCGCGACCTGGATCTGGACACCTTTGCACGCCGCTACGTCGTGACCGAGGACCCGGCGGCGAAGATCGCGAGCTGGCCGGCCAAGGTGCAGGAGGCGGTGCGCCGCGCCAAGATCACCCCGGGCATGACCCGCGAGCAGGTCATCACCTCGCTCGGCTATCCGATCAGCAGCGAGAACCCCGACCTCGAGGCGCCGCTGTGGCGCTACTGGCTCAGCAGCTTCGCCGAGTTCCAGGTGCTGTTCGACGGGTCCGGTCGCGTGCGCGACATCAGCACCGACGCCAACACCCGCAACCTGGTCTGGGTGCCCTGACGCTGCGGCCGGCGCCCGTCGAACACGGGCGCCCGCCTCACAGCGGATGCAGGCGCAGCCCGTCCGCATCCAGCCGCAGGCCGATGTCGAGCCCGATCGCCTCGAGCAGGTCGGCATCGTGGGACACCACGAGCAGCGCACCGGGCCAGGCGCGCAGCAGCGCGACCAGCGCATCGACGCTGGCCGGATCGAGGTGACTGGCCGGCTCGTCGAGCAGCAACAACGGTGCGGCCGGCCTGCCCCACGCGGCTGCAGCGATCGCCACACGCATCCGCTCGCCGCCCGAGAGCGTGCGCATCGGCCGTTCGACATGCGCGCGGCCCAGCCCCAGCAACGCGAGCCGGGTCGCGATCGTCGCGCGGGCATCGCCGGGCATCGCCGCCTGCAACCAGTCCAGCGCCCCGGTCTCGCCGGGCAGGCCGTCGAGATGCTGATCGAGCGTCTGCGCCGGCACCAGCGCCCGGGCCGAACCGCTGGCGAGCCTGGCCCGGCCGAGCAGCGCGCGCAGCAGGGTGCTCTTGCCACTGCCGTTGCGGCCGGTCAGCCCGATCCGGACCGGCCCGCTCGCCTGCCAGTCGAGCGCGGCCGCCGGCTGGGCGCAGGTCGGATGCGCCTGCGCGAAGGCCAGCACCTGCCGGCCCGGCGGCAAGACGACGGCCGCCTGCACGAACTGCGGCGTGGCGGGGGCATCGAGCGCATCGAAGGCCGCGCGTACCGCCTGCTCGCCGGCGTCGAGCCGCTGGGTGAGCGCGACCCGGCGACGGCCCTGGCCGCGCTCGGCGTTGTCGGCGAGGCGATCGAGCAGCAGCGGCGACTGGTTGGTGTCGCGATCGGCGCGGCGGCCGCGGGCCTGTCGTCGTTCCAGGCGCTCGCGCTCGCGTGCGACCGCCTGCTGGGTCCGTGTCCGCGCGACCCGTGCCTGGTGCAACGCCGCCTCGCCTTGGCGCAGGCGGTCTGCGCGCACGGCGCGCCAGGCGGCAAGCCCGCCGTCGACACGATGCAGTGCGCCGGCTCGCAGTTCGAACAACCGCGGCATCGCATGCAGCCACGCCGGGTCGTGGCTCGCCACGAGCACCGCGCCGCCGCGGCGCGCGAACACGTCATGCCAGTGCATCGAGGCCTCGGCGTCGAGGAAGGTGCTCGGCTCGTCCAGCAGCAGGATCGGCGCGGCCGAATGCGCGATCGCCAGCAGGCGCAGTTGCTGGCGCTCGCCACCCGACAACTGCGCCGGATCCGCGTCCAGGCCGACCCGCGTCAGACCCAAGGCATCCAGGCGCTCGCGCCAGGTCGTCTCCAGCGTCCAGTCCTCGCCGACGCGCACCACATCCTCGGCGCTGCCGTCGCCGGCCAGCAGCCGGCGCAAGGCATCCAGGCGCGGGCCGTCGCCAAGCAGGTCGATCACCCGCGCCGGCAACGTCGCCGGCACCTGCGGCAGCCAGGCCAGGTCCGCGGTGCGGTGCACCCGGCCGCCCTCGGGGGATCGGTCGCCGGCGAGCTGGCGCAGCAGGGTCGACTTGCCGCTGCCGTTGTCACCGACCAGCGCGCTCGGCCCGGCGGGCAGGCGCAGGTCGAGGCCGGCGTAGAGCACCCGCCCATCGGCGAGCGTCGCCGTCAGGTTGCGGGCATGCAGCGGATCGGAAAGGGCGGCGTCCGACGGGACGACACCGGCCGGGGCGAAGCCCGGGAACGGAACGAAGGACATGACGTGACCTGTGCGCAGACTCGAATGGCGCCCTCGTGCGGAGGACGGCGGATCGGATGTCGGCTCAGTGCTTCACGTCTGCGGGTCTCCAAGGGCGGCGCGACGGGCGCCGGCGGTCGGGCCGCAGTATAGGCACACAGGCCGGCGGCACGCGGCACGCGCGCTGAACGGCGGTCGCAGCCACGCAAGCCGGCCCCGTTAGACTATGGGCGATGAGCACCGTCCTGCCCCTGCCAGACCCCCTGCCCCGCACGCTCGACCCGCGCCGCGCCGCGCACGAGACCCAGAAGCTGGGCAAGCGCCTGCGCCACCAGGTGGGGCGCGCGATCGCCGACTTCGGCATGATCGAGGACGGCGACAAGGTGATGGTCTGCCTGTCGGGCGGCAAGGACAGCTACACGCTGCTCGACATCCTGCTGCAGTTGCAGGCCAAGGCGCCGGTGTCGTTTTCGATCACCGCGGTCAACCTGGACCAGAAGCAGCCCGGTTTTCCCGAGCACATCTTGCCCGACTACCTGCGCACACTCGGCGTGGATTACCACATCATCGAGCAGGACACCTATTCGGTCGTCTCGCGCGTCGTGCCCGAAGGCAAGACGATGTGCTCGCTGTGTTCGCGGCTGCGCCGCGGCGCGCTGTACACCTACGCCGAGGCCAACGGCTTCACCAAGATCGCGCTGGGCCACCACCGCGACGACCTGGTGGCCACGTTCTTCCTCAACCTGTTCTTCCACGCCAAGCTCAGCGGCATGCCGCCCAAGCTGCGCAGCGACGACGGCAAGCATGTGGTGATCCGCCCGCTGGCCTATGTCGCTGAGGCCGACATCGTCGCCTATGCCGACGCCAAGGCCTTCCCGATCATCCCGTGCAACCTGTGCGGCTCGCAGGAGAATCTGCAGCGCAAACAGGTCGGGCTGATGATGGCGCAGTGGGAGAAGACGCACCCCGGCCGCATCGAAACCATCGCGCGCGCGCTCGGCGATATCCGCCCCTCGCAGCTCAGCGATCCGAAGCTGTTCGACTTCCTGTCGCTGGGCAGCCGCAGCGCGGCCTTGCCCGACGCGCACGACTGGCTGGCCGGCGCACCACACGACGCCCGCGACTGAGCCGCGCCGCCGCGTCCGCTGACGTGGCGGCGGTCCGCACACGCACGAGGACGGGCGCTCCGGCTTTCTGCTTTTTCGATCCCCCATCCCCAATCACGGCCCTTCGATGTTCTTCAAGAATCTGACCCTGTTCCGCTTCCCCACCTCCGTCGACGTTTCCGAACTGGAGACCCAGGTCGGCGAGTTCCGCCTGCGCGATGTCGGCCCGCTGGAAATGTCCACGCACGGCTTCGTGCCGGCGCTGGGTCGCGAGGCCGACGCACTGACCCACCGCATGGAAGACGGCATCTGGTTGGCCGTCGGTGGCCAGGAGAAGATCCTGCCCGGCGCGGTGGTCAACGAATTCCTGGCCGTGCGCATCGAGGAGTACGAGGAAAAGAACGCACGCAAGCCCGGCGGCAAGATGCGCAAGCAGATGAAGGACGACATCCTCCAGGAGTTGCTGCCGCGTGCGTTCGTGCGCCCGGTGCGCTCGGATGCGTTGATCGACCTGGAGCTGGGCGTGATCGCGGTCAACACCTCCAGCCGCAAGAGCGCCGAGAACGTGGTCAGCCAGGTGCGCACCGCGATGGGCAGCTTCCCGGCGCTGCCGCTCAATGCCGAGACCTCGCCGCGCGCAGTGATGACCGGCTGGATCGCCGGCGAGCCGCTGCCCGACGGCCTGGCGCTGGGCGAGGAATGCGAGCTCAAGGATCCGTCCGACCAGGGCGCGATCGTCAAATGCCAACGCCAGGATCTGCAGTGCGAGGAGATCACCCGCCATCTCGACGCTGGCAAGCAGGTGACCAAGCTGGCGCTCACACTCGACGATCAGATCGAGTTCGTACTCGGCGAAGACCTGATCGTGCGCAAGTTCAAGCTGCTCGACGGCGCGCTCGACACGCTTGAACACACCGACGCCGACGATCGCCAAGCCGAACTCGATGCGCGCTTTGCGCTGATGCGCGGTGAGTTCAAGCGTCTGTTCAAGGTGCTCGAGGGCGCGTTCAAGCTGTCGAAGGTGGAATGAGCGCAGGCGCGCGCCGCGCGCGCCTTACACTGCACGCATGCCGCCGTCCTCGCGCTTGACCTCGTCGCCCCCCGCCGCCGTGTCGGTGCGGCGCGACACGCTCGAGGTCTGGCTCGACGATGGCCGCCGGATCGAGGTGCTGCGCGTGCGCGATCCGCGCGCGCGTCGCATGCGCCTGAGCGTCAGCGAGCGAGGCGCGCGCCTGACGTTGCCGCTGCGCGCCAGTCTGGCGGCCGGCGAGGCCTTCGTGCACCAGCACCGTGACTGGCTCGCCGCGCAGTTGGCCGAACACGGCCAGGCGCCGCCGCTGCGCCGCGACCTGACCACGCACCTGCCGCTGCGCGGCGCGCTGCTGGCGGTGGATTGGCAACCCGGCCGCTTCGCCCATGTGCGGGCGGACGATGCGCACCTGGTGTTCGTTGCGCCCACACAGGCTGGCCCGGCGGCGCTGCAGCGCGCGCTGCGCGAGTTCTACGAAGCCCAGGCACGCGCTGATGTCGCCCGCTGGCTGCCCGGTTATCTTCCGGGCCTGCCGCGCACGCCGTCGCGGATCCGGATCCGGCCAATGTCCTCGCAGTGGGGCTCGCTGGCGCCCGACGGCACACTCGCGCTCGATCTGGCGCTGGTGCTCGGCGCGCCGTCGGCATTCGAGTACGTGCTGGTACACGAGCTCTGCCACCTGGTGCATGCCGACCATTCGCGCGCGTTCTGGCGCGAGGTCGAGGCGCGTTGTCCCGACTGGCGCCGGGCACGCGACTACTTCCGCAGCGAAGGACGCCGGCTCAAGGGCACGCTGCATGCGCTGCTGACGGGCTGAGCGCCTGCCGGCGTACGCACCGCGGCGGACTCAACGCCGGAGAAAATCCCCGATCGCCGCGGCGACCGCGTCGGGCTGCTCCATGTGCAGGTGGTGCCCGCCCGGGAGCACGACCAGGTCGCCATCGGGCAGCAGGCGCGCGCGGCGGCTGCGGTCGGGTTCGGGCAGGTAGTCCTGCGGCGGATCGGCGTAGATCACCCGGGTCGGGCACTCGATGCCGGCCACAAGCGCATCGACCTGGCCGGGCGTCATGCGCACCGCGGTCGGCACGGTCAGCCGCGGGTCGCTGCACCACACGTAGCCGCCGTCCACCGTCTGCACGCCGCGCTCGACCAGCCGGCGTGCCGAGCCTTCCGACAGCGCATTGACGCGCATGCGCGCACGCACCGGCGCGTCGAGATCGGGGAACACCCGCAAGGGCCGCTCGCCCAGACCGCGTGACGAAGTCACCGCGTCGCGCAACCGCACCACGGTGTTGGCCTCGGTCTCGGGCAGGGCCCCGAGCGCTTCGATCGCGACCAGCCGCTCGATCCGCGCAGGACACGCAGCGGCCACCAGGCTGGCGATGCCCGCGCCCATCGAATGGCCCAGCAGTGCGAAGCGATCCCATTGCAGCGCATCGGCGATGTCCAGGACCTGGTGCACCGCGCCGACGAAGGTGTAGTCGGTGCCCTTGGGCATGTGCACGCTGCGGCCATGCCCGGGCAGGTCGGGCGCGACCAGATCGAGCCCGTCCAGATGCGCGGCCAGCGGCCCGAAGCTTGCGGCGTTGTCGAGCCAGCCATGCAACGCCAGCACCCGCCGCGCGCCCGGTGTGCCGTAACGCAGGCCACGCACTGTGCCGATGCCGATCTCCAGTGCGAAGTCCGCGCCGCTCATGCCCATACGTCCAGTTCGCGGCGCAGCAGCGTCACCATCGCATCGGCATGCTCGGGCGCGTCGTTGAGGCAGGGGATGTAGCGCAGCCGTGTCCCGCCATTGGCGACGAACAGCTCGGCGTTCTGCATCGCGATCTCCTCGAGCGTCTCCAGGCAGTCGGCCGGAAAGCCCGGACACAGCACATCGACCTCACGCACCCCCGCCTTGGCCATCGCGACCAGGGTCGCGTCGGTCGCCGGCTGCAGCCATTTGCCGGCGCCAAAGCGCGACTGGTAGGCCATGCGGCAGTCGCCGGCATCGGGGCCGAGCGCGTCCACCAGCCCGCGGAACGTCGCCTCGCAGCGCTCGGCGTAGGGATCGCCCTGGTCGACGATGCGCTGCGGAATGCCGTGGAACGAGCACAGCAGCACCTCACCGCGGCCGTGCGCCTGGCGATGCGCGTGCACCGAAGCCGCCAGCGCCTGCAACCAAGCCGGCTCTCGGGCGTAGTCCTCGATCATGCGGACCTCGACCCCATCGATCGGGGTCTCGGCGATCCGGTCGGCGACCGAGGCGGTGGTCGTCGTCGAGTACTGCGGATACAGCGGCAGCACCAGAATCCGGCGGATGCCTTCGGCGGCCAGCGCGCGCATCGTCTGCGCCAGCGCCGGGCGGCCATAGCGCATCGCATGGACCACGCGCAGTTCGGGCATGCGCGCATCGACCGCCTCGGCCAGCCGACGCGTGTACACCGCCAGCGGCGAGCCGCCCTCGAGCCAGATCTCGGCGTACTTGTGCGCGACCTTCGGCGAGCGCCGCGGCAGGATCACCCGGCGCAGCAACGGCAGCCACAGCCAGCGCGGCAGGCGCACCACCCGCGGATCGGACAGAAATTCGTCCAGATACGCGCGCACCGCATCGGCGGTGGGCGCATCGGGCGTGCCGAGATTGACGATCAACACGGCGGTGGCGGCCGGCGCGGCGTCTGAGGAAAGCGGATGAGCGGACATCCGCATAGGATGGCAGGCCGGCCGCTGCAATGCAGCCGACGCGCACGTCGCACGGCGACCGGCCGAACTCACGCACGATTCATGCCGTCGTCACTAGCCTGAATCGGCCGCTCCGCGCCGCGTTGCGCCGTTGCCCCTTCTTTAGTCTCCGGAGCTCTCCATGCGCCTGTCCCCGCGTCGTTCCCTGCTGGTTGCCGGTCTCGCCGTCGCACTGGTTGCCGGTCCCGCCTTCGCCGGTCCACAGGAAGAGGCGCGCGCGCGGAATGCGGTGCGCGTGCTCAACGAAATCCAGGCGATCCCGGAGTCCGGCATTCCGGACAAGCTGCTCGACGAGGCCCGCGCGATCATCGTGATCCCCGACACCGTCAAGGCCGGGCTGGTCATCGGCGGTCGCCGTGGCCACGGCCTGCTGTCGGTGCGAACCGCCGACGGCACCTGGTCCAACCCGGCCTTCGTCAAGCTCACCGGCGGCAGCATCGGCCTGCAGGCGGGCGTGCAGTCCTCGGACGTGGTGCTGGTGTTTCGCAACGAACGCAGCCTCGAATCGATCGTCAACGGCAAGTTCACCCTCGGCGCCGATGCCGGGGTCGCCGCCGGCCCGGTGGGCCGCAATGCGGCGGCATTGACCGACGGCCAGCTCAAGGCCGAGATCTGGTCGTGGTCGCGCGCGCGCGGGCTGTTCGCCGGCGTCGCGCTCGATGGCGCGGTGCTGTCGATCGACGATGAGGCCAATGTCGCGGTCTACGGCAACACCACCACGCCGCGCGCGATCCTCGAGAACCGGCCCGGCCAGGCGCCATCGGGGCCGATCGTCGATTTCCGCGACCGCCTGGAAGAGGCCAGCGCCACCGCGCGCGTGGCCCGTGGTGGCGCCGCGGTCGCCCCGCGCGCCGCGCAGCCGGCTCCGCCGATCCAGGGCGTGCCCGAAGCGACCACCGTACCGGTGCAGTCCTACGACCCGGCTCCGCAGCCGTTCGAGACCGTCAACGATCAGCCCGCCCAGGTCGAACAGCTGCCGTAAGCGAGCTTGCCCCTGCGACAAAAACGCGCGTGAGGCCGGCGAGCGCGGTCGGTGCGCTATCCTAGCCGTCCACTCGAATCAGACTGGTCCCGCCATGGGCAGTTTCAGCATCTGGCATTGGCTCATCGTCCTGCTCGTCGTGCTGCTGGTGTTCGGCACCAAGCGGCTGCGCGGCGCCGGGCGCGACCTTGGCGAGGCGGTCAAGGGCTTCAAGAAGGGCATGCACGACGACGACGTGCCGCCCGAGCGTCTCGACGACCGTTCGCGCGAGTCGGAGTCGGCCGCCGAGCGCGCACGACGCGAAGACCATACCCCGCGCTGATCGCGCGGGTCGACGTTCTCCACGATGTTCGGGATCGGGTCCGGCGAGCTGCTGATCATCGCGGTGGTCGCGTTGATCGTGCTCGGCCCGGAGCGATTGCCCAAGGCCGCGCGTTTTGCCGGGCTGTGGGTGCGCCGCGCGCGCACCCAGTGGCATTCGGTCAAGGCCGAGCTGGAACGCGAACTCGAGGCCGAGGAACTCAAGCGCAGCGTCCAGGACGCACAGCGGTCGATTGCGGATGTCGGCACCCAGTTGCGCGATGCTCAGAGCAAGGTGCGCGACGAGTTCGACGCCGTGCGTCGCGGCGCCGCGGAACTCGCCGACGAGGCCCGCCGTGTGCCGGGCACCCCGGCCCAGACCGAGGCGCAGATCGCGTCATCGCCCGCCGACGAGCCCGAGATGCCTGCCCTGCCACCGGGCGCGATCGCAGCCGACCCGACCGCGCCCCCACGCGTCCCCCAGGAGGCCGGCGATGGCACGGCACGCTGACGACGACGCTGGCGAGGGCAGCCTGGTCGATCATCTGATCGAGCTGCGCATGCGGCTGATGCGCGGCCTGGCCGGTACCGGTCTGGTGCTGGTGGCCTTGCTGCCGTTCGCCAATCGCCTGTACGGGCTGCTGGCCCAGCCGCTGCTCGACAAACTGCCCGAAGGCGCGCATCTGATCGCGGTCGAGGTCGCCTCGCCGTTTTTCGCGCCGCTCAAACTCGCCTTCTTCACCGCGCTGGTGGTGACCATGCCCTGGCTGCTGTACCAGGCCTGGGCGTTCGTCGCGCCGGGCCTGTACAAGCGCGAGAAGCGCCTGGCGCTGCCGCTGCTGGCCTCGGCGGTCGGGCTGTTCTACATCGGCTGCGCGTTCGCCTTCTTCTTCGTGCTGCCGTCGGTGTTCCGGTTCCTGACCCTGGTCACCCCCGATGGCGTGGCGATGATGACCGACATCAACGCCTACCTGAACTTCGTGCTGGTGATCTTCCTGGCGTTCGGTCTGAGCTTCGAGCTGCCGGTGGCGCTGGTGATCCTGGTGCTGCTGGGCTGGGTGACCACCGACCAATTGCGCGAGGCGCGCGGCTACGCAGTGGTCGGCGTGTTCGTGCTGGCGGCGGTGATCACCCCGCCCGACGTGGTGTCCCAGCTGATGCTGGCCGTGCCGATGTGCCTGCTCTACGAGGCCGGCATCATCGCGGCGCGGTTGCTGGCGCCCAAGCCCGGCCCCCTGCAAGACCGCGCATGAGTGTGGGCGCGCCGACGTCGCTGCCGCGCCGCTATGCGGCCTGGTCGCTGGACGCGGCCGCGATCGCCGTGGTCGTCGTCGCGTTGCTGCATCGCCGCCTGTGCGCGGGCCTGGCCGCCTGCGGCGAGGCGCTCGACGCATTGAGCCTGACGATGGCCGGCACGATGGCCGACGCCGCCGACCGCGGCGTCGCGCCGGCAGCGCTGGCACGGACCTGGCTCGCCGACCCCGCGCTGCACGCCGCGGTCGGCCAGTTGTCGGTCGCGGTCAGCGCCTGGCTGCTGCCGCCGATGCTGGCATTCGCGCTGCTCGCGCTGATCTGGTTCGCGGGGTTCGAGGGCTCGCGCTGGCAGGCGACCCCGGGCAAGCGCCTGCTGGGCCTGCGCGTGGTCGACGACGACGGCCTGCCGCCCAGTCCCGTGCGCGCGGCGCTGCGTCAGGCCGCGGGCCTGCTGTCGTGGGCCAGCCTCAACATCGGCCACGCACTGGCCGGACTCGCCCCGCGCCACCAGGCACTGCACGACCGCATTGCCGGCACCCACGTGGTACGCGTCGATGCACGGCCGATGCCCCTGCCCGTGCGGCTGTGGCTGGCGCTGCAGTTGCCGGCCTGCTTCCTGCTGCTGGCCTGGCTGATGCATGCCGTCGACCGCAGCGTGACCGCCGCGCTGGACACGACGCTGGGCTGTAGGCCCCCGCCTGGCTACAGCTCGATCGTCGAGCCCGGGGCCGGCCCGGTCGGCGCCGCGGCCTCGCCGCAGATGTCGCGCCACATGACGTACATCGCGCCGAACATCACCACGTACAGCACCAGCAGCAGCACCAGGTACATCGGCAGCACCAGGAACGCGCCCAGCGCCGGATGCAGCAGCGTGGCAACGATCGTCACCAGCGACGCCACCACGCCGAACACCAGGAGCAGCGCAAAACCGCCAGCCATCGCCAGCGCCGCGATCACCAGCACCGGCAGCACGTTCTTGAGCGTGGCCAGCACGCCGTCGCCGAACGCCGCGAACACGCTGCGCCCGCCGAGCGCGACCTGGCCCAGTCCGATCGCATAGACCGTCGCATAGAACATGCCGAACAGCAGGCCCAGCGCCATCAACGGGCCGATCCCCGCGGGCGGCATCGGCAACTCGGGCGGTGCCGACGGCGGCGTCTGGCTGGCGCCTACCTCCTGGGTGATCGTCACGACCTCCAGGTACCACTCCGGCACGCCGTCTCCGAACAGACTGACCAGCGCGTAGAACGTGGCGATGTACAGCGCGCCCATCAACAGGCCGAACCCGACCAGGCGCCCGGCGCCGACCGAGAACACCGAGAACAGGTCGCCCGGTCGTGCCGGCCGGCCCTGCTCGACCGCATCGATGACCCGTAACACGCCGCCGATCAGCAGTGGGTAGACCAGGATCGAAACCAGCGACATGGCGCCGATCACCATCAGTTGCGACTGCGCGTCGAGCCCGAACGCGAGCTGCAGCACCAGCTGCAACACGCTGGGCAGCAGCGCCAGCAGCGACACGATGGCCACCGCGCCGTACACCGCCCGGGGATTGCCGCGACCGACGTTGACCGCCTGCACCAGCCACTGCCAGCCATGGCCCGCTCCCACGCTCCGAATCGTCATCCCGCTGCTTCCCGTTTCCGCACATGGCGTCATGCCACGAGGCCGGTCATCGTACTGCAGTGCCGATGCACACGGCGCGCAGGCCGCGCGCAGCCGCGTGCGCGCGATCGGCGCGCGGCAGACAGGGCCGTTACCCGGCCTTCGGCCTGGACGTCCGGCCGCAAGCGGCCGCGAAACGTCGCAGTACCGTGCGCGCATGTGGCGCGGCCCGTACTGCGGTCAGCATCGCCGCAGGATCGGCGGCCTCCTCGCGCAACGGCTGCGCCCGGGCGCGGATGTAACCGCGCATGTGCGTGGCGCTGAACTCGGGATGGAACTGCAGACCCCAGACACGCTCGCCCCAGCGGAAGGCGTGGTGCGGCTCAAGCGCCGAGCGGGCAAGCGGCACCGCGCCGGCGGGCAGCGCCAGCGCGCTCTGCAGATGCGTGGCCTGCGCGGCGAACCGCGGCGGCAGCCCGCGGAACAGCGGATCGTCGCTGGCGGCTGCCAGCGTCTCGATCTCCACCGTGCCCATCTCGCGCCCGTGGGGATTGGCGCCGACCTCGCCGCCGAGCGCATGGGCGATCAGCTGGTGGCCATAGCAGATGCCCAGCAGCGGCATGCCCGCCTGCGCGGCATCGCGCAGCCAGACCGCACTGCGCTCGCTCCAGTCGGCGCGGTCGGTGACCATCGCGCCCGAGCCGGTGACGATCGCCGCCTGCACCGCATCGATCGGCGGCAACGCCGCACCGCCTTCGACATCGACCACCACGACTTGGTCACGCGCCAGCCTGGCGGCCACCCGGATCCAGTGCGCGAAGCCGCCGTAGCGGCGCATCGACGGCACGGGCCGTCCGGTTTGCAGGATCAGGATGGGAAGATCGGAAGCCATCGTGGAGTCGGCGCGTGGATGAAGCCGCAAGCGTAGCGACTCGACGCTGAAACGCGCGCCCCCCGCCTCTTCCCGTCTTGAAACAGGAGAAGGCGCGGTGCGTCGCGAGCTGGCAGGACGCTGCATCGAGATCGCACCTCCCCCGCCCGCGGGGAGGTCGGCGCGCGCAGCGCGACGGGTGGGGGCGCGCCGGCGCGCCTACTCGCGCGGCGGCAGCACCGTCATTACTTCCTCGACCGTCGTCAGCCCCTGCGCGACCTTCTCCGCGCCGGCCATGCGCAGTGTGCGCAGACCTGCGCCGACCGCCGCCCGGGCGAAGCCGGCCAGGGACATCGCCGGCTGGACCAGTGCCCGCAGCGCCGGCGTCACCGGCATCAGCTCATAGAGGCCGATGCGTCCCAGATAGCCGGTGTTGCGGCACTCCAGGCAGCCAACCGGACCGCAGGCTTGCGCCGGCGGTGGCGGGCCCTCGGGCCGACCAGCGCGCGCCAGCCTTCCGGGTCGACCGCGCGCGCGGTCCGGCAATGCGGGCATAGCGTGCGCACCAGGCGCTGGGCGAGTACCCCGTTGAGGGTGGACGCGATCAGATAGTGTGGCAGCCCCAGGTCGAGCAGCCGCGTCACCGCCGACGGCGCGTCGTTGGTATGTAGCGTGGAGAGCACCAGGTGGCCGGTCAGCGCGGCCTGCACCGCCATCTGCGCGGTGTCCAGATCGCGGATCTCGCCGATCATGATGATGTCCGGGTCCTGGCGCAGCAGGGTGCGCACGCCCTGGGCGAAGGTCAGATCGATCGCGGCGTGCACCTGCATCTGGTTGAGCTCGACGGCGACCATTTCGATCGGATCCTCGACCGTGCACACGTTGACGTCGGGCGTGGCCAGCGCACGCAGGGTCGAATACAGCGTCGTCGTCTTGCCCGAGCCGGTGGGCCCGGTGACCAGCACGATGCCGTGTGGACGTTGCACCAGGTCGTTCCAGGCCGTCGCCTCGCCCGCGTCGAAGCCCAGCTGCGCAATCGTCTTGAACGCCGTGTCGGGATCGAAGATGCGCATCACGCACTTCTCGCCGAAGGCGGTCGGCATCGTCGACAGGCGCATCTCCACCTCGCGCCCGCCCGGCGAGCGGGTCTTGATGCGACCGTCCTGCGGCCGCCGGCGCTCGGCCAGGTCCATGCGTCCGAGCACCTTGATGCGGCTGACCGCCGCGGTCATCACTGGCGGCGGCATTTCGAACACCTTGTGCAGCACGCCATCGATGCGGAAGCGCACGCGGCCGACGTCGCGGCGCGGCTCCAGATGGATGTCCGAGGCGCGCTGCTCGTAGGCGTACTGCAGCAGCCAGTCGACGATGTGCACGATGTGCTGGTCGTCGGCGTTGACGTCGCCCGAGCGGCCCAGTTCGACCAGTTGTTCGAACGACGGCGCAGTGCCGCCACCGTCGCGCAGGTCGCGCGCGCCGCGCACCGAGCGCGTGACGCCGAAGAACTCCATCGTGTAGCGATGCAGATCGAGCGGATTGGCGACGACCAGGTCGATGTCCCGGCGCAGCAGACGCTGTAGATCGGGCAGCCAGTCGAGCGCCAGCGGTTCGCTGGTCGCGATGCGCGCGTGCTGGGGCGTGACCTCGACCGGCAGGATGCGGTGCCGGCGGGCATAGGCGTGGGAGACCAGATCGGTCACATCGGCCACGACGATCTTGGTCGGGTCGATGCGCAGATAGGCGTGCCCGGTGCGCTGCGCCAGCCATTGCGTCAACGCTTCCAGGCCCAGCTCGCGCCCGGGGCGCAGCGCGGACGGCAGCTTGAGATTGGCCAACAGTACCAGCGGATGCACCGCCTCCAGGCCGCGGGTCGCGCGCCCACCCACGCGCGCGCGCTCGGCGTCGGCCGGTGCCAGCAGGCCGTCGGCGACCAGCGCGGCGACGACCGGCTCGAACGTCAACCGCCCCGGCGGCAGCCGCGCGACGGGCGCGCCGGCCTCCTGGCCTGCGGGCGACGGCGGCATCCGGGGTTCGTTCAAGCCTGTTCCCTCCGTGGCCGCGGCCGCCTGGCGCGGCGGGCGGCATGGCGTGGACCGCTATACTAGCGCGCCGCCGCCACGCCCCACTCCGATGACCGGACCGACGTTCCAGGAGCTGATCCTCACGCTCAACGCCTATTGGGCCCGTCAGGGCTGCGTGCTGATCCAGCCGCTGGACCTGGAGGTCGGCGCGGGCACCTTCCATCCGGCGACGTTCCTGCAGGCGCTCGGCCCCGAGCCATGGAACGCGGCCTACGTGCAACCCTGCCGCCGCCCCACCGACGGCCGCTACGGCGACAACCCCAACCGCCTGCAGCGCTATTACCAATATCAGGTCGCGCTCAAGCCCAATCCCGACAACATCGTCGAGCTGTACTTCGGCTCACTGCGTGAGCTGGGCATCGACCCGCAGGTGCACGACCTGCGGCTGGTCGAGGACAACTGGGAATCGCCGACCCTCGGCGCCTGGGGGCTGGGCTGGGAAGTCTGGCTCAACGGCATGGAGGTGACCCAGTTCACCTACTTCCAGCAGGCCGGCGGGCTGGAATGCCGTCCGGTGCTCGGCGAGATCACCTACGGCCTCGAGCGGCTGTGCATGTATCTGCAGAACGTCGACAACGTGTTCGACATCGTCTGGACCCATGGCCCCGACGGCACGCCGGTCACCTACCGCGACGTCTACCACCAGAACGAAGTCGAGCAGAGCACCTACAACTTCGAGCACGCCGACGTCGCCGAGCTGTTCCATCGCTTCGACCACTGCGAGGCCGAGGCGCTCAAGCTCGTCGAGCTCGGGCTGCCGCTGCCGGCCTACGAGCAGGTCTGCAAGGCCAGCCACAGTTTCAATCTGCTCGACGCGCGCCGCGCGATCAGCGTCACCGAACGCCAGCGCTACATCCTGCGCGTGCGCACACTGGCCCAGGCGGTCGCCAAGGCCTATTACGCGCAACGCGAGAAGCTCGGCTTCCCGCGGCTCAAGCGCGACGCCGCGCTTGCCGACGCCGCAGTTTGAATCTGCCCGGATCTGCTGCGCACCAAGACGTTCCATGATCCGCCCTCCGGCGGTCGACACGGCCCTCCCCCGCACCGCGGGCACGGCGGGCGAAGAGAGAAAGGGTCCTTCCGCATGACCGACACCAAGCCCCTGCTGATCGAACTGGGCACCGAAGAACTGCCGGTCAAGGCCTTGCCCGGCCTGGCCCAGGCGTTCTTCGACGGCGTGATCGCGGCGCTCGACAAGCGCGGCATCAACGTGGTGCGCGGCGATGCGAAGCCGCTGTACACGCCGCGGCGCCTGGCGGTGCTGCTGCCCGGCGTCGCCGCCGAACAGCCCGAACAGCGCGGCGAGGTGCTGGGGCCGTATCTCAACATCGCGCTCGATACCGACGGCCAGCCGACGAAGGCGCTGCAAGGCTTCGCCGCCAAGGCCGGGGTCGACTGGACCCAACTGGAGAAGACCACCGACGCCAAGGGCGAGCGCTTCGTGCACCGCACCGCGACCGCCGGTGCGACCACCGCCGCGCTGCTGCCCGAGGTGTTGCGCGAGGCGATCGCGGCGATGCCGATCCCCAAGCCCATGCGCTGGGGCGCCCACGCCCACGCGTTCGCACGCCCGGTGCACTGGCTGGTCGCGCTGCACGGCGATGCGGTCGTGGAGGCCGACCTGTTCGGCGCACGCGCCGGCCGCGACAGCCGCGGCCACCGCTTCATGCACGATGCGCCGGTGACCATTGTCGCGCCCGGCGACTACATCGAGGCGCTGCGCGCAGCCTCGGTGCTGGTCGATCCCGATGCCCGACGCCAGGCGATCGCGGACGCGGTCGACGCTGCGGCGCGCGCGGTCGACGGCCAGGCGCGCATCGAGGCCGACAATCTCGAGCAGGTGAACTGCCTGGTCGAATGGCCGAGTGCGGTGGCCTGCACGTTCGAGGCCGAATTCCTGGCGGTGCCCCAGGAAGCGCTGATCGCGACGATGGAGGCGAACCAGAAGTTCTTCCCAGTGCTGCGCGACGGCCGGCTGACTGAGCATTTCATCGGCATCGCCAATATTGTCTCCAAGGATCCGGCCGAGGTCGCCAAGGGCTACGAGCGCGTGATCCGTCCGCGCTTCGCCGATGCCAAGTTCTTCTTCGACGAGGATCTCAAGCAGGGCCTGTCAGCGATGAATGAGGGCCTGCGGACAGTGACCTACCAGGCCAAGCTCGGCAGCATCGCCGACAAGGTGGCGCGGGTGGCCGCGCTGGCGCAGGCGATCGCGCCGCAGGTCGGCGTCGATGCCGGCCTGGCGCAACGCGCTGCGCAGTTGTCCAAGGCCGACCTGCAATCGCGGATGGTCGGCGAATTCCCCGAGCTGCAGGGCATCGCCGGTCGCTACTACGCCCGGCACGACCCGGCGCTGGCCGGCTTGTCCGACGACGACCGCAGCGCGCTGGCCAACGCGCTCGATGAGGCCTGGCAGCCGCGCTTTGCCGGCGACGACATCGCGCTCTCGGCGCTGGGCAAGGTGCTGGCGATCGCCGAGCGCCTGGACACGCTGGCCGGCGGCTTCGCAGCAGGCCTCAAGCCGACCGGCAACAAGGACCCGTTCGCGTTGCGCCGCAACGCGCTTGGGCTGGCACGCACGCTGATCGAGAGCGGGTTCGATCTGGATCTCAATGTCCTGCTGCGACGGGCTGCCGAGGAAATCCAACGTGCGGCGGTCTCGCTGGAAGCAACGCGTGCGATGGACAAGCTCAAGTCGCTCGAAGCACAAGGCATCGCGACCAAGTCTGCCAGCGTCGCGGGCCTGGTCGAGTCGACCGAGGCCTTGGCCGACGAGCTCTATGACTTCCTGCTCGAACGCCTGAAGGGCTACTACGCCGACCGCGGCGTGCCGGCCGCGCACCTGGCCGCGGTCGCCGCGCTGCGCCCGGCCTCGTTGTACGACCTCGACCGCCGCATCGATGCGATCGGGACATTCGCGCAATTGCCTGAAGCCGCTGCGCTGGCCGCGGCCGACAAGCGCATCCGCAACATCCTGCGCAAGGCCGACGATGCGATTCCCGGCGCAGTGGACGCGGCGCTGTTGCGCGAACCGGCTGAAGCCGCGCTGGCCGAAGCGGTCGCGGCCGCGCACGGCGAGACCGGGCCCGCCCTGGCCCAGGGCGACTACGTCGCCGTGCTGACGCGGCTGGCGCGGCTGCGTCCGCAGGTCGATGCGTTCTTCGACGCGGTGATGGTGAACGCCGACGACCCGGCGCTGCGCGGCAACCGCCTGGCACTGTTGCAAGGGCTGGCCGACCGGCTGGGCAGCGTCGCGGCGATCGGCCATCTGTCGGCCTGAGCACTGCACGAACGGGGTCGCGCCGTTAATCGACTCTTGACGCGCACCGGGTATCCTCGCCCGATGCCACGCCTCCCGTTGTGCCTCGCCGCCGTCGTCCTCGTGTTCTCGTCGGCTGCGGCGCAGGCCGCACGTGTCGATCGTGTCGATATCTCGGGCCTCGATGAGGAAATGACCGAGAACGTGCGCGTCTCGCTGGCGCTGCACGATGCGATCGGCAAGGACGTGTCGGGACGGCGGATGGCGTATCTGATCCGCGAGGCCGAATCGCAGACGCGCAAGGCACTCGAGCCGTTCGGCTACTACTCGCCGACGATCGACGTGCAGCGCGAGCGCAAGGACGATGTCTTCTCGGTGCGCATCGTCGTCGATCTGGGCCAGCCGGTGCGCGTGCGCAATCGCGATATCGCGATCATCGGCCCCGGCGGCCAGGACCGGTACCTGGCGCGCGACTTGGCGAGCTTCGTGCCCGGCGAAGGCGGCGTGTTCAACCACGCCGACTACGACGGCAGCCGCAACCGGCTCAGCCGCCGTCTCAGCGAGCGCGGCTATTTCGACGCCGAGTTCGCCTCGCGCCGGGTCGAGATCACCCGCGCTGACCACGCCGCCGACATCGACCTGGTGTGGACCAGCGGCGAGCGCTACAACATGGGCCCGACGACCTTCAAGCAGTCGCCCGAACCCGTCGTCAACGACGAACTGCTCGAACGCCTGGTCTACTGGGACGAAGGCAGCTACTACCACCAGGGCCGTCTCGACCGCCTGCGCACCTCGCTCTCGCGGCTCGACTATTTCTCCACGATCGACATCGAGCCCAAGGTCGAGGACGCCAACGCCGAACGCGAGGTGCCGATCGAGGTGTCGCTGACGCCGGCCAAGCGCAGCATCTACACCTCGGGCGTGAGCTACGGCACCGACAGCGGGGCGGGCATCCGGCTCGGCGTCGAACGCCGCTACGTCAACATGCGCGGCCACAAGGCGCTGGCGCAGCTCGACTATGCGCAGCGCCGCAAGACGCTGACGCTGCAGTACCGCATCCCCGCGTTCGCCTGGCTCGACGGCTGGTACACCGCCAGCCTGCAGGCCGCCGACGAGCAGACCGATTACATCGACTCGCGCCGTGTCGAGCTGGTCGGCAGTCGCAGCGGCCAGTACAACGACCGTCTGAACCTGATCGCCTCGCTGCACGTGTTGCGCGAGCGCTGGGCCTACGCGCCCGAGGAAGACCCCGATGCCCCGGCCGATCCGGACGACGAATTCGCCGGCGCCCTGTACCGCTACGCCACGTTCGCCTATCCCTCGCTGCGCGCCGAGTACATCGATGTCGACGACCGGCTGTTCCCGACCGCGGGCATCGGCGGCTCGGTGATGCTGCGTGGCGGCATCGAAGGCGCGGCGTCCGATGCGACGTTCACCCAGCTGCATGCGCGCGCGAGCTGGTTCCGCGGCATCGGCGAATCGAGCCGGCTGATCGTGCGCGGCGAGCTCGGTCACACCTTCACCAATGCGCTGGTCGCGATGCCGCCGAGCCTGCGTTTCTATGCCGGCGGCGACCGCAGCATCCGCGGGTACGACTGGCGCGAAGTCGGCCCACGCATTCCCGCACGCGACGGCCGCAAGGCCTATGCGCTGGGCGCCAAGAACGTGGTCACCGCCAGCGTCGAGTTCGAGCGCTACTTCACCGAGACGATCGGCGCAGCGGTCTTCGTCGACAGCGGCGATGCGTTCGACGGCACCTCGCCGAACTGGCGCACCGGCGTGGGCATCGGCGCGCGTTACAAGTCGCCGGTCGGCCCGCTCAAGCTCGACATCGGCCGCGGCCTCGACAATCCCGATTCGGCGTTCACGATCGGCCTGAGCATCGGCGCGGAGTTCTAGAGATGGCTTTCCGGCGCGACCGTCTGCCCGACGACCTGACCCCCGAAGCGCGCGAGGCGCGCATCGCCGAACTGCGCCAGCGCCGACGCGCACGCAGACGCAAGCTGGCGATCCGCAGTGCGATCGGCATCGCCGTGCTGGCGGTGCTGGTCATCGGCCTGGTGTGGTGGCTGCTGACCACGTTCGGCGGACGCGACTTCCTGCTGCACCAGATCGCATCGCGCCTGCCGGCGGGCACGGAACTGACCTGGCGCGCGGCCGAGGGCCCCGCGTCGGGCCCGCTGACGATGTACGACGTGCGCTATGTGCAGCGCAGCTGCCCGGACGTCGAGGAACAGCCGGTGCCCTACGGGCAGTGCGACGAGCCGCGGGTGCTGACCTTCGCCGCCGCACGCGTGACCATCGACCCGGCGCTGATGCCGCTGGTCGGCCGGCGCCTGCGTCTGGATGTGCTCGATATCGATCAGGCGGTGCTGGAACTGCCGGCGCCGGTCGACACGCCGTTCGAGTTGCCGCGCTGGCCCGATTCGCTGCCGCGCATCGACCTGCCGCTGTCGCTGCAGGCCGACACCATCCGCGTCGACGGCTTCCGGGTCACGCGCATGGGCGAGCCGATGATCGACGTGCGCACGCTGCGCGGCGGGCTCGATGCGCAGCAGGGCGAACTGCGGCTGACCGGGATCGTCGTCGACAGCGACCGCGGCCGGTTCACCGCAGACGGCGTCTACGCACCGGACGACGACTATCGGATGGACCTGACCGCCAGCGCGCTGATGCCGGCACCGCCCGGGCGCACGCGGCCGCGCATCGGCCTGGTCGCGCGCGGCGATCTGGCGCATCTGGACGTCGCGGCGATCGGCCACGCACCGGCGCCGCTGCGCGCACTGATCACGCTGCGCGGTCGCGACGATCCGGGCTGGGCACTGCGCGCCGACACTACGCGGCTCGACCCGTCGCTGCTGGTCGGCAACGGCGAGCCGGGCACGCCGCTGGCCTTCGACCTGCGCGCCGACGGCACCGGCGGCGCGGCGACGCTGCAAGGCAAGGTCACGATCGGCGAGCCCGACGCCGCACCGCTGGCCGTGGTGCTGCAGCCTTCCAAGCTCCGGCTCGAGGACCAGCGCCTGGACATCGAACAGCTGGTCGTCGACACCTTCGACGGGCGGGTGACGCTGCGCGGCCATGCCGATGTCGCCGAGCCCGGCGATGTGCGGTTCCGCTTCGCGGTCAATGCCCGCGGCGTGCAGTTCGGCGCCGACCCCGACAGCGCCGATCCGGCGCCGCCGATCGTCGCCGATGCGGACCTCGGCATCGCCGGCAGCACCGCGGCATGGGCGGCGATCGGCAAGGCGGGCATCGAACGCGAGGGCCTGCGCGCACGCGTCGATTTCGACGGCCGCGGCGACGCACAGCGCATGCGTCTGCACACCGCGCACGTCGAGATGCCGACCGGCACGCTCGATGCGACCGGCGATGTGGCCTGGGCTCCGGCACTGCAATGGGACATCGCCGCGACCCTGGCCGGTTTCGATCCGGGTTACTTCGCCCGCGACTGGAAGGGCGCGGTGAACGGACGCCTGGCCACGACCGGCAGCACCCGCGACGACGGCGGCCTGGACGTGGCCGTCGAGGCCGACCAACTCGGCGGTACGCTGCGCGCACGGCGGCTCGACGGCCGCGCGACATTCGCGATGCACGGGCCGGCCCGCGACGCCGGCGAGGCCGGACGCAGCGATTTCGAGGGCGAGGTCGCACTGACGCTCGGCGGTAGCCGCGTCGATGCGCGCGCCAAGGTCGCCGACACCCTGGACATCGACGCCAAGCTGGCGCCGTTGCAACTGGCCGACTTCCTGCCCCAGGGCGGCGGTACGCTGCAGGGCACGCTGCGGGTCACCGGTGCGCGCACGGCGCCCGACATCGCGGCCGACCTGTCCGGCACCGCGCTGCGTTTCGGCGACTACGCCGCGGCCAGCGCCCGGGTCGACGGCCGCCTGCCGTGGCGCAGCGATGCCGGCACGCTCGAGGTCTCGGCCAGCGGCGTGCAGGCCGGCGTCGCGCTGGACACGGTGCAGGTGTCGGCGCGCGGCGCGATCACCGCCCTGCAGCTGCAGGCCGATGCGCGCGGCGAGATCGGCGCGCTGGCGCTGTCGGGCGAGGCCTCCCAGCGCAACGGTGGCTGGCAGGGCACCCTGGCCACGCTGCGCTTGGCACCGACGACGGGCGCGAGCTGGGCGTTGCAGGGCCCGGCGAAGTTCGCTCAGACCGGTGCGCGCATCACGTTGTCGGAAAGTTGCTTTGCCTCCAGCGGCGGCGGCTCGCTGTGCGCCAGCGCGGACTGGCCGCGCCAGGGCGTGAGCGTGCGCGGCGAGCGGCTGCCGCTCGCGCTCGCCACGCCCTATCTGCCCGAGCAGGACGGCGGGCAGGCGTTCGCGCTGCGCGGCGAGATCGCGCTCGAAGGGCGCGCCCGCCCGGTGGGCAACGGCTTTGCCGGCAGCGCCAGCGTGCGCTCGGCCAGCGGCGGCGTGCGCACGTCCGAGCGCGCGCGTAATGACGTGATCGCCTACGACGATCTCGCGCTCGACGCCGAGTTCGACGCCAACCGGCTCAGCGCGCGCCTGACGACGACGCTCAACGAGGTTGGCCGCGTGCAGGCGGAAGTCACCAATGGCTGGGATGCGTATTCGCCGCTGTCGGGCTCGCTGGTCGCCCATGTCGAGGACCTGACCTTCGTCGAGCTGTTCTCGCCCGATATCGTCGAGCCCAAGGGCCGCCTGACCGCCGACATCCGGCTGGGCGGCACCCGCGCGCAGCCGACGATCGGGGGCCAGGCGCGGCTGAGCGATTTCACGACCGAGATCCCGTCGCTGGCGATCGCGCTCGAAGACGGCAATGTCGGCCTCGATGCGCTGCCCGACGGCACCGCCCGCATCAGCGGCAATGTGCGCTCGGGCAAGGGCACGCTCGACATCGACGGCCGGCTGGACTGGCAAGGCGAGGCGACGCCGCTGGAGCTCAACCTGCGCGGGACCGATGTGCTGGCCGCCGACACCAGCGACATGCACATCATCGCCTCGCCCGACATCACCGTGCGCTATGCGGCGCAGCAACCGCTCAACGTCACCGGCAAGGTCTTCGTCGATGTCGCGCTGCTGGATCTCGAACGCCTGAGCGAAGGCGTGTCGGCCTCGCCCGACGTGGTCGTGCTCGACCCGATCGATCCCGACGACAGCGGCACCGCCTCGTCGCTGGCGCTGGATCTGACGGTGGGCGTGGGCGAGAACGTCGGTCTGCGCGGCTTCGGCTTCGATGGCCGCATGCGCGGCGAGCTGCGCGTGCGCGCCGTGCCCGGCCGCGAGATGACCGGCAATGGACGCCTGTCGGTCGATGGCCGCTACAAGGCCTACGGGCAGGAATTGAAGGTCACCCGCGGCAATCTGGTCTTCAACAACAGTCCGGTCGCCGACCCGGTGCTCGATGTGCGCGCCGAGCGCCGCATCGATGCCGAGGACATCACCGCCGGTATCGACGTCAGCGGCCGCGCCTCCGCGCCGCAGGTCAACGTCTGGACCGATCCGTCCAGCGACGATTCCCAGGCGCTGTCGTACCTGGTGCTGGGCCGCTCGGCCTCCAGCCTGACCAGTGCCGAAGGCCAGCAGCTCGACGCCGCCGCCACCGCGCTCAACGCCGGCGGCGACCTGATCGCCGGCCAGCTCGGCAGCAAGATCGGGCTCGACAACGCCGGCATCAGCCAGTCGCGTGCGCTCGGCGGCAGCGTGCTGGGCGTCGGCAAGCAGCTGTCGCCGCGGCTGTACGTCGGCTTCGGCGTGTCGCTGCTGGGCACCGGCCAAGTGCTGACGCTCAAGTACCTGCTCAGCCGGGGCTTCGATGTCGAGATCGAATCGAGCACGCTGGAAAACCGCGGCTCGGTGAACTGGCGGCACGAGCGCTGAGCCGCGCTCGGCCGCGCTGGACCCGCCGGCGCGGGGGCCGGCGGTCAGCGGTCAGCGCACGAGCCGCGCGCCTTGCAGTTGCGCCGCGCCGTCGATGACGTCGGTCCAGACCACATAGGCCTGCCCACCGAGCACCTGCAACTGCGGGAAGCCGGTCGCACGCCCACGCCCCTGCAGGCGGGCGAGTTCGATGCGCTCGTATTCGGTCGAAAGGTCCGGGCTGCGCCGCGAGAGCCACAGCGACTGGCCGTCGGCCTCATCCTCGCGCAGCCACACCGCCCAGGCCTGCGCGTCGTCGAGCGCGACGGCCACGCGCCCCTGTACCGCCGGGCCGCTGTCGAGCACCACCGGATCGGCGAAAGCATCGCCGGCATCGACGCTGCGCGCCAGTTGCACGCGCGGCGTGTCGCCGGCGGCGGTGTACCAGCCCACCAGCACCGCATCACCCTGCGCCGCGACCGCCGGGCCGTTCACCGGGCAGGCGGGCATCGTCCAGTCATCGGCGTGCACGCGCGCCGGTGTGCGCCAGGCGCCGTTCTCCAGGCGCGTCAGCATGACGTCGCGGACCTCGGCCTCGGTGCGGCCACGATAGACGACCACCGGGCCGCGCCCGGTGACCGCCGCCGCGGTCTGGCAGCAATCGCAGACGCGGGCATCGATCTCGTGCTCGACCGTGCGTTGCAGATTGGCGTCGAACACCGCCGCGCGCAGGGTCATCGGTGCGCCCTCGTGCGCGGCGTGGTCGCCGTCGGCATCGTCGGCATGGCCACCGCCGGTGTTGCGGCCATCGAGCCAGGCCAGGCCGAGACCACCGCCCTGCGCCCACATCGACACGAAGCCGTGCTCGGTGGCAGTGCCGTCATCGTGCGCGGGGATTGGCGCGCTCCAGTTGGCCCCGCCGTCGCGCGAGCGCGCGAGCACCACGTCGTAGGCGTAGGGCGCGTCGCCGCGCTTCTGCAACCAGTGCGCCCACAGCGCGCCGTCGGGCGTGGGCAGCACGTGCGGAGTGTCGGCCCAGTTGACGAACATGCGGTTGCCGATCGCGATCGTGGTCGGCGCATTGCGCCAGCGCTGCGCGGACGGGTCGAAGCGCGAGTACTGGAATGCATGACGGCGCCCCTGCCGCGAATTGATCCAGCTCAGCACCAGCAAGCCGTCGGGCCCGGCGACGAGGTCGGGCGCGCTCGAGCCTGGCCCGGTGGCCGGCAACGGCCAGTCCACGCGCTGGCTCGGCGCATCGACAGGCGTATTGGCGGCGGGTGCGGCCGGGGCTGCCTCCTGGCCGCCGCATCCGGCGAACGCGAGCGCGAGCAGGCTGGGCAGGAGGATGCGCGGAGCGCGGAGCGGACGGGACATGCGCGACCTCGACGTGAGAACGTGTTCAGTGCGCAAGGGTACTCTTTGGCTGTGTTCGCCGCCGTCGCCATCCGATGACCGTCATCGTCGCCCGCTACACCGATCCGCTCGAGGCGCAGCTCGTCTGCGGCCGCCTGCAGGCCGAGGGCATCGACGCCTTCGTCGGCGACGCGCACATGGCGCTGGCGAACTGGGAATGGCGACTGGCGATCGGTGGGGTCAAGGTGCACGTGCCCGATGCCGAGCTGGCGCGGGCCCGCGCGATCGTCGCCGAGCTCGATGCCGGCGCATACACGCTTTCCGACCAGGACACGCCGATGCCGGCGCCGGTGCCGGTCGATCGCGAGAGCTGGTCGAGCCGTCTGGCCTGGGTGGCGCTGGTGGTGTTTCAGCTGCCGCTGCCCTGGCGCCGGCGCCGGCGATAGCGGGCGGGACCTGCGCGCGGCGGCCTTGTCAACGGGTTCCGCTGCCGCGACCCGGGGGCCACAATCCGCCCGCGGCGCCGCTGCCGCGACAGCTTTCGGAACCGATGTACCAGCCCGACGCCGCCCTTTCCCGTAGAATCGCCGAGACCATCGCCGCCGAGATCGGCGCCCAGCCCACCCAGGCGATCAGCGCGATCGCGCTGCTCGACGAAGGCGCGACCGTGCCGTTCATCGCGCGCTACCGCAAAGAAGTCACCGGCGGCCTGGACGACACCCAACTGCGCAACCTCGAGGTTCGCTTGGGCTACTTGCGCGAGCTCGAAGAGCGGCGCGCCGCGATCCTGGCGAGCATCGACGAGCAGGGCAAGCTCACGCCCGAACTGCGTGGCGACATCGAGGCCGCCGACAGCAAGGCGCGGCTCGAGGACCTGTATCTGCCCTACAAGCCCAAGCGCCGCACGCGCGCGCAGATCGCCCGCGAGGCCGGACTCGAGCCGCTGGCCGACGGTCTGCTGGCCGATCCCACGCAAGTGCCCGAGGACGTCGCCGCCGGTTTCGTCGATGCCGACAAGGGCGTGGCCGACGTCAAGGCCGCGCTCGAGGGTGCGCGCGCGATCCTGATCGAACGCTGGGGCGAGGACGCGGCGCTGATCGGCGAACTGCGCACCTGGCTCGACGCGAACGGCGTGATCCGGGCGAAGGTCGTCGAGGGCAAGGAAGCGGCCGGCGAGAAGTTCCGCGACTACTTCGACCATGCCGAGCCGCTGGCGAAGATTCCCTCGCACCGCCTGCTGGCGCTGCTGCGCGGCCGGCGCGAGGAGTTCCTGACCCTCGAACTCGATCCCGGCCCCGATGCCGAGCAGGGCAACGCCTACGCCGAGGGCCGCATCGCGCTGCATGCCGGCATCGCCGAGCGCGGCCGCCCGGCCGATGCCTGGCTGCGCAATGCCTGCCGGCTGGCCTGGCGCGCGAAGATCCACCTGCATCTGATGATCGACCTGCTGGGCAAGGCGCGCGAGAAGGCCGAGGGCGAGGCGATCGAAGTGTTCGGCGACAACCTCAAGGATCTGCTGCTGGCCGCACCGGCCGGCCCCAAGACCGTGCTCGGGCTCGACCCGGGCATCCGCACCGGCTGCAAGATCGCGGTGGTCGATGCGACCGGCAAACTGGTCGCCACCGAGACGATCTACCCGCACGAGCCGCGCCGGCAGTGGGACCAGTCGCTGCACGTGCTGCAGGCGCTGTGCGCGCGGCACGGCGTGCAACTGGTCGCGATCGGTAACGGCACCGCCTCGCGCGAGACCGACCGCCTGGTCGCCGATCTGATCAAGCGCGCGCCCGAACTGAAACTGCAGAAGATCGTCGTCAGCGAAGCTGGCGCGTCGGTGTACTCGGCCTCCGAAACCGCCGCGCGCGAGTTCCCGCAGCTCGACGTGTCGCTGCGCGGCGCGGTGTCGATCGCGCGGCGCCTGCAGGACCCGCTGGCCGAACTGGTGAAGATCGAGCCCAAGGCGATCGGTGTGGGCCAGTACCAGCACGACGTCGACCAGTACCGGCTGGCGCGCGCACTCGATGCCAAGGTCGAGGACTGCGTCAACGCGGTCGGCGTGTTCGTCAACACCGCGTCCAGCGCGCTGCTGGCGCGCGTGTCCGGGCTGTCGGCCGGGGTCGCCGAGAACATCGTCGTGCATCGCGACGCCAACGGGCCGTTCAAGCGCCGCCGCGATCTGCTCAAGGTCCCGCGTCTGGGCGAGAAGACATTCGAGCAGTGCGCGGGTTTCCTGCGCATCGCCGACGGCGATGAACCGCTCGATGCATCGTCGGTGCACCCGAGGCCTATCCGGTGGTCGAGCGCATCGTTGCGGCCACCGGCCGCCCGATCGCCTCGCTGATCGGCGACGGCAGCTTCGTGCGCGGGCTCAAGCCGGCGCAGTTCACCGACGCACGCTTCGGCGAGCCCACGGTGCGCGACATCCTCAAGGAGCTGGAGAAGCCCGGTCGCGACCCGCGGCCGGAGTTCAAGGCCGCACAGTTCGCTGAGGGCGTGGAGGACATCAAGGACCTGCGCGAAGGCATGATCCTCGAAGGCGTGGTCAGTAACGTCGCCGCCTTCGGCGCGTTCGTCGACATCGGCGTGCATCAGGACGGCCTGGTGCACATCTCGGCGTTGTCGGACACCTTCGTCAAGGACCCGCGCGATGTGGTCAAGGCCGGCGACATCGTCAAGGTCAAGGTGCTGGAGGTCGACGTGGCGCGCAAGCGCATCGCGCTGACCCGGCGCCTGGACGATACGCCCACACCGCGCGAGGCGCGCGGATCGCGCGACGCCGCAACGCGCGATTCGCGCGGGCCCGGCCGCGGCGGCCGCCCGGGCGGCGGTGCGCCCAAGCCGAGTGCGCCGCCGGCCAACAACGCGCTCGCCGACGCCTTCGCACGCGCCCGCCGCAGCTGATCCCGCCTGCGGGCCGCGTGCCGGACAAGCACACGGACGGCGCCACGTCATTGCGTCCGATCAAGGCCGGTCCCCGGATCGCCGCCCAAGATGCTCTGCAACCAGAGGGATGCGGGGCGCGGACGATGTCGGTAGTGGTATGGCGGGACGAGCTGGACACGGGTATCGATGTCATCGATGGCCAGCACCGGCGGATCGTCGACATGATCAACCAGCTCGAACTCGCGCGGCACGGGCACTCGCGCGAAGCCGTCAGCGAGGTGCTCGATGAGCTGGTCGACTACACGCTCTCGCATTTCGCGTTCGAAGAGGCGCTGATGGAGGAAGCGGGCTATGCGTTCTGCGCCGCCCATCGCCGTGTCCACGAACTGTTTGCGCGCCGCGTCCAGGAGTATCGGCTGCGCTTCCAGGCCGGCGAGGACATGCTCGATGAGCTGCGTGCGATGCTCGTGCGCTGGTTGTTCAACCATATCCGCAGCGACGACAAGGCGTACTCGCCGACCGTCAAGCAGCATCTCAACGGCTTCACCAGTACCCACGAGAACGGCGGCTGGCTGCGTCGCACCCTGCTGCGCTTCTTCCGCTGAAGCAAAAGCCGGCGCAGCGCTCGCGCACGTGCAGTAACGCCGGACTCAGGTACCGGTTGCCGCGCGCAGGGCCTCGCGGCAGCGCCGGCTGCACGGCACCACGGTGCCGTCGTCGAGATGGAGCCGCGCATCGCCGCTGTCGAGCGGCTCGATCGAGGCGATGCGCGCGACGTTCACCAGATGGCTGCGGTGCACGCGCACGAAGCGTGCCGGGTCGAGCCTGGCCTGCAGGTCGGCCAGGGTGCTGCGCAAGGGATACACCTTGCCGCGCACGTGCAGGTTGGCGTAGTTGCCCGCGGCCTGCACCCATTCGATGTCGTCGGCGGCGACCAGGAACTCGCGGCCGAGCTTGCGCACCAGGAAACGCTCGGGCCGCTCCACCGGCTCCACGGGGGCGGCGCCGTCGTCGGGTGCGGTGAGCAGCGAGGCCTCGCCCTGCAGGCGCCTGAGCAGCAACCGATAGCCGTGCAGCAGCACCACGATGCCCAGGAACGTGCGCACGTCCTTGAGGTACTCGTAGAAATAGGCACCATCGAAGCTGTACTGGGCGCCGTGCAGCGCGTAGACCGCCTTGCGGATGCCGACCATCAGGCCCACGTGCAGCAGCGACCAGACCACGCTCGCCAGCGCGTACAGCGGTAGCCGCCGCCACCAGGTGTCCAGGTGCACCGGCCAGCGCGCGGTGAACCAGACCGTGGCCGGCACCAGCGCCAACAGTGCCAGCGCACTGCCCGCCTCCCAGCTCACCACTTCCCATTGCGCGCTCCCAAGGCCCGCGCGCTGGACGTCGATCCAGACGGTCGCGCTGTTGCCCACCGCCGACAGCAGGCAGGTGATCAGCCAGTAGCCGACCTCGAGCGGGCGGCGGATGGCCAGATAGCGTTCGGCCGCGGACGGCGCATCGGACGGGGGTGAGGACATCGCGGCATTGTAGGCAGCCAGCTCGCGGGCGCGGGCCGCGCCGCCCCGCGAGGCCATCCGTTCGTCCCCGGGGGCGGTCGTCTCGGCCCTTGCCGCGCCGGGGGACGGGCACCGGGGCCGACGATGGCGCCCCCTTCCCATGCGCAGCTCCCATGTCCCGACGCCACGACATCGACGCCCTGCGGGTGATCGCCTTCGGCCTGTTGATCCTCTACCACGTGGGCATGGTCTACGTGGTCGACTGGGGCTTCCACATCAAGAGCCCGACCCTGCTGTCCTGGGTCGAGTGGCCGATGGTCGCGATCAACCGCTGGCGCATGTCGCTGCTGTTCCTGATCTCGGGCCTGGCGCTCGGCCTGGTGCTGGCCCGGCGCGCGCCCGGTGCGCTGGCGGCGCGCCGCAGCTGGCGCCTGCTGCTGCCGCTGGCCTTTGGCATCGTCGCGATCGTGCCGGTCCAGGCCTACTGCGAGGCGCGCATGCTGGGCACGATCGACCCCGGCTACGGCGCCTTCCTGCTGCGCTACCTGCAGTTCCGGCCCTGGCCGGCCGGCACGTTCACCGGCGCCGAATACGGCTTCACCTGGAACCACCTGTGGTACCTGCCCTACCTGTGGGCGTACACGCTTCTGGTGCTGGCGGCACGGCCACTGCTGCGCCGGTTCGGCGGCGCCCGGGCGCGCGACTGGCTGACCACCCGCGGGCGCTGGCTGCTGTGGTTGCTGCCGCCGGCCTGGTACTTGTTTGCACTGGTGACGCTCGCCCCACGTTTTCCATCGACACACGCCCTGGTCGACGACTGGTTCAACCACGCCGGCTACTTCGTGGCTTTCGCCTTCGGCGTGTTGATCGGGGGCAGCGACGTGGTGTGGGCCCGGCTGCGCGCGGGGCGCTGGCCGCTGTTCGGGCTGGCGCTGGTCACCGGCGGCGTCCATGTGGGCCTGCGCGCGGTGGGCCATCTGATCGATGCCGGCGCGCTGTCGCCTGCGCCGTTCCTTGCGATGATGCCCGAGGGCGGCTGGCAGGGCGTGTCGATCGTGGCACTGTCGATCTACTGGTGGACCGCCCTGCTCGCGCTACTGGCCTGGGGCGCCCATGCGCTCAACCGGCCGTGGCCGGGCCTGGCCTACGCCAGCGAGGCGGTGTACCCGTGGTACATCCTGCACCAGAGCCTGATCGTGCTGGCTGCGTACTGGCTGATCCCGTTGGGGCTGGGCCCGGTGTGGGAACCGCTGGGGGTGCTGGCGATCACCGTGGCCGGCTGCGTGCTCATCCACGAACTGCTGATCCGGCGCGTGCGCTGGCTGCGACCGCTGTTCGGGCTGGCGGGAGACAGCGGCCGGCGCGCCTCGCCGGCCGCATCCCCCGCCGTGGCTCAGAAGTCCACGCCCAGCCGCGCGTAGACGAAACGGCCGGGCAGGTCGTAGGTCGAGGCGTCGTAGCCGTTGAGGCTGCAGCTCAGGCACACCGGCGGCGTCTTGCCGGTGAGGTTGTTGACGCCGATGCTGACCCGCGTGCCTTCGAGCCACGCGGTGCTGCGCCAGGACAGTTGCAGGTCGTGGTAGGTGGTCGCGCCAAGCGCGTTGCGGTCGTTGACGCTGTCGGGGCAGATCGCAAAGCCGATCGCACCGCCGCACGACTCGACCAGCCGGTCGATGTAGCGCATGGTCCAGGCCAGCGACCACGGCCCGCGCGTCCAGTCGGTGACCAGGGTGCCGGTCCACTCGGGGATCGCGCTGTTGTTGACCTCGACGCCGGGCCGCCGCGGCTCGGCCTCGCCCGACTCGTTGACCAACTCGTAGCGGCCGACCCAGGTCGCCTTCGCATCGAAGCGCAGGCGGCCCCAGGTGTGTTCGGGCAGCGTCCAGGCAGCGGTGAAGTCCCAGCCGTCGGTCTTGATCGTGCCGAGGTTGGCGAGGATGTCGTCGAAACGGACGATCTGCCCGCGCTCACTGCGGTCGTACGAGGCGCAGGCCAGCGGATCGCGGGTGGCGATGCAGCGCTCGAGGATCGCCTGCGCGTCCGGCGCCTGGATCGCGCCGTCGATGTGGTGGCGGTAGAAGGTCACGCCCAGGTCCAGGCGATCCGACCACGTCACGCCGTCGGCGAACGACGGGCTCCAGACCGCGCCGACCATCAGGCTGCGGCTGTGCTCGGGCTCGAGGTCGGCATTGCCTGAGGTCACCACCGAGATCTGCGAGTTGGTCTGCTCGTAGCCCGCCGGCACGCCATCGGCGGCGCAGGCCGGCGACGACGAGGCAGCGCCCGAGCACGGATCGACGAGCGTCGCGTCGAAGCGGCTGAGCGTGCCGTAGAGCTCGCCGATCGACGGCGCGCGGAAGCCCTCGGCATAGCTCATGCGCAACAGAAATTCGTCGGCCGGCTGCCAGCGCAGGCCGACCTTGCCGGTGGTCTCGCCACCGAAGGTCGAATAGTCCGAATAGCGTCCGGCGATGCTCAGATCGAGGCTGTCGCCGAACCATGAATCACGCAGCAGCGGCACGTTGAACTCGGCGTAGGCCTCGTTGACGTCGTAGTCGCCCGAGGTCGCGCCCGAGGGCACGCCGTTGTACTCGCCCGCGATTGTGATCGGATCGGGCGTGTAGCTGCCCTCATAACGACGATGCTCCAGACCGGCCGCGAACGACAGCGCGCCGGCCGGCAACTGCACCAGATCGCCGGTGACGTTGGCCGAGGCCAGGGTCAGCGTGTTGCGGCTGGCGTCGCGCACCACCGGCTGGATGAAGGCGAGCATCTCCTGGGTGATCGTGCCCGGCCCGCCGAAGATGTTCAGCGGCACGCAGCCGGCGATCGCCGCGCACGCGTCGGGGTCGCCCAGGGCTTCGTTGATGCGGCGCACGTTGTAGCTGCCGGTGTTGACCTGCTCGGCGCGGCTCTGGCTGCGGACGAGGTTGAGGTCCCAGTTCCAGGTCCGATCGCCGACGCCGAAAATGCCTTCCAGGCCTGCGGCGACATACCAGGTCTTGACGTCCTGGGTGTAGCGGCGTGGCCCGCCCTCGACTGGCCGCCGGCCAAGCAGGAACAGGTTGGCGTCCTGGCCCACCGTGGTCAGGTCGAAGCCGAACGGGTTGTAGGGGTTGCGCGCGGAGATCGTCAGCCGCTGCTCGGCCCAGGGGTTGTAGACGCCGGCATCGGTGCCGAGGAAGAACGGCTCGGGCGCAGCCTGGTTGGCCGAGGTGCGCGTGTTGTAGAGCACGCGGGTATAGCCCGACAGCTGCGGGCTGAACTCGAAGCGCACCTGGCCGAATACCGACTTGCGCTCCGACGGGGTCAGCAGCAGGTTGTTGGGCGCGAAGTTGTAGCGGTCGGCAGTGCCGAAGCAGTGGAAGTCGTCGGTCCGCGTGCAGCCGGTCTGGCTGGGGTCGTAGACCGGCGAGGTCGCGCCGTCGTTGGGCGTGAGGTCGAAATCCTCACCGGTGTTGGGATCGCGGAACACGAAGCGGCCCGACGGCGTGGCCGAACTGCCGTTGGCCAACCCCGTGCCCGGCACCGGCACGCTGGCGTTGTCGAACTTGGTCGAGGCGATCTGCCGCTGCTTGTAGTACGACGCGCCGAAGAACCATTGGGCGCGTTCGCTGTGCCCGCCCCAGCCCAGGTCCGCGCCCCAGGTCGCGCCGCCCAGGTCGTCGTACTCGCCGTAGTGCAGGTCGAGGCTGCCGCCGTCGGCATCGCGACGGGTGATGATGTTGACCACGCCGGCGATCGCGTCGGAGCCGTAGATCGACGAGGCGCCGTCCTCGAGCACCTCGATGCGCTCGATCAGCGACAGCGGGATCGTGTTGAGGTCGACGGCCGAGCCGACGCCCGAGGCCGAGGACTCGTTGACCCAGCGGATGCCGTCGACCAGCACCAGCACGCGCTTGGCGCCCAGGTGCCGCAGGTCGACCGTTGCGGCGCCGGCGCCGACGCCGCCGCCATCGGGCGGAAAGCCGAAGTTGCCGCTGGAATTGAACTTGGTGTTGAGCGCGGCGCCGCTGGCAGTGAGGTTCTGCACGATGTCGGCGACGGAGGTGAACCCGCTGCGCTGGATGTCCTCGCGGGTGAGCACCTGGACCGGAACCGCGGTCTCCATTTCCGCCTTGCGGATGCGGGTGCCGGTGACCTGCACGGTGTCGAGCGTGCGCGCCTGCGGCGCGGGGGCCGGGGGCTGCTGGGCGGCGACGGTGAGCGGAAGGACGACGAGCAGGGACGACGAGACGGCTGCGGCCAGGCAGTGGCGGCGGATCGGCATCATGCGGACTCCTGTGGCGAGGGTCGCCGGCCTCCTGCCGGCGGATTCGTTGTAACGAATCGTTAACCTGGCCGCACCTGGGGTTTACCCCAGGTTGATCCACGCGCCTCGTTGTGAAGCGCTTGGATGTCGGTTCTAGCCGCAACCCGGGTCGCTGACCGCGTCGGCCAGCGACGGCAGCGCGGCGCCGGTGTCGGCGCTCGCACGGATCGCGGCATCGGCCGCGTCCATGTCGAAGCCCTGCGCGGCGATCCAGTCCGGGCTGTAGTAGCTGTGCGCGTAGCGCTCGCCGCCATCGCACAGGATGGTGACGATCGCGCCGGTGCGGCCGGCCGCGCGCATGGTCTGCGCGACCCGCAACACGCCGACGAAGTTGGTGCCGGTCGAGCCGCCGACGCGCCGGCCCAGGCGCGCGTTGACGTAGCGCATGCCCGCCAGGCTCAGCGCATCGGGAACGCGGACCATCGCATCGACGCAGCCGGGAATGAAGCTGGGCTCGGCGCGCGGTCGTCCAATGCCCTCGATGCGCGAGGGCGGCGTCGGCGCGAGGTCCTCGGGCGCCGGCTCGCGGCGCAGGCTGCGCGCGTAGTGGTCGAAGAACGCCGAGTGCTCGGGATCGGCGCACAGCACCCGGGTGTCGAAACCGCGATAGCGCGCATAACGCCCGATCGTCGCGCTGGTGCCGCCGGTGCCGGCACTGCAGACGATCCACGCGGGGACCGGATGCACTTCCTGCGCCATCTGCTTGAAGATCGACTCGGCGATATTGTTGTTGGCCCGCCAGTCGGTCGCGCGCTCGGCGTAGGTGAACTGGTCCATGAAATGCCCGCCGCACTCGCGCGCCAGCTGCGTGGAGGCCGCGGCGATGTCGCAGGCGTTCTTCACCAGATGACAGCGCCCGCCCTGGAACTCGATCGCGGCGATCTTCTCCGGCGATGTCGAGGCCGGCATCACCGCGACGAACGGCAGGCCGAGCAACCGCGCGAAGTAGGCCTCCGACACAGCGGTCGAGCCGCTGGAGGCCTCGACCACCGTGCTGCCCGCGCGCAACCAGCCGTTGGCCAGCGCGTAGAGGAACAGCGACCGCGCCAGCCGGTGCTTCAGGCTGCCGGTCGGATGGCTGGACTCGTCCTTGAAGTAGACGTCGATGCCGGGGAAGCCCGGCAGGTCGAGCGGGATCAGGTGGGTGTCGGCCGAACGGTTGAAGTCGGCCTCGATCTTGCGGATGGCCTGCGCCACCCAGTCGCGGTTGGGCATGGGGCACTCGAACGAACTTCGGGACGCCGCGCGTTGCGGCGCGACGACAGCTTAAGCCCTGGCAGGTCCGGCGGCGTACGCGACCGGCCCGGCACCTGGACTCGCGAGCGCGGCGTTCATCCCAGACGCCGGCGCACGATGCGATCGAACACCGCGACGGCGACCGGCAGCAGCGCATCGTCGAAACGGAACGTCGGGTGGTGGCACATGGCGCTGTCCATGCCCAGGAACAGGTAGGCGCCGGGCCACTGTTGCAGCATGTACGAAAAATCGTCGGAAAAGGGGTAGGCGCGCAGATCGGTGCTGACGTTCTCCGCGCCGAGCACGTCGCCGATCGCCTCGGCCGCCAGCGCGGCCTGCGCGGGTGCGTTGACGCACGGCGGGCACGAATGCGGGATCTCCAGCCGGATCGTGCAGCCCGAGATCTGCGCATGCCCCTCGCACAGCGCGCGCACGCGAGCGAGCAGCGCCTCGTGCACGTCCGTCGACAGCGAGCGGATCGTCCCGCTGAGCGAGGCGGTCGAGGGAATGATGTTGTGGGTCGTGCCGGCCTGCAGCGAACCGACGTTGATCAGCGCCGCTTCCATCGGGTCGATGTGGCGGCCGACGATCGCGCCGATGTCCACCGCCAGGCGGGCGGCCACCTGCAGCGGATCGTTCGCACGGTGGGGCGCGGCCGCGTGACCGCCGATGCCTTCGATCGCGATCTCGAACACCGCCAGCGACTGCAGCGTGGCGCCGGCGCGCACGCTGGCCCGGCCGGACGGGAGCGCGGGCATGTTGTGGAAGGCGTAGACCTCGTCGCAGGGGAACCGATCGAACAACCCGTCCTCGATCATCCGGATCGCGCCGCGCCCGCCCTCCTCGGCCGGCTGGAAGATCAACACCACGCGCCCGCTGGCCGGCGGATGCGCGACCAGGTATTGGGCTGTGCCCAACAGCGCCGACGTGTGCCCATCGTGGCCGCAGGTGTGGGCCACGCCCGGGCGCTGCGAGCGGAACGGCAGGTCGCTGTCCTCGTCCATCGGCAGCGCGTCCATATCCGCGCGCAGACCGATCGACAGGCCCGGCGCGCCGCTGTCGATCACCGCGACCACGCCCGTGCCGCCCAGGCCGGTATGCACCTCCAGTCCCAGGCCACGCAGGGTCTCGATGACCAGCGCCGAGGTGCGCTCCTCCTCGAAGCCCAGCTCCGGCCAAGCATGGATCGCCTGGCGCCAGTCGGTCATCGTCGGCGCCAGCGCGCGGATCGATTCGGGCATGTGGGGGGAAGACACGGTCATCGCAACACTCCATCGGCGGCACAGCGCGCCGGTTCGAAATCCAGGGGGACGCGCGCGCCGGCGGCGCGGCGGCTCACCACAGCAGCAGGCTGGCGCCGATGCAGTACATGAAGACCGCGAACACCCGCTTGAGTGCCGGCCCGCTGATCGCATGCGCCAGTCGCGTGCCCAGCGGCGCGACCAGCACCGAGGCCAGCGCGATGCCGATCGCGGCCGGCAGATAGACATAGCCCCAGGCCATCGACGGCAGCACGTCGCCGGGCGCCTGCAACGCATAGCCCGACGCGCTGGCCAGGCCGATGAACACACCGCAGGCCGCCGAGGTGCCGACCGCGCGCACCGGCTGCACGCCTCGCCAGACCAGCAACGGCACGGTCATGCTGCCGCCGCCGATGCCCACCAGCGATGAGGCGATGCCGATCCCGATCCCGGCGCCGGTCATGCCCGCGCCCGACGGCACGACCGCCGCCCCGGTGTCGGGCGGCGAGCGCGACAGCAGCATCTGGGTGCCGGCGATCGCGCAGTACGCGATCACGCCGTACTTGAGCACCTCGCCGTCGAGTCCGATCGCCAGCCGCGCGCCCAACCAACCACCGATCAACATGCCAGGCACCAGCCAGGCGACCGACGGCCACAAGACACTGCCACGACGGTGATGCGCGCGGGCCGACGACATGCCGGTCAGCACGATGCTCGCCAGCGAGGTCGCGAGCGCGGCATGCATCGCGGCGTCCTTCGGGATGCCGTAGATCGGCAACAGCCAGACCAGCGCGGTCACCAGCACCAGGCCGCCGCCGATTCCGAGCAGGCCGGCCAGAATCCCGGCGACCGCGCCCAGGACCGGGAACAGCAGCATCGACAGGCTCAGCACGACCGGCCGCCTGCGACTGCGGGCAACGGCAGCACGGCGCTCACTTGAGCTCGATCTTGATCGCCGCCGCCGCGTCGCGCGCGACAGCCCGCGCGGCCTCGACATCCTCGCCGCGCGCCAGGGTCACGCCGACCCGGCGCTGGCCCGCGACCGACGGCTTGCCGAACAGGCGCAGCGCGCTGTGCGGCGCCTGCAGCGCGGCCTCGATTCCCGAGAACGCGGGCACGCCGTGCCCCTGCGCCAGCAGCGCACAGGACGCGCCGGGTCCGGCGAGCAACACCGTGTCGTCGGCGTCGACCGGGATCGGCAGGCCGAGGATCGCGCGCGCATGCAATGCGAACTCGCTCAGGTCCTGCGAGGCCAGCGTGACCAGGCCGGTGTCGTGCGGGCGCGGCGAGACCTCGCTGAACCAGACCTCGTCGCCGCGCACGAACAGTTCGACGCCGAACACGCCGCACCCGCCCAGGTCGTCGGTGACCGCGCGTGCGATCTCGCGGGCCCGCGCCAACGCGCGCGGCGACATCGCCTGCGGCTGCCAGCTCTCGCGGTAGTCGCCGGCGATCTGCACATGGCCGATCGGCGCACAGAACGCGGTGCCGCCGGCATGACGCACGGTCAGCAGCGTGATCTCATACTCGAAGTCGACGAAGCCCTCGACGATGCAACGCCCGGCGCCTGCGCGGCCGCCGGTCTGCGCGTAGTCCCAGGCCGCATCGACATCGGCCTCCGTGCGCACCGTGCTCTGGCCCTTGCCCGACGACGACATCACCGGCTTGACCACGCACGGCAGGCCGATCGCCGCGATCGCCTCGCGGTACTGCGCATGGGTGTCGACGAAGCGGTACGGCGAGGTCGGCAGGCCGAGCGTCTCGGCCGCGAGCCGGCGGATGCCCTCGCGGTCCATCGTCAGCCGTGTCGCGCGCGCGGTCGGCACCACCTGCAGCCCGGCCTCGCGCTCGAGCGCAACCAGGGTGTCGGTGTGGATCGCTTCGATCTCGGGCACCACCAGATGCGGGCGCTCGGCGGCGATCAGCGCGCGCAGCGCGGCCGGATCGAGCATGTCGAGCACATGGCTGCGATGCGCGACCTGCATCGCCGGCGCATCGGCGTAACGATCGGCGGCGATGACTTCGACGCCGAACCGCTGCAGCTCGATCGCGACCTCCTTGCCCAGTTCTCCGGAGCCGAGCAGCAGCACGCGGGTGGCGGAGGGGGACAGCGGGGTGCCGAGCGTGGTCATGGACAAGGTCGTCCCGATAGCATCAGAAGGACCGGCATTGTAGTCGGCGCGCCTCCGGAGGGCGTCCGCGCAAGGACGCCGACAGGCCCGCGCCCAAAAAAAAGACCCCGCCTAACGCGGGGTCTTTTCGTCAAGCGAGACCGCTGCGATCAGAAGCGGTACTGCGCCGACACGCCGAACAGGTTGGCGTTGCCGTCGAACGCACCGCGCAGACGGGAACCGCCACTGCCGGTGTTGATCTGCGGATTGCGCGGCTCGATGCGGGTGTAGGCCAGGTTGACGTCGAACGCGTCGTTGAGCTTCCAGGTCGCACCGACCGAATAGAACATGCGGTTGGCATCGGGCAGACGCGGGGTGCGGTGCTCGAGGTTGGTGGGCGTCTCGTCGTAGGCCACGCCGCCACGCAGCGTCCAGGCATCGTTGAGCTGGAACTCGGCGCCCAGCGAGTAGAAGTCGCTGTTCTTCCAGTCGAACGGCTCGACCGAATCCGGATCCGGGTTCTCGAACTGGATGCGGACCTCACGCATCGATTCCCAGCCCGTGCGGGCGTAGGTCGCCGCCAGCATGAAACCGTCGGTGACCTGCCAGGTCGCGCCGACGTTGAGGATCGACGGGGTGGTCAGCTCGGCGCGGGCATTGCCGTCGACGAACAGCGGACGGGTCATCGGGCTGGCATTGAAGACCGCACGCGCGTTGTCGGGCACGGTCCAGTCGACGGTGCCGCTGAGCTCGTAATCGATTTCCGAGCGGTAGCTCACGCCGATCGACACAGCGTCGGTCGGACGGAAGTGCGCGCCGATCAGCCAGCCGAAGCCGTTGTCGTCGCCCTGCACTTCGGCGGTGCCATCGGCGCCCTGCGGCGTGGCGAACGGCAGCGGGCGGGTCGCGGGATTGGAGAACAGCAGCGCGCCGAAATCGACCCCCTTCGACAGCGTGACGTCCGCGCGCGAAGCGATGACGCCCAGGCCGACCGAGAAACGGTCACCCAGATCCACCGCGCCCGAGAGCGTCAGGTCGATGATTTCCACTTCCGAGGTCAGCGCCGCGTAGCGGCCGACCCAACCCGGGTCGTACTCGGTCTTCAGGCCGAACGGCGCACTGACCATCGCGCCCAGCGCGGTGCCATTGTCGAACTTGTGGACGACCGACATTGCCGGCACCGGGGTCACGTCGCCGGCGTTGCCGCCATTGTTGCCGGACATCGGGCGGCCGAGGGCGTCGACCGCGGCCCCCTTGTATTCGTAATTGAGGTCGATGACGGTCAGGTCGACCTGCATGGTCGTGCCCTCGAACTGGGTCATCACCGCCGGGTTGTTGGTGACCACCGAGCTGTCGCCGGTCTTGGCGGCGGTGCCGGCGAACGCGGCGCCCATCGACTTGACGCTGTTTTCCTTGAGCTGGAAGCCGGCGGCGTGCGCCTGGCCTGCGAATGCCAGGGCGCCGGCGATGCCGAGTGCCAACGCGGTGCATTGAATGATGCGGGGGTGGGTCGCCATGGTCGCCTCTCTCTCGAAGGTGTACTTGATGGTCCGGGCCTGGTTCGCAGAACGCGACCTTAAAGGCCTGGCCTGTGATGTCCGTTCGCCCTCGGAAAACCCCTCCCGACGCGCTCGGCGGGCGCACTATACCGTACCTCCCCGTCCGGAACCGTGCTGCATTGCGGCATGCCCGGAGGCCGTCGCGGCGCGCTTTACCCGGGCCTGCCGCCCCCTCGACAATGCGTGCGCCCATGTTCGTCTCGATCCCCAACCGTCGCGCCAAAGCCCCGCTGCGCTGGGCCGTGCCGATGCTGTTTGTATTGTTGTGGGTGACGTTCCTGTGGGCGAGCACGCGCTCGGCCAACGAGCACTACGCCCTGCTGCTGGACTGGGGCGCGCTGTACGGCGAGCCGGTCGGCACCGACGGTGTCCTGGTCAACTGGCTCGACCCCGGCCCCTGGCTGCGCCTGGTGACGGCGTTGTTCCTGCATGCCGACTGGGCCCACCTGCTGGGCAACCTGGTGTTCTTGCTGATCTTCGGCCTGCCGGCCGAGCGGCTGATGGGCGCCTGGCGGTTGCTGGTGCTGTTCGTGCTGGGCGGGGCGGTGGCGAACCTGGCTGCGGTGCTGGCGATCGGCGCGCCGGACCGGTTGATCATCGGCGCCAGTGGCGCGGTGTCCTCGCTGATCGGCGCGTACCTGGCATTGTTCCCGCGCGCACGGCTGGGCGTGGTCGTGCCGCTGGGCCTGTTCCTGGAGTTCGTCCGCGCGCCGGCCTCGCTGTTGATCGGAGTGTGGGCCCTGCTGCAGGTGTTCTTCGCCTACATCGGCCCGGCCTTCGGCGCCGTGGCCTGGGCCGCGCATCTGGCCGGGTTTCTGGTCGGCGTGGCCTTCGCGCTGGTCTCGCGCCACGCGATCGGCCAGCGGCTGCGGCGGCTCAAGGGCTACTGAAGGCCAGCGTTGGGGCCTCAGGATGGGCATGCGCGGGCCAGCCATGGCATCGCCCATCCCAAGCCCGACTCTTATACTTTGGCCATGACCGCCAAGACGCTCTACAAGATCACCTTCCTCACCCACGGCAAGGTCTACGAGCTGTACGCGCAGCGCGTGGAGAGCGGGCGGCTGTGGGGCTTTGTCGAAGTCTCGGACCTGGTGTTCGATGTGCACGACGGCCTGGTCGTCGATCCGACCGAAGAACGGCTGCAGGCCGAATTCGGCCACACCCGCACGCTGCATCTGCCGATGCAGAGCGTGCTGCGGGTCGAGGAAGTCGAGAAAAAAGGGCAGTCGGCGATCCGCGATGCGACCTCGGGCGAGAAGGTCGTCACGCCGTTCCCGCTGCCTGCCAAGCCGCGCTGAGCGGGCCGCGCAACACGGCGCGCTACACTTGCCGGCCGCGGCCACGCCGCCATCGCACGCATGCTGCGATGCTGCCCGACGGACGCTCCCATCACCCAGGCACCCGCCCAAGGCAACGATGACGACACCTCAGGAACTGCTGCAGACCCACGGCCCGCGCGAATCGATGGAGTACGACGTGGTCGTCGTCGGCGCCGGCCCTGGTGGCCTGTCGACCGCGATCCGGCTCAAGCAACTGGCTGCGCAGGCCGGGCGCGAGGTGTCGGTCTGCGTGCTGGAGAAAGGCTCCGAACCCGGTGCGCACATCCTCTCGGGCGCGATCGTCGACCCGCGCGCATTGACCGAACTGATCCCCGACTGGCAGGCCAAGGGCGCGCCGCTCAAGCAGGCGGTCACGCGCGATGCGTTCCTGTTCCTGGACGAGACCGGCGCGAAGGCCACGCCGGATTTTCTGCTGCCCGACTGCTTCAAGAACCACGGCAACTACATTGTCAGCCTCGGCGCGGTCACGCGCTGGTTGGCGACGCAGGCCGAAGCCCTGGGCGTGGAGATCTTCCCCGGCTTCGCCGCGGCCGAAGTGCTCTACACCGACGAGGGTGCAGTGCGCGGCGTGGCAACGGGCAACCTGGGCATCGGCAAGGACGGCCAGCCGACCGCCGAGTTCCAGCTGGGCATGGAACTGCATGCCAAGTACACGATCTTCGCCGAGGGCTCGCGCGGGCAGCTGGGCCGCGAACTGATCGCACGCTTCGCGCTCGACGAGGGCCGCGACCCGCAGAGCTACGGCCTGGGCATCAAGGAGCTGTGGCAGGTCGATCCGGCCAAGCATGAGCCGGGCTTGGTGGTGCACACCGCCGGCTGGCCGTTGACCGACGACACCTACGGCGGCTCGTTCCTCTACCACGCCGAGGATGGCAAGGTCGCGATCGGCCTGGTCGTCGGCTTGGACTACCGCAACCCCTGGCTGAGTCCGTTCGAAGAGTTCCAGCGGTTCAAGACGCATCCGGCGATCCGCAAGTATCTGGAGGGCGGCAAGCGCATCGGCTACGGCGCGCGCTCGATCACCGCCGGCGGCCTGCTGTCGATCCCCAAGCTGGTGTTCCCCGGCGGCGCATTCGTCGGCTGCGAGGCCGGCACGCTCAACGCCAGCCGGATCAAGGGCAGCCATGCGGCGATCAAGACCGGCATGCTCGCCGCCGAGGCGGCGTTTGCGGCGCTGGGCGAGGGCCGCGGCGGCGACGAGCTGGCCGCCTATCCGGCCGCGTTCGAATCGAGCTGGCTGCATGCCGAACTCGCGCAGTCCAAGAACTTCAAGCAGTGGTTCAAGAAGGGCCGTACGACCGCGACGCTGATGACCGGTGTCGAACAATGGCTGCTGCCCAAGCTCGGCATCCGCACGCCGCCCTGGACGCTGCACCGCGACCGCCCCGACCACGCCTGCCTGGAGCCGGCCGCGCAGCACGCGAAGATCGCGTATCCCAAGCCCGATGGCGTGCTGACGTTCGACCGCCTGAGCTCGGTGTACCTGTCGAGCACCAATCACGACGAGGACCAGCCCGCGCATCTCACGCTCAAGGATCCGCGCGTGCCGGTGGATGTGAACCTGGCGACCTATGGCGGGCCGGAGGCGCGCTATTGCCCGGCAGCGGTCTACGAGTTTGTCGAAGGGCCCGACGGCCCGCGGTTGCAGATCAACGCGCAGAACTGCGTGCACTGCAAGACCTGCGACATCAAGGACCCGACCCAGAACATCGTCTGGGTCGCCCCGCAAGGCGGCGGCGGTCCGAACTACGCGGGGATGTGAGCCTGTGCGGCGCGCGGCGATGCTGCGCTGCCGCGACGGAACGCCGCAGGCATTTTCGCCGACCTGGCCGTATACTCGCCCACAGCTGTGGTCCGCGGACCATGTCGCCAAAGCCAAGGGTGCTTCGTGCGCAACTACGATCTCGAATTCCTCAAGCGCTTCTCGATGGTGCTGGTGTTTCTGACCATCGTCACACTGGGCCTGATTGCTGGCGCCTGGTTCCTGCATCGTTCGGTGCCGACCGAAGTTCCGCCCAATGTCGCCCAGCGCACCGAGGCGCGCATCGCGCCGGTGGGCGCGGTCTACGCCGGCGCCACCGGTGCCGCCGCGCAGGCAGCCGCATCGGCCGCTGCGGCTGCGGCCGCGACCTCGCAGGCCGCCTACGGCGGCACGCTCGAAGGCTCGGTGATCTTCGAGAACCTGTGCGCGGGCTGCCACACCTCCGGCGCCGGCGGCGCGCCGACGCTCGACCACGCGCACTGGGATGCGCGCCTCGCCCAGGGCAAGGAGACGCTGTACAAGCATTCGATCGAAGGCTTCACCGGCGCGGCCGGCGTGATGCCCGCGCGCGGCGGCAACCCGGCGCTGACCGACGAGCAGATGCATGCCGTGGTCGATTGGATGGTCGACAACCTGAAGTAAGCCCTGTCGGGCATGCGCACCACCTGGACGCCGCCTTCGGGCGGCGTCGTCGTGTCAGGCCCTCGAGGCCGATGGAGAGTCCCTATGTGCCGTCCCCCTCATGCCCGTCTGCTGCCACGTCTGCTCGCCTGTGCCTGGATCGCCATCGGCCCGGTCGCTACGTATGCGGCGCCGCCGGTCGTCTTCGTCGACGCCCCTGTCGCCGCGCCGCGCACGATCACGCTGGTGGGGCAGGTCACCGGTGCCTTCGGCGACGGGCTCGGTGGCTGGTTCCTGCAGACCGATAAGCCCGAGCGCGGTCTGCCACCGGCGGTGTTCGTGGACGCCCGCGGGCACGACGACGCACCGGCCGCGGGCGCGCATGTGCGGGTCGCCGGCGCCCTGACGAACGTCGATGGTGTGCCGACGCTGCAGCCGTCCCGCATCGAGGTGCTGACCACGCCCGCGCCGCGACTCGCGCCCCTGGTGCTCACCTCACCCCCCAATGACTGGGCGGCCTTGGCCGGCCGCTGGGTGCGCATCGATGCGCCGCTGACCCTGACCGGCCAGCACGACCGCGCACGGCGCGGGACACTGATCGCAAGCTTCGACGGCCGGCTGTACTCGCCGACCGAGATCGCCTGGCCCGGACGCGACGCGGCAATGGTGCAGGCCGCCAACGCCCTCAATCGCGTGCTGCTCGACGATGGCCGCGACGCGGCGCCCGACGCCGGCCTGCCCTGGTACCTGCCCGCGCATGCGCAGGCGCTGCGCACCGGCAGCGTCCTGACCGGCGTCGAAGGCATCGTCGACCATCGCGACGGCGCGTGGCGGCTGCAACTGACCGCGCCACTGCAGGCGCAGCCGGCGCCGCGTCCACCGGCACCGATGGTCGAAGGCGATGTGCGTCTGGCCGCCTTCAATCTGGAAAACCTGTTCAACGGCGATGGCCGCGGCGGCGGCTTCCCCACGCCACGCGGGGCGCGCGCACCGGCCGAACTGGCGCGCCAGATCGACGGCCTGGTCTCGACCATCAGCGCGCTGGATGTCGATGTCGCCGCACTGATGGAACTGGAGAACGACGGCTACGATGCGTATTCGAGCATCGCGCAACTGGTCGATGCCCTGAACGCCGCGGGCCCGGCGCGCGACTGGCGCTTCGTCGACACCGGCACGGGCCCCGGCACCAATCCGGTCCGGGTCGGCTTGATCTACCGCAACACCCGCGTGCGCCCAAAGGGCGCGCCGGCCATGCTCGAAGGCGGGCCCTTCGTCGAACTGAGCCGCGTGCCGCTGGCGCAGGCCTTCGTGCCGCTGCGCGATGGCCGCGCGGACGGTGCCGATTTCAGCGTCGTCGCGGTGCATCTCAAGTCCAAGGGCTGCCGCGATGCCGCCGGTGCCGATACCGACGGGGGCGACGGCCAGGCCTGCTGGAAGGCAACACGCACCGAATCGGCGCAGCGCCTGCGCGATTGGCTGGCCACCGCACCGACCCCGGCCGCCGAGCGCATCGCCGTGGTCGGCGACTTCAACGCCTATGCGATGGAGGATCCGGTGCGCGTGTTCATCGATGCCGGCTGGCGCGACCCGTTCGCTCGTGCCGAGCCGCCTGCCCACAGCTTCGTGTTCGACGGCCAGGCCGGTCGCCTGGACCATGTGATGCTGAGCCCGGCGCTGGCCACGCGCCTGGCCGGCGCTGCGAAATGGCACAGCAACGCCGACGAGCCGGTCGACATCCGCGAGCGTGAGGCAAACGGCCCGTGGCGCAGCTCCGACCACGACCCGCTGGTGATCGGGCTGCGTCTGCGTGCGCACTGACGCACGCGGCGAATGCCGGGGCGGCGCCGGGCATGCAGACATGACGGCTGCGCATGTCCGCCACGGTGCCGTCGCGGCGGGCTCGGTATCATCAGCGCCATGATGTCCCCCACCTTTCCCACGCAATCGGGCCCATTGACGCTGGCCGGCCCGGTCGGCGCACTCGAAGCCGCACTCGACCTGCCCGACGCCGATGTCCCTGCGCTGCCGCTGGTGGCGGTGGTCTGCCATCCGCTGCCCACCGAGGGCGGCACGATGCACAACAAGGTCGTGACGATGGTCGCGCGCTCGCTGCGCGAACTCGGGGCGACGACGCTGCGCTTCAATTTCCGCGGCACCGGCGCCTCCGAAGGCCAGTTCGACCGCGGCGACGGCGAGACCGACGACCTGACCGCCGTGGTCGAGTGGGTGCGTCGCGAGCGGCCGGGCGATGCGCTGTGGCTGGCCGGTTTCAGTTTCGGCGCCTACGTGTCGTTGCGTGCCAGCGATGCGTTGAAGCCCGATCTGCTGATCTCGGTCGCCCCGCCCGCCGGGCGCTGGGATTTCGACCGCATCGTGCTGCCGGACTGCCCGTGGCTGGTGATCCAGGGCGAGTCCGATGAAATCGTCGATCCCGAGGCGGTCTACCGCTGGCTCGAGGAACGCGACGCCCAAGCCGAGCTGGTGCGCATGCCCGACACCGGCCATTTCTTCCACCGCCGGATGATCGACCTGCGCGGCGTGGTCAAGAACGGCGTCCGCGGCTACCTGCCCACAGCACGATGAGTCGGCTCCGCCATGCCCGTCCCGGCCACGCACTGACGCGAGGCCGGCGATGAGCCTGCCGCCGCTGCCTTCCGAGCGCTACGCCGCGGGCGTCGCACGCGGCGACTGGCAGCACGACCCGGCGCAGCAGCCGGCGCTGGTCGAGCTCGACCGGCTGCACCGGGCCCTGCACGAGCCGCCGCCCAGGCGCGGCCTGCTCGGCCGGCTGTTCGGCGGTGAGGGCCACAGCGACGGCATTCCCGGGCTGTACCTGTGGGGCGGCGTGGGGCGCGGCAAGACCTTCATGATCGACCTGTTCCACGATGGCCTGGCGCTACGGACACTCAAGGGCGAGGCGCGCGCCGACGCGCCGGCGCCGACCGCGCCGCGCGACCCCGAACGCAGCCCCGAGCCCGATCCCCGGCTGGGCGGCAAGCGGCGCACGCACTTCCACCGGTTCATGCGCGAGGTGCACACCGCGCTGCGCGCCCATGCCGGCGAGCGCGATCCGCTCGCCGCGATCGTCCGCGGTTGGCGCGACGCCGGGCTGCGTGTGCTCGTGCTCGACGAATTCTTCGTCAGCGACATCGGCGATGCGATGCTGCTGGCACGGCTGCTCGAACGCATGGTCGCCGACGGCATCGTGCTGGTGACCAGTTCCAATGCCGCGCCCGGCGACCTGTACAAGGACGGCCTGCAGCGCGCGCGTTTCCTGCCGGCGATCGCCCTGATCGAGCAGCACTGCCATGTGGTGTATCTGGAGAGCGACACCGACTATCGCCTGCGCGCGCTGACCCGCTCGCCGGTCTACCGCGCGCCACTCGATGCAGGCGCCGACGCCTGGCTCGACACACGCTGGCGCGAGCTCGGCGGCGACGATGCGCATCGCGATGCCGGCATCGAACTCGACGGCCGCCGCATCCCGGTGCGCGCGCGCTGTACCGGCATGGCCTGGTTCGATTTCGACGCACTGTGCGAAGGCCCGCGCGGCGCCAGCGACTACATCCAGATCGCGACCGAGTTCCACACGGTGCTGCTGGGCGGCGTGCCGACGATGGACGGCCGCCGCGACGATGCCGCGCGCCGTTTCGTCACGCTGATCGACGAGCTCTACGATCGCAGCGTCAATCTGGTGTGCACCGCCGACACCGAACCGCCACAGCTCTACACCGGCGAGCGGCTGTCGGCGGCCTTCGAACGCACCGCCTCGCGTCTGATCGAGATGCGCAGCGCCGAGTATCTGCTGCGGGCACATCGCACGTAGTGGTCACCGCCCGCGGTGTCGCGCGGGCCCCATCGGATCACCCACGCGCCCGACTGGCCAGCCGGCCCGGGCCGGCGTGCTGCGCGCGGACATTCCATCTCGCCATACCGCCAGTCCGGATGACCATTTCTGTCGCTCCCGCGGCCATGGCCCACTGCCTGCCCCTCCCCGTATTGCAGTGCAGCAGATGTCCAGCCCCTCGCGCCTTGCGGCCGCCCTCCTGGCGGCCCTGTCTGTCCCCTCTCTCGCCGCCGCACAGGACGCGGACGGTCATGCAGACGCCGGAGCGCGCACGCTGGGCACGGTGACCGTGACCGGCTCCCACATCCGCCGTGCGGACGCCGAGACGGCGAACCCGGTGCAGGTCATCGACCGGCAGGCGCTCGAAACCTCGGGCAAGGTCACCGTCGCCGACGTGCTGCGGTCGATCTCGGCCCACACCGGCAACGCCGCCAATGAGACCAGCAACAGCGGCTGGGCGTCGGGCTCGGCCGGGATCGGGCTGCGCGGCCTGTCGCAGAAGAACACGCTGGTGCTGCTCAACGGCCGCCGGCTGGCCAACTACGGTTTTCCGGCCGGCGGGCTGTCGGACACCTTCGTCAACCTCAACGCGCTGCCGCTGGTCGCGGTCGAACGCATCGAGGTGCTCAAGGACGGCGCCTCGGCGGTCTACGGCTCGGACGCGGTCGCCGGCGTGGTCAACATCATCACCCGCCAGAACTTCCAGGGCCTGGACGTGGGCGGCAGCCTGGGTACGTCCGATGCTGGCGGGCTGGACACGCAGCGTGCGCGGCTGGTCGGCGGCATCGGCGACCTCGACACCGACGGCTACAACCTGCTCTTCAGCCTGGAGGCCTACGACCGCGACCGGCTCGACCAGGACCAGCGCGCGCTCACCCGTTCGGGCATCTACACCGACAAGCCCGGCGGCCGCTGGAACGGCTGGTCGGCCAAGGGCGCGCGCTTCCTCGTCAACGGGGCCTCGGTGCCGCTGCTCGATGCCGCGGGCCACTGCCCGCAAGGCATGGTGCTGACCGCGAGCGCGCCGATCGACGGACTCGCCGGCGACACCTGCGCGATCAATCTCGCGCCCTACACGACGCTGATTCCCGCAACCGAACGCTACCAGGCTTACGTCAACGGGACGGTCCGCATCAACGACACCACCGAGGCATTCGGCGAACTGGTGGTGAGCCGGATCCGCGGCGCATCGCTGTTCGGCTCCAGCCCCTACTTCACGCTCGAGGGCGGGCGCTTCGCGCTCAACGCGCAGAGCGGACTGGCCGAGCCGGTGTCCAACCTGCTGCCGGCCGGCAACCCCTACAACCCCTACGGCGTCGCCACGCCGATCGAGTACACCTTCTTCGACCTGGGCCAATCGCTCAAGACCAACCGCTCGACCGCCTATCGGGTGCTCGGCGGCGTGCGCGGCCAGTTCTCCGACACCTGGGACTGGGAGGCCGCGGCGTTCGCAGCGCGCAGCAAGGAGGAAGAAACCGTCGCCGGCGGCTTCGCCAACCGCTGGACGCTGGCGCAGGCACTCGCCGACGGCAGCCTGAACCTGCACGCGCCATCGACGACGCCGCAAGCGGTGCTCGACGCGATCGCGCTCAGCACGCTGCGACCGGCCGACTCGCGGCTGACCGGCGTCGACTTCAAGGTTTCGGGCAGCCTGTTCGAGCTGCCGGCGGGCACCGTGGGCTTCGCGGCCGGCGCCGAATGGCGGCACGAGTCGCTGGTCTCGCGCAACCCGTGGCAGATCGATGCCGGCCTGCAGGTGCGCCCGGCGATCGCGGCGGTCGACGGCGACCGCGATGTCGCCGCGCTCTACGCCGAGGTCAACGTGCCGGTGACCCCGACGCTGGAACTGCAACTGGCCGGACGCGGCGATCATTACAGTGACTTCGGCAGCGCGTTCTCGCCCAAGGCCGGGCTGCGCTGGCAGCCGCTCGATGCGCTGCTGGTCCGCGCCTCGGCCTCGCGCGGCTTCCGCGCGCCCTCGCTGTCGGAAAACTCGGCCTCCACCAGCATCGCCTACGGCTCGGTCGTCGATCCCTATGATCCCGATGTTGCCGATTCGCGCCAGACGCCGACGTTCTTCACTGTCGGCAACACCGATCTCGATCCCGAGCGCACGCGCAGCTACAACCTGGGCGTCGTCGTCTCGCCGTGGGCCGACACCAGCCTGAGCGTGGATTGGTACCGGGTGGAGCTCGACAACCTGGTGGGCACCGGCAACACCACCACGATCGTGCAGACCAACGACCCGGCCGATGTCGTGCGCGACGCCCGCGGCAAGCTGGTGGCCGTCTACAACCGCTACCAGAACTTGAGCGAGTTGCAGACCTCGGGCCTGGATGCCGAGCTGCGCCAGCGCTGGCACACCGGCAATGCGGGCAGCTTCGGGCTGTCGAGCGTGTTCACCCACGTGCTCGACTACAAGCGCCCGCAAACGATCGGCGGTCCGCTGGTCGACTATGCCGGCAGCAACCTCGGCCCCTCGCTGCCGCGCAACAAGGCGACGACGACCCTGGACTGGAAGATCGGCGATTTCGACACCGGCCTGACCTGGTACCGCACCGGCGGTTACGACCAGAAGGCCAGTGCCGCGGCGCGCGCGGCGCAGTCGCGGGTCGACGCCTATGACCAGTTCGATCTCTACCTCGCCTGGTCGGGCATCGAGCGGCTGACGCTCTACGCCAAGGTCGAGAACGTCAGCGATGAGACGCCGCCGCATGACGCGTCCTTCCCCGGCATCCGCGCGCCCTACGACTTCAGCCAGTACGACCTGCGCGGGCGCTACTTCCAGGTGGGTTTCGACTACCGCTTCTGACCGTTCGCCGCCGATCTCACCGCACCCGCTCCCCGCGCCCCGACGGCGCTCCCGCAACGCGCGCTTGCGCGTTGCGCAGGCGCCGCCCCACACCGGATACGCCGATGCCCGACGCTTCCCTCCACCGCGCCCCGAGCGCGGCCGTTTCTTCCGCAGCGCGCCGATGCGGCTGCTGCTGGCCTTGCTCGCGCTGCTGCCGCTGGTCGCGGTCGCGCAGACCGCTTATTACTTTCCACAGGCCCAGGCCGCGGACTTCGACCCCGACGTGCCCACGCCCGAGCAGTTCCTCGGCTATCCGCTGGGAACCCACTACACACGGCACGACCGCATCGTCGACTACTTCCGCGAACTGGCGCGCGTGTCCGACCGGATCACGCTGCAGCAGACCGGGCGCAGCTACGAGGAGCGCCCATTGGTCGCCGCGATCGTCACCTCGGCCGCCAACCACGGCCGGCTCGAAGCGCTGCGCGCCGCGCACGCGACCCAGCGCGATCCCGCTGCGGCCGTGCCCACGCAATTGCCGGTCGTCGTCGGCCTGTACTACAGCGTGCACGGCAACGAGACGTCGAGCGGCGAGGCCGCGCTGCTGACCGCCTACTACCTGGCCGCGCATCGCGGCGCGGAGACCGCGCGCTGGCTCGATGAGGCGATCGTTTTGATCGACCCAGCGCAGAACCCCGACGGCCGCGACCGCGCGGCGAACTGGCACAACGCGTGGAAGTCGAACCCGCCGGTCGCCGACCCGCTGGACAAGGAACACGTCGAGCCGTTCCCGATGGGTCGCACCAACCACTACTTCACCGACCTCAACCGCGACTGGCTCGCGGTCACCCAACGCGAGACCCGGCCCAAGCTCGACCTGTTCCACCAATGGACGCCGAACGTGCAGATCGACTTCCACGAGATGGGCGCCGGCAGTACGTACTACTTCGAGCCGTCGCCGGCGAGCATGCACAGCCCGCTGTTGCCGCAAGCCTCCTACGACTTCAACGTCACGCTGGCGCGCTATCACGCCCAGGGGCTCGATGCGCTCGGCTCGCTGTACTACACAAAAGAGAACTTCGACAACTTCTCGCCGGTCTACGGCTCGACCTATCCCGACTTCCACGGCGGGGTCGGTGTCACGGTCGAGCAGGGCAGCTCGCGCGGCCTGGTGCAGGACACCGCCGGCGGCCCGCTGGAGTTCCGCTTCACGATCCGCAACCAGGTCGCGACCGGGCTGGCGACGCTGCGCGGCGCGGTCGCCGAGAAGTCCGGATTGCTGGCGCTGCAGAAGGATTTCTTCCGCTCGGCGCTCAGCCAGGGCCGGCGCCACGACGCGGCCGCGTTCGTGTTCGGCGATGCGCACGATCCGTCGCTGACCCGGCGCCTGCTCGACCTGCTGCTGCTGCACCGCATCGAGGTCCATGCACTGGCGCGCGAGACGACGATCGACGGCACCACGTTCTCCCCCGGCAGCGCCTACGTCGTGCCGTCGGCGCAACCGCAGTTCCGGCTGGTGCATGCGATCTTCGAGACCACGCCCGAGGTGAAGGAGAGCGTCTACGGCAGCACCTCGTACGCGATCGCGCACGCCTACGGCATCGCATTCGCACGCGCGCGCCGGACACCGGCGCTGGGCGAGCAGGTGCAGGCGTTACCACCCGTCGAGGCTGGCGTCCTCGGCGGCCAGGCGCGCTACGCCTATGCGATCGACTGGCGCGACCAGGCCGCACCGCGCGTGCTCGCCACGCTGCTGGCGCAGGACATCCGCGTGCGCAGCGCATTCCAGCCATTCACCGCGCGCACCGCGGACGGCGAGACCGCGTTCTCCTACGGCACGCTGGTGGTGCCGCTCGCCGGACAGGCGCTGGCGGCCGAGGCGCTGCACGCGGCGGTCGATGCGGCGACCCGCGAGGCCGGGGTGCGCGCGCATGCGCTGTCGACCGGGCAGAGCGTGGCCGGCATCGACCTGGGCAGCGACAGCGTGCGCCCGCTGCGCAAGCCCAGGATCGCGCTGGTCATGGGCCAGGGCGTCAACGCGACCGAGATCGGCTCGACCTGGTTCGCGCTGAGCGAGCAGCTGCGTTGGCCGGCGACCCGGCTCGACCCGACCCAGCTGGCGCACGCGCCGCTGGGCGACTACACCAGCCTCGTGCTGGCCGGCGGCCATTACGAAGACTGGAGCGAGGCGACGATCGAGGCGCTGCGCGGCTGGATCCGCGCAGGCGGCTCGCTGGTGACCTTCGGCAGTGCCTCGCAGTGGGCGATCGATCGCAAGCTCGTCGACGGCCTGGGCCAGGCCCCGGCCCGCGACGAGGATGACACCGGCCGCGCCGACTTCGGCGACCGCCGCGACCTGCTGGCCGAGGATCGCATCTCCGGCAACCTGGTCTCGGCCGATGCCGACATCAGCCATCCGCTGGCCTTCGGCGTGCCGCGCCGCGCGCTCTTCGTCAACAAGGAAACAGCAGTGGTGCTGCCACCGGCGCGCGACCGCTTCTCGACTGTCGTGCGCATCGGCGATGCGCCGCTGGTCAACGGCTACGTCTCGGCGCGCAACCGCACCCGGCTCGGCGGCGCGCCGTGGGCGGTCGTCGCCGCGACCGGGCGCGGGAACGTCGTGCTGTTCGCCGACGACCCGGCGCACCGCAAGTACTGGCACGGCACCGAACGTCTGCTGCTCAATGCGTTGCTGCTGTCCGACCAGTTGGTGCCGGCCGGGCGTCGCTGAGTCGCCTGCGCTGAGCGCGGCGCGGCACGGGCCGCTTCGCCGGATCGCGGTACACAGTGTTGTCGCCCATGGGACATGCCGGTCGCCGCCGCGAGCGACCATCGGCGACCGGCTTTTTTGTCCGTCGCATCGACCAGGCATGACCCTCACCCAACTGCGCAGCTTCGTCGCCATCGTCGAATGCGGCCACAACATCACCCTGGCCGCCCGCCGCCTGCATGCGACCCAGTCGGGACTGTCCAAGCAGCTCGCGCAACTGGAGAACGCGCTGGGCTTCCTACTGTTCACCCGTCGCCAGCGCGCGCTCGCCGCGTTGACCGACGAAGGCCGGCAGGTGCTTGCGCACGCCCGCCGACTGCTGGCCGAGGCCGGCAACATCCAGGCGCTGGCCGACAACCTGCGCCGCGAGGCCCAGGGCCTGCTGCGCATCGCCACCACCCACACCCAGGCCCGCCACGCGCTGCCGCCTGCGCTGCAGGCGCTCAAATGCGACTGGCCCGAGGTCGCGGTGCACGTGGTGCCGGGGGGCGATGCCGAGTCGCTGCGGCTGCTGGCCGAACACCACGCCGATCTGGCGATCCTCAGCGGCACCGGCGCCCCGCCGCCGGGCCTGGTGGCGATTCCGCTCTACCGGTGGGGCCGGCGGGTCCTGGTGCCGGCCGACCATCCGCTGACCGCATTGCCGCGCCCGATCGGACTACGCGACTTGGCCGGCGTGCCGCTGGTGAGCTACGAATCGAGTCGGCAGCCCGCCTCGTCGCTGCAGCGCGCGTTTGCGGCCGCCAACCTGCGCGCCGACCTCGCGGTGACCGCACGCGACGGCGCGCTGATCCGGACCTACGTCCACGCTGGCTTGGGGGTCGGGATCGTCGACGAGATGGGCGCCGATCTCGACGACGGCCTGATCGCACCACCGGTCGAGGACGGCCTGCTGCCTGAATGCATCACCTGGGCGCTGCTGCGCCGCGACCGGGTGCTGCGCGATTTCGGCTTCGCGCTGGTCCAGGCGCTGGCGCCGCATTACGCCGCGGTGGACCTGCGTCGGCTGCTCGACCACGACCAGCCCCTGCCGATTCCGGCCCCCGACTGGCAGCACTGGTCGCGTGCAACCGCCACTGCGCTGGCGGCGCGGACCGCGGTCGCCGTGGCTGAATAGGCCTCTTCCGGGGTTGCCTGGCGCAGCCGGATCTGCATCGCCCCGTGCCCGGCCGGCGGCTGAGGCCGCCCGATTCCCGGCCTGACGCGGATCTGCGCGCCCGCCCCACATTTAGCGTTGACGCTGTCCGACCACCCCACTATCTTGGGCCACGTCGGTTCCGCAGCCACAAGCCTGTGGATGAAAAACGGGAAGCCGGTGACGCCCCACGCCAGTCCGGTGCTGCCCCCGCAGCGGTAATTGGGAACGTCCCCGCCGCCACCGGAGCGATCCGGTGCAGTGGGACCGAAGGCCTGCCTTCACCCATAAGTCCGTACCGTGCCGACAGCCGCGCGAAAGCACGACGCGTGGTGATCGCTGTGGACACTCCGCACAGGGGTGGGTCCGCGGCGCGGAACCCGACGGCACCCGCCGTCGCCGTCTCGCGGCGCACCCGCCCCACACGAGCCGTCCGCAGCCACCGGACCCGACGCGGGCGGGCCGGGGCGTGCGCGAATGCACTGGACACCAAGAGAGAGGACGCATGACCAGCCACGACACCGTCTCGACCGCCCCTTCGACGCCCGCAGACGCGCCCCCGACCCCGATCGCTTCCCCCACCCCTGTGGCGCCGTCCGCCGTCGACGCCGACGACGTGGTGCCGCCGCCCCCGAGCGCCGCCATGCAAACCGCAATTGCTGAAAATTCCGACGTCGACACCGACGTCTCCACCTGGATCACCAAGGAAGCCGGCAATCGCCGGATCCCGTACGACCGCGCGCGCCTGGAGCGCAGCATCGACCGCGTCCACGGCGAGTTCCCGCAGCTCGATATCGCCGACTACAAGCGCAGCGTGTTCGGCTTCGTCGAGCGCAAGGACGCGGTCAACGCCGACGACCTGGTCGACCATCTGATCCGCGAGGCCGAGGCCCGGGTCGACGTCACCGCGCCGGAGTGGGAATTCTTCGCCGCCCGCCTGTACCTGCACCGCCTGTACAAGCGCGCCAGCCGCAACCGCTTCTACGACGCCGAGCAGAAGTACGGCTCCTATGTCGGCCTGCAGGAGTCGCTGGCCGACCGCAACATCTATTCCAACGACATCCTGCGCGCCTACTCCAAGGAGGAACTGCAGGAAGCCGGGCGCATGATCGAGCCCGAGCGCGACAAGCTGTTCGCCTACAACGGCCTGTACCTGCTGGCCACGCGGTATCTGGCCACCGACACCTCGCGCGCCGTGTTCGAGCTGCCGCAGGAGCGCTGGCTCACCATCGCGCTGTATCTGATGCAGAACGAGACCCGCGGCGGCCGCGAGCGCCGCATGCAGCTCGTCGGCGAGGCCTACTGGGCGCTGTCGAACCTGTACATGACGGTCGCGACCCCGACGCTGCAGAACGCCGGCAAGGTCGGCGGCCAGCTGTCGTCGTGCTTCATCGACACCGTCGACGACTCGCTGCAGGGCATCTACGACTCCAATACCGACATCGCCCGCGTCTCCAAGGGCGGCGGCGGCGTCGGCGCGTACCTGGGCTATGTGCGCTCGTCGGGCTCGGCGATCCGCGGCGTACCCAATTCCTCGGGCGGCGTGGTGCCGTGGATCAAGCAGCTCAACAACACTGCCGTCTCGGTCGATCAGCTGGGCCAGCGCAAGGGCGCGGTCGCGGTGTATCTGGACGTGTGGCACCGCGACATCGAAGCGTTCCTGGACCTGCGCCTGAACAACGGCGACCAGCGCCTGCGCGCCCACGACGTGTTCACCTCGGTGTGCATCCCCGACGTGTTCATGGAAGCGGTCGAGCGCCGCGGCGACTGGTACCTGTTCGACCCGCACGAGGTCCATCGGGTCAAAGGCTGGTACCTGCAGGACTTCTTCGATGAGAAGAAGGGCGAGGGCACCTTCCGCAAGAAGTACGAGGAAGTCGTCGCGGACGAACGCATTTCGCGCAAGACCGTCAAAGCGATCGAGATCTTCAAGCGGATCATGGTGTCGCAGCTCGAGACCGGCAACCCGTTCATGTTCTACCGCGACGAAGTGAACCGGAAGAACCCGAACAAGCACGTCGGCCGTGTCTATTCGTCGAACCTGTGCACCGAGATCCTGCAGAACATGAGCCCGACGAAGATGATGCAGGAGATCATCTCCGGCAATCAGATCGTCACCACCAAGCAGGCCGGCGACTTCGTCGTGTGCAACCTGTCGTCGGTGAACCTGGGCCGGGCGATCGTGCCGCAGGAAGGCCAGGGCGATCTGATCACCGACGTGCTCGAGCGCCTGATCCCGATCCAGGTGCGGATGCTCGACAACGTCATCGACCTCAACCAGCTGCCCGTCCCGCAGGCCACGATCACCAACCAGAAGTACCGCGCGATCGGTCTGGGCACGTTCGGCTGGCATCACCTGCTGGCGCAGAAGGGCATCCACTGGAACACGCCCGAGGCCGAGGACTTCAGCGACTCGCTGTATGAGCGCATCAACTTCCTGACCGTGCAGGCGAGCATGGAACTGGCCAAGGAGAAGGGCGCCTACTCGGTGTTCGCCGGCAGCGACTGGCATACCGGTGCCTACTTCCGCGACCGCGACTACAACTCGCCGGCGTGGCTGGAGCTGGCTGCCAAGGTCGGCGTCAACGGCATGCGCAACGGCTGGCTGATGGCGGTCGCGCCGAACATGTCGACCGCGCAGATCGCAGGGTCCACCGCGTCGATCGACCCGATCTACTCGGCGTTCTACTACGAGGAAAAGAAGGACTACCGGCGTCCGGTCGCGGCCCCCGGGCTGTCGCTCGAGACCTGGCCGTTCTACGAAAAGGGCGCCTACAAGGTCGACCAGTTCGCATCGGTGCGCCAGAACGCGCGCCGCCAGCGCCATGTCGACCAGGCGATCAGCTTCAACCTCTACGTGCCCAGCACCATCCGCGCCAGTACCCTGCTCGACCTGCACATGACCGCCTGGCGCGAAGGCATCAAGACCACGTACTACGTCCGCTCCAACGACATCGACATCGCCGAATGCGAGTGGTGCAGTAGCTAAAGGAACGCGATAGCGCATTCGCGCTTTCGCTTCCAAGGTTCGCATTGCGAACCTTGGACCCTTCCTCACCAGCATCCACACCCCCGCGCCTTCGGCGCGCCCCCCTGACTCAAGGGGGGCTTTCCACCAGATAAAACCGGGGTCGGAGTGCATTTTTTCATTCACTGATCCCGGCTCGAGAGTGCACCGGAAAAATGCACTCTGACCCTGGTTCTGCCGATCGCCCGCGACACGAAACACGAGAAATGAACATGGCCACGACTTCTACGCCCCTCGACCGCATCAAGATCCTCGAGCCGCGCCACCCCAACCGCTCGACCGGCATCATCAACGGGCGCACGTCCGGCATCCTCAACTGGAACGACATTCCGTATCCGTCGTTCTACCGCGCCTACAAGGAGCTCTCGACCAACTTCTGGATCCCGGACGAGGTCGACATGAAGGGCGACGCCAAGCAGTACGGCGAGCTCTCGGCGCGCGAGAAGAACGCCTACGATTCGATCATTGGCCTGCTGGCCACGCTCGACTCGCCGCAGACACGCTTCATCTACAACGTCGCCGAGTACATCACCGACCCGGCCGCGCATGCGAACGCCGCGATCATCGGTCAGCAGGAAGTGATCCACAACGAGAGTTACAGCTACGTGCTGGCCTCGATCACCGACCTGTCGAACCAGAACCGTGTGTTCGAGATCGCGCGTACGCACCCCACGATCCAGAAGCGCAACGCGCCGATCATGGAGTCCTACGACGATTTCATGCGCGAGAAGACCGCCGAGACGCTGCTGCGCTCGCTGATCCAGTCCTCGATCCTCGAAGGCATCAACTTCTACTCGGGCTTCGCGTACTTCTACAACCTGGTCCGCCAGAACCGGATGACCGGCACGGGCAAGATCATCAGCTTCATCAACCGCGACGAACTGGCGCACACCAAGTTCATCAGCGAGGTGATCCGCGCCATCGTCGGCGAGAACCCCGAGCTGCAGACCAACGAACTCACCGACTACGTGCACAAGGCCTTCGCGCACGCGATCGAGCTGGAAACCCAGTGGACCGGCGAGGTGCTCGACGGCATCGACGGTATCGACGTCGATGAGATGATCCGCTACGTGAAGTACCGCGCCAACAAGATGGCCGGCATGCTCGGCATCGAGAAGCTCTACACCGAGACCACCGACAACGTCATGCCGTGGATCAAGGCCTACGCCGACAACTTCACCGAGACCAAGACCGACTTCTTCGAGATGCGCAACGCGTCGTACAAGAAGACGAATTCGGACAACGGCTTCGACGATCTCTAATCGGGACCATCAGCACATTTGTCATTCCACTTTTAAGTACGGGGGGACACCATGAGTAAGCGATTGGATCCACGCATCTCGTCTAGTCGCATGCGACTGGAAAACCCGTACGCTCACATGGAAGAGCTTGAGCAGTGCTGGGAGGCGGCGAATTATCAAAATCCGTATCGATTCGTGAGTTCGGATGAAGAATCAGTCTCTGCAAGGAAGACCCATAGCTTCGAGTCGATTGAGGCACAGGCGAAAGAGTTGCAACGCGCGATTTGGAAGAAGAGAAGAGATCTCGGGCTGAGCCAGAACGTCCACCCCATAGATGTCCTAGACCCGCAGCTTGCCGCCGAACTGCTCGGCTTCGACTTCACGCTGCATCCTAGCCTTGGCTGGATGATTAACGGTCGCCGTCGAGTTTCGGTTGCAGGCCTGATTGATCAATCTACTCGATCGATCCAAGTCGCAACGGACGCTGAGCCCAGAGTTATGCGCTTTACGGCGGCTCATGAAATCGGACACGCAGTTCTTCATCCCGATCAAACAGGGCGCCATCGAGATCAGCCGCTCGACGGAGTTCGGCGGTCACGTGATCGCACCGAACTTGAAGCAGACAAGTTCGCGACGTACTTCCTGCTGCCAAGAAAACTCCTTGTCGAAGAGTTCAAGTCTCGCTTCTTGGGACCGTTTACCCTCGATGAGCAGACCGCATTTGCTTTGCTGAGCAAGCCAATCTACGAAGTCCTGAAGAGTTTCCCGACTCTCCGCCACGTTTCTAGAAAGCTGGCTAGCACGGCGTATTACAACGGCCGCCACTTCGTTTCATTGTCGGAATCCTTCGGAGTCAGCGCCGAAGCGATGGCTATTCGGCTGGAAGAGTTGAAGCTCGTTATCGAATGATTGCCCTCCGGCGCGCGGTAAGGACAATTTCGAAAGCCCAGGAAAGATGACCTCTCCGAAGATCAGTCTGAACAAGCTTGGCGAGTACCTGACCGCAAGCCCTGCGCGGCGTAGGCGGATCGTACACGACCAGAAGGATCCAAAGCCTTTTATTACAGCACGTTACATGGACGCCAGAGAAGTAATTGTCGACTTCCTAGCCTCTGGAAAGACCGATGACAACAAGCTAGTTATGAGAGCAGTCGCCGCTGCTTGCGAAGAGATTCGAGCGAGATGGGAACTGGGCGCGTAAGCGAGCTGGCACCCATTTCGTTTGAAGACAATTTCGCGCCTAAAGATCGTATAAACCTGAGCCTTACGCCTTGCGCATCCTCCTCGCCTATTGCTCGCTCAGCGGCAACACCCGTGACGTCGCCCGGATGGTGCGGGCGCGGTGCGAGGCGCTGGGGCATGAGGTGACCTGGATCGAGACCGACATCCAGACGCTCGCGTCGGTCTGCCCCGCTGGCGCTGCGCATGATCTGTACGTGCTCGGTGCCTGGACCGACAACGCCGGCCGCACGCCGAGCGAGATGAAACGCTTCATCGCCGATCTGGTCGACGCGGTCGGCAAGCCCGAGCACGTCGCGGTGTTCGGCACCGGCGAGACGCAGTGGGGCGCGGAGTACTACTGCGGCGCGGTGCATCGCATCGCGACGTTCTTCGCCAGCCCCTATCCGCGGCTGGAAATCGAACAGATGCCGCACGGCGAGCGCGACGTGCTGAAGATCGAACGCTGGACCGATACCATAGTCGGCCGTCACGAGATTTCGCCCCATGCAGACCCTGCACGCCTCCACGCCTGACGACTACGCCGCCGCCCTGGCTGCGCATCCACGCCTGCTCGTGGACTACTACAAGGACGACTGCCCGGGCTGCAAGATGCTGGACATGTCGCTGGCCAAGTTCGCCGCGACCGACGACGCGAACGGCCTGGTCCTGCTGAAGGTGAAGCTGGAGATCGTCGGCGAGGACTTCTTCCGGGGCCTGGGGCTGCGGCAAACGCCGACGCTGGCGCTGTTCCGCGACGGCGAGGAAGCCGCGCGCCTGCCGGGCTTCCAGGCGCCGGGTCAGATCGCCAAGGCCGCCAGCCTGCATCTGGGCTGATGCGCCGTGACATCGACGATCCGCGTCGCCTCGCACGATGAGGCGGATTGGGTCGCGGCCCGCCTGTTCGCGTTCAACCGCACCACCGTGCCTGCACTGGAGATCGTGCCGCTGCAGTGGGTGATCGAAGACGCGGGCGTGTTGATCGGCGGCCTGTCTGCGGAGCTCTATCTGGGCTGGCTGTCCATCCACGTCCTGTGGATCGACGAAGCAATGCGTCACCGGGGCTTGGGAACTCGGCTGCTCCAGCACGCCGAGGACGCAGCTCGCGCACAGGGCGCCCATGGCGCGTTCCTCGACACCTTCGACTGGCAGGCGCTCGCCTTCTATCGGCGCCACGGCTATGAGTGCTTCGGCACCCTGGATGACTTCCCGCCAGGCCACGCGCGACACTTTCTGCGCAAGTCGCTCCTTCCGGTCGACGCGCCGCCATGAGCGCCATTTGCTTGCCCCAGCCCTGACCGCGGCTGGCGTCCGACAGAGCACCTCGCGTCACATCGGTCACGATCACGCCATATCCTGGCAAGCCACAGCATCGGCCGCTCACATCGCGCGACCCATCCACTGCGCTCTGCCGCGATCAACCGCCGCCGACGACCTCCTCGCGGGGAATACGCAGATCGTCGAGCGAGTAGATCTGGACTTCCTCGAGCGGCTCGGTCTTGTCGCGATACTTGTCCGCGCCACTTTCGTGCGTGATCCAGATCTCGCCGTTGATGATGTTGAGCTCTTCCCCGTAATACGGCACGTCGGCGGCGACTTTCGACGCGCCGTCGGTCTCGAAGCGGGTTGCGGTGTCGATGGTCGGCTGGAACACCAGCTGCGCGGTCGCCACACCCGGCACCGAGCCGTAGGACGTGGAGAACAACACGCCAGTGTCGGTCACTGCCGCGCCTTGCGCGTTGTGGGGCGCATCGATCGAGTCGAAATCGCTGGCATTGAACAGCCCGGTCTCCGGATCGATCTCGTAGCGCCGCAGTTCGGCATCGTGCGTAGGGAAGTCGTTGGTGAACGATGCAGGATCGAGCGGATCCTGCGTGAACTGGCCCACGTACAACTGGCCCTCATGCACGGTGACGTAGCTGGCGCCGAACGGGCCGTTGCCGCATTCGCCGATCGCGATCTTGTCGATTGCTTTGACCGGGGTTTCGGGCGTGCTGTAGGCCTCGAACACCGGTTCGCCGTCGGGGCCGACAACCGGTTCACCGGCGTCGAGATAGGGCGTGGGCACCGTGGCCTGGACTTCATTCGCCGATACCGCCGCGTCGATGTCGGCGCGATCGTAGACATATACCTCGCCGCCGTCGGCGACGTAAACGTAATCGCCGTGCACGGCCACGCCGCCCGCCTTGGTCGGGCCGTCCGAAGCGGGGTTCTCGGCATCCGTCCCGCCCAGAAAGACCGATCGCTCGTGCTGCGAGGGGCTGCCGATCTGCGCATCCTGCACCGACAACAGCACGCGCTTGCTGCCGTCGACGTCGCCGTTGTAGCTGGTCAACAGTTCGTTGCGGGATGCGTCGTAGCCCTGACCTTGCGGAATCCACGGCGAGCCTTCGCCCGCATGCACCAGACGCGGTCCGCTGCGGCCATCGATGACGCCGCGCAGAAAATCGCTCGCCGAATCGACGCGGTCCAGCGCGACGTCTCGCACCTGGCCTGCCGCTTCTTTGATCTGGTTCCACGACGGGGGATCGAATGGAAGATCGATGCGCATCGGGTGTACCTCATGGGGGTTCGGTCGGGCGCCTGGCCGTGCGCCCTGGCGCGGGCATGGCGTCAGTGTCCCCGCTCGTCGTCGCTCGCAGGACTAGGGTAGACCCGGGGCCGGCGCCACACGTTCAGGCACCGTCGGTGTTGCCGCCTGCAACGCACCCGGCCATTCCCGCCGGACGGCGGCTCGCGACGCACGCTGCGCACGGTTCCCGACCGCAGGCCCTGCGCGGCCGTCCGCACCATCCGCCGGCATTCCCTATTCAGCCGTTTGACGTCACCCTGTCGCCCCTTTCAGATGTGCCGGCGCCTCACCTTGCTTGCGGGGCCGGACCCACGCACTTCCTCATGGCGGACCCCCTCATGCCCACAGCTGTCACCTCCACCCCCTCCACCGAAGCCCGGATGCTGGAGATCGTCTTTCCCGACCACACCAACCACCTGGGCACGCTGTTCGGCGGCCAGGCGCTCGCATGGATGGACAAGGCTGCGTTCATCGCCGCCTCGCGCTATGCGCGCCTGACGGTGGTCACCGCACGCTCCGAGCAGGTCGACTTCAAGCTGCCGATCCGCCAGGGGCAACTGGTGGAGACCATCGCGCGGGTGGTCGAGGTCGGGCGCACCTCGATGCAGGTCGAGGTCGAAGTGATCGCCGAGGACCTGCTCAGCGGCGAGCGCGAGCTGTGCACGCGCGGGCGCTTTGTGATGATCGCGCTCGACTCGCGCGGCCGGCCGGCCCAGGTCCGCCCACTGCCCGGCAACGGCTGACGGCAGGCACCGAGGGCGCCGATTGGCGACAATGGGCATTGCGCGATTGTCCGTGAGCCCCGTCGTATGGCCCGATCCCCACGCGGCGCCCGCCCGGCCGCCCCCCTGCTCGAAGCCGACGTCCAGGCCGAGAGTTTTCGTCAGGTCCGCAACGCGCACCGCATGGAGCTGGCCGAGGACTACGTCGAGCTGATTTCCGACCTCATCGCCGATGCCGGCGAAGCGCGCCAGGTCGATATCGCCGCCCGGATGGGCGTGGCCCAGCCGACGGTTGCGCGCATGCTGCAGCGGCTCGTCCGTGACGGTTTGGTCGTCCAGCGGCCGTACCGCGGGGTGTTCCTGACCGAGGCTGGCGAGGCGCTGGCCGCGGCCAGCCGGGAGCGGCATCGGGTGGTCGAGGCCTTCCTGCTGGCACTGGGCGTGCCCGAGGCCATCGCCCGGCGCGATGCGGAAGGTATCGAGCACCACGTCAGCCCGGAAACCCTGGCGATCTTCGCCGCGTTCACGCAGGCCCAGGCCGGCTGAGCGCGTCCGGCGGGCGATTGTCGGACCGCCGTCGCCGCGCACCGCATCGCCGTGACGGCCTTGGCCTGCTAGCCTGCACGCCGGTTCTTGCGCAGCGCAGCACGTGATCCGTTTCGAAGGCATCCACAAGTCCTACCCGGTGCACGGGCGCGAGGTCGTCGCGCTGCATCCGCTCGACCTCACGATCCAGGCCGGCGAGGTGTTCGGCATCGTCGGGCATTCGGGCGCCGGCAAGTCGACGCTGCTGCGGCTGATCAACGGGCTGGAGACGCCCAGCGGCGGCACGCTGACCGTCGATGGCCAGGCGCTGGGCACGCTCGACGGCGACGGTCTGCGGCGCCTGCGGCGGCGCGTGGGCATGATCTTCCAGCACTTCAATCTGCTCTCGGCCCGGACCGTGCTCGACAACATCGCCTTCCCGCTGCGCCTGGCCGGCGTGCCGAAGGCACAGGCGCGCACCCGCGCGCAGGACCTGCTGGTGCGCGTCGGCCTGGAGGCGCACCGCGACAAGTACCCCGCGCAGCTGTCGGGCGGGCAGAAACAGCGCGTCGGCGTGGCGCGCGCGCTGGCGACCGAGCCCAAGATCCTGCTGTGCGACGAGGCGACCAGCGCGCTCGACCCGCAAACCACCGCCTCGGTGCTGCAACTGCTCGACAGTATCAACCGCGAGCTGGGCCTGACGATCGTGCTGATCACCCATGAGATGGATGTCGTGCGTCGGGTCTGCGACCGTGTCGCGGTACTCGATGCCGGGCATCTGGTCGAGAGCGGTCCGGTCGCCGAGGTGTTCCTGCACCCGCAGCACCCGACCACGCGCCGGTTCGTTGCCGAATCCGAAGCGATCGACGAGGGCGCGCTGCAGGAGGACATCGCGCATGTGGAGGGGCGCCTGCTCCGACTCACGTTCACCGGCGAGGACACCTGGCAGCCGCTGCTGGGCCGCGTCGCGCACGAGACCGGGATCGACTACACGATCCTGGCCGGGCGCATCGACCGCATCAAGCGCCTGCCCTACGGCCAGCTGACGCTGGCAGTGACCGGCGCCCAATCCGACGAGGCGCTGCGCCGGTTCGCGCAGGCCGGTGTGCATGTCGAGGAGTTGCCGCGATGAGCACCCCGCTGCTGCCCAATGTCGATGCCGCCAAGTGGGCCGAGATCGGCCAGGCGACGATCGACACCTTGCTGATGCTCGCCGGCTCGCTGCCGCTGACGCTGTTGATCGGCCTGCCGCTGGGCGTGCTGTTGTTCCTCACCGGCCCGCGCCAGCTGCATGCGCGCCCCGCGCTCTACGGCAGCCTGGCGCTGGTGGTGAATCTGCTGCGCTCGGTGCCCTTCATCATCCTGATGATCGTGCTGATCCCGATCACGCTCAAAGCGATGGGCACATCGCTGGGCGTGCGCGGCGCGATCCTGCCGCTGGTGGTCGGCGCGGCGCCGTTCTACGCGCGCCTGGTCGAGACCGCACTGCGCGAGGTCGAGCGCGGGGTCATCGAGGCCAGTCTGGCGATGGGCGCCACGACCCGGCAGCTGGTGCTGCGGGTGCTGCTGCCCGAGGCCCTGCCGGGGCTGATCGCTGGCGCGACGGTGACCACGATCGCGCTGATCGGCTTCACCGCGATGGGCGGCGCGATCGGCTCGGGCGGCCTGGGCGATCTTGCCTACCGCGATGGCTACCTGCGCTCGCGCACCGATGTGGCGGTGGTGACCGTGGTCGCGCTGCTGGTCATGGTGCAGGTGCTGCAGATGCTCGGCGACCGGCTGGTGGCACGCTTCAGCCGCCGCTGATCGCGTCGCACACTGATTTCCACGCGTGGACTCGATCCGCACGCGCGCCGCCCGATACTGGGCGGCCCACGTCGCGCCGGACTGTCCATGCCCGCTCTGCTGCCCCGCCTCGCTACCGCCATCCTGCTGCTGGTCGGCCTCGCCGCGTGCGGCAGTGCCGACAATGGCGCCGCCCCCGGCCGCGAGCGGCTGACCGTCGCCGCGACCGCGGTGCCGCACGCCGAGATCCTCGAAGTGGTCAAGCCGCTGCTCGCCGAGCAGGGCGTGGACCTGCAGGTGCGCGTGTTCAACGACTACGTGCAGCCCAACGACCAGGTCGTGCAGGGCCAGATCGACGTCAACTACTTCCAGACCGAACCCTATCTCGACGCCTACAACCGCGACCGTGGCACCGAACTGGTGACCCTGGCCGGCATCCACATCGAGCCCTTCGGCGCGTACTCGCGGCGCTACGACAGCCTCGACGCGGTGCCCGCCGGCGCCGAGGTGGTGATCCCCAACGACCCGAGCAACAACAGCCGCGCGCTGATCCTGCTGCACCATGCCGGCGTGATCACGCTCGACGACCCGACCAATGCGCTCGCCACGCTGCGCAACATCACCGCCAACCCCCGGCAGCTCAAGTTCCGCGAGCTCGACGCGGCGATGCTGCCGCGCGTGCTCGACCAGGTGGACCTGGCGCTGATCAACACCAACTACGCGCTCGATGCCGGCCTCAACCCGGCAAGCGATGCCTTGGCGATCGAAGGCAAGGACTCGCCGTATGTGAACTTCCTGGTCGGGCTGCCGGACAAGCGCGAGGATCCGCGCGTGCGCAAGCTGATCGACGCACTGACCGGCGAGCAGGTCCGCGCGTTCATTGCGCAGCGCTATCACGAGGCGGTGCTGCCGGCGTTCTGATCGTTCGGGCGCGGCCTTGGCTGGCCCGAGACGCGGCATACGACACCGATGGCAGATGGTCGCGATGGTCAGCTAAGCCAACCGCGCTGTCCGATGACCGCCAAGCCGCCTGCTGAATAGGCGAAATCGCGTCCACCCTAGGGTGCGCACCAGCTGTTGCACCGCCGCTGCACGCCTATGGTCGGCATATCCGACTGCGAGGTGCGCGTCATGAGCCTGTCCCCGGTTTCCGGCAACAGCCACCCGATCGACACCTGGCGCGACCACGCGCTCGACCCCGCGTTGCGCGCCCAGGGTGGCCAACCGGCCAATGTGCCGCGCAGCCACGTCGACACCAGCGCCGGCTTCCCGCGCGGCGATGGCAGTTTCGCCAATGAGGTGAGGGGCACAGCGCCGCAACCCGAGCGCGACCTGCACTTCTCGCTGATGGCCAACGACAGCTACACGCTGAGCGGCCCCAACGGCGTCACCGGGACAGCTGCCGAAGCCGAACTGCAGGCCGCGGGCTGGCAGCGCCTGGTCCCCAGTGAGGACGGCAGCCATCTGGTCGATGCCCAGGGCAACCAGATTCCGATCTCCGCCGACAAGCTGCACGACGCGCAGACCGGCTTCGACGCCGCGATCTACCAGAACGCCGAAGGCCAGTACGTCGTCGCCTACCGCGGCACCGACAACTGGGGCCTGGGTCAGGGCGGCGATTCGCGCGCCAATGGCGGCCAGGGCCTGGGCATGCAGACCGCGCAGTATTCGCAGGCCATGGAACTGGCCCAACTGGCCATGGACACCTTCGGCGACGGCAACGTCGCGATCACCGGCCATTCGCTGGGCGGCGGTCTGGCCTCGGCGGCGATGCTCGCCACCGATGCGCCGGGCGTGACCTTCAACGCCTCGGGCCTGAGCAACAACACCCTCGCCTCGCTGGGCTTCAATCCCAACGGCGCGCGCAGCGACCTGGCCGACAGCGGCCAGATCCGCCGCTACGTGGTCGACGGCGATCCGTTGACGCTCGCGCAGCAAGACCTGCCGGGGATCCTCGGCGTCTCGCCGCCCGATGCGGTCGGCCATGAACTGCGCATCGATCCGCCCGCCGGGATGGGGCGTTTCGATCTGCTGGGCCTGCATGGCGGTGGCGGCGACCATCCGTCCTATGTCGAGTCGCTGCGCGAGAACACCGCGCGCGAACCCGCGGACCGCTCGGGCACCAACCTCGGCCTGGCACTGAGCACCGTCGAGAACATCGGCGAACACAACCTCAATCAGCTGGGCTCGCTCGCCAACGGCATCGGCGGCCTGTACCGGGATGGCAGTACGACGGTGTCCGGCACGATCGACGGCATCGGCGAGACGATCCGGACCGACTTTGGCGAAGGTCGCTATGTCGCGGGCGGTCTGTCGATCGCCGGCGATGTGGTCGACGGGGTCGTCGGGCTCGGCGGCGACGTGGTCGCCAACACGCTCGATACCGCGGGCGACGCGGTCGAGAATGTCGCCAACCTCGGTGGCAGTGTGCTGCGCGATGTCGGCGACCGCGTCGGCTTCGATGCACCGTTCGATGCCGTCGCCAGCGGCATCGAGTGGACCGGCCGGGCCGTCGACAATGTCGCGGATGCGGCCGGCGGCGGCGTGCAGTGGGGCTTGGACAAGGTCGGCGACGGAGCCAACTGGCTGCTGGACAAGGCCGGTGACGGCGCGCAGTGGACGACCGACCGCGCTGTCGAGGGCGCAACCTGGCTGGGCGAGCGCGCGGTCGACGTGGCGCTGGCCGTGCGCGATGCGGCGGTGTGGACCGGCGACCGCTTGGCCGACGGCGCACGCGCCGTGGGCGATGCTGCGGCCTGGACCGGCGATCGCCTCGCCGAGGGCGGACGCTGGGTGGCCGAGAAGGCCAATCCGCTCAACTGGTTCCGCTGATGGGGCTGCGCGCATGGCGGCGGGCCGATGACGTTGTCACGCCCCATTCGACGCCAAGGCGCTAGTCTGCGCGCTTGTACCGCCGACGGGGCGCCGTCATGATCGAGCCGCTCTTGCCGTTGACTGCGACCCGCACGCGCGCATGGGTGTGTGCGCTGCTGTTCGTCGCCGCCCAGAGTGCCTGCGCCCGACAAGGACCGAACATGTCCCACGATCCGTCCACCGATCCCGGCACCGCCGCGCTGGCGCGCGCCGCCCACAGCGGCGACCTGGCCGACGCCAAGCGGCTGATCGCCGATGGCGCCAATCCCGACGCGACCGATGCCGATGGCACACCGCTGCTGCAGGCCACGATCCTGCGCGGCGACCGCCGCGGGTTCGAGACCCTGCTGGAGGCTGGCGCCGATCCTGCCGCCGCGGCCGCCAATGGCAACACCGCACTACACGTGGCCGCGATGCAGGACGATCCGACGTTTCTCAAAGCACTCTTGGCGCGCGGACTGTCGCCCGACACCCCCAATGCGCGCAACGACGAGTCGCCGCTGTTCAACGCGCTCGAAGCGCGCAACAACGATGCCATCCGCACCCTGCTCGCGGCCGGCGCCAAGATCGATGCCACCGACCGCTACGGCGCGACGCTGCTGCACAAGGCCGCGCGTATCAATGCGACCGGCTGGGTGGTCCGCTTCCTCGAAGCCGGTGCCGATCCGACCGCACGCGACCGCGTCGGCGCGACCTTCCAGCCGTCGTTCTTCCGTGCACGCGACGCGGTGCTGACACCGCAGGCGCGCAGCGACCGCGAGAAGGTCCGCGCCTGGTTGGTCGAGCGCCGCATTCCGGTCGAAGACAAGCACTGACCCTGCCGAGCGCATCGGCACGCACTGCCGAAGGGGCCTGCCCTAGCGCCGCCAGACCACGCAGCGGTTGTGCGCGGGCATCGCGATATTGTCGACACGGCGCAGGCCGATCCCGGCCGCCAGCGCATCGACCGCCGCCAGGTCGCGCAGGCCCGACGCGGGATCGCGTGCTTTGAGCCAGGCATCGAAAGCGGCGTTGCTGTCGCTGGTGAAGCGGCCATCGATGTTGAACGGGCCGTAGACGACCAGTGTCGCGTTGGATGCGAGCACCCGGTCGAGCCCAGCGAAGCAGGCCTCCACCGCCGGCCAGGCCATGATGTGCAGCGTGTTGGCAGTGAACGCGGCATCGAAGCGGCCGCCGGCCGCATCCGAGACCGGCCACGGCCCGGTGCTCACATCAAGTGCGATCGGCGGTGGCGTGTTCTGCAAGCCGGCCTCGCCCAGCCATTGCACAATCCCCGGCAGCTGCTCGGCGCGGTCGGAGCACTGCCAGCGCAGGCCGGGCAGCGCCGCGGCGATATGCACCGCATGCTGGCCGGTCCCACTGCCGATCTCGAGCACATGCGTGTGCATCGCAAGCGCCTCGCGCAGGACCGCGAGAATCGGATCACGGTTGCGTTCGCAGGCAGGCGAGAACGGTTTGTCGGTCGACGGCATGGACGGCGTCATTGCAGAGCGCTCCATCGTAGGGCGCTCAGTCTGTCGCCGGCCAGCGTGGCCCGCGCCGCAGGCGCACCGGCCCTGGCGGCGGCGCGTCGGCATCGACGACCGCCCCGCGCTGGGTGACCGATACCACGCCCGCACGGGCCAACGTGGCAGCCACCTGGCGAATATCCGGCATCAGCGCGCGCCAGTCGCCATGCGGCCGCAACCCACGCGCGATTTCCGATGGACAGATCGACGCCTCGGCGGGGCGTGCAGTCAGCAGCGCAAGCATGCGCGCGCGCAACGTCGCGGCGTCCGCATCGGGCATCGGGTCAGACGGGCTGCAGGAGGCGCAGGCCGAACCAGTCCTGGGGATCGTTCCAGCCATGCGTCACCCGCAGGCCGGCCGCACGCGCGAGCGCGGCAAACGAGACATCGGTGTACTTTTGGCTGACCTCGACGTCCATCGCCTCGCCGGCCTGGAACGCGAACGCCTGGCCGCCAACGTGCACCGTCTGCGCCCGCTCGCTGACCAGCGCGGTTTCGATGCGCAAACGCTCGCGCACGTAGACCGCGCGATGGCGGAACGCCTGGAGGTCGAAGTCGCTGCCGATCTCGCGGTTGAGCCGCGCCAGCAGGTTCAAGGTGAAGGCCGCGGTGACCCCGGCCAGGTCGTTGTAGGCCGCCTCAATCACCGCCGGGTCCTTGTCCAGGTCGATACCGATCAGCGCACGGCCATCCTCGCCCATCGTACGGCGCATCGACGCCAGCAACCGCACGGCCTCCTCGTCACCGAAGTTGCCGAGCGTGGAGCCGGGGAAGAACACCAGCGTGCGACTCGCACCGCGCGCGGCGGCCGGCAATGGCACCGGCACGGTGAAATCGGCGCACACCGGCAGCATCTCGACATCGGGATGGTGTTGGGACAGTCGCGTGACGCTGTCCATCAGCGCGGTGCGCGAGATCTCGATCGGCGTGTAGGCGACCGGATCGTCGAGCCCGTCGAGCAGCAGTTCGGTCTTGCGCCCGCTGCCGCTGCCGAACTCGACCACATGCACGCCCGCGCCGATCGCCTGGGCGATCGTGTCCATGCGCGCCTCGAGCAGTGCCAGCTCGGTGCGCGTGAGGTAGTACTCGGGCTGGCGGGTGATCGCCTCGAACAGGCGCGAGCCTTCGGCATCGTAGAAGTACTTGGACGGCAGCCGCTTGGGCGTGCGCGACAGGCCGGCGATGGCATCGGCCGTGATGTCGTCGGGACGCGGACGCAGGTCGGTCAGCGCGGCCTGCGCGCGGGCACGGGCGGTGGCGGCGTTCATGGGGAATCCTTGGCCAGGCGCAGACCGGCGAACTGCCAACGCGCATCGGAGGGGAAGAAATTGCGATAGCTCGCGCGCACGTGGTCGGCCGGGGTGGCGCAACTGCCACCGCGCAGCACCCACTGGGCATCCATGAACTTGCCGTTGTACTCGCCCAACGCGCCGGGCCACGCCCGGTAGCCGGGATAGGCGGTGTAGGCACTGTGGGTCCATTCCCAGACATCGCCGAACAGTTGCTGCAGACCGGTGTCGGAAGCCGCCGGCGCGCAGGGGTGCAGACGGCCGGCATCGACGAAATTGCCCTCGACCGGCACGCCGGCGGCGGCCTGCTCCCACTCGAACTCGGTCGGCAAGCGCGCACCGGCCCAGCGCGCGAACGCGTCGGCTTCGTAATAGCTCAGGTGGCAGACCGGCGCGCCGGGGTCGAGCGTGCGCCAGCCGCCGAGCGTGAACTCGCGCGCCAGCGCCTGATCCCAGTACAGCGGCCGCTGCCAGCCCTCGGCCTGCACACGCGCCCAGCCGGCGCTCAGCCACAGACCGACGGTGCGATAGCCGCCGTCCTCGACGAATGCCAGGTACTCGGCGTTGCTGACCGGCCGGCTGGCCAGCGCATGCGCCGGCACCAGCACACGGTGCCGCGGCGACTCGTTGTCGTAGGCAAAGCCCGCCGTGCCCGGCCAACCGGCGTGGCCGATCTCGATCACGCGCTCCTCGCGCGCCATCCAGCGCAGCGGCGCCGCCGTGCCGCATGCGGCCGGCAGGTCGGTGCGATAGGCCGGTGCGATCGGGTTGGACCAGAACGCGTGCTTGATGTCGGTCAGCAACAACTCCTGGTGCTGCTGCTCGTGCTGCAGGCCCAGTTCGATGATGTCGAGCCGGGCATCGTCGAGATCGCCCGAGGCCAGCCGCGCCCGCAGGCGCGTGTCGACCGCCTCGCGGTAATCGCGCACCTGCGCCAGCGTCGGCCGCGACAGCAACCCGCGGTGCGGACGCGCATGCATCGGCCCGACGCTCTGGTAATAGCTGTTGAACAGGAAATCCCAGGCCGGGTCGATCTCGCGATACCCCGCGTCGGCGGCCAGCACGAAGCGCTCGAAGAACCATGTCGTATGTGCCAGATGCCACTTGGTCGGGCTAGCATCGTCCATGCTCTGGACCATCGCGTCCTCGGCTCCGATCGGCGCGGCGAGCGCGGCCGTACGGGCGCGGACCTGGTCGAAGCGGGCGCGCAGGCGCGCGGCGCGTTCGCCGGTCGGCACGCGGTTGGACAGCGCTTGCGGGGACGGCGGCGGCGACATCCGCACAGCTTAGGCACCGGCCGTGACGGCGCCGTTTAGCCGCGTGCGGGCCGCCGTGTCTCGCATGCTGCGAACCCGCTGCGGCAAGATGGCGCGATGACCGCAGCGCCCGCCGACTTCCGCCTCTACCCGTCCAACGCGCTGGAGGTGCTGGCCGGGCTGTTGGCCGCCGAGTTGCAGCAGCCGGTGGCGGGCCGGTCGATCCTCACCCCGGAGGTCGTGCTGATCCCGCAGGTCGCCATGCGCCGCTGGCTGCAGGCCACCTTGGCCGCCGAACACGGCGTGGCCGCGAACCTCGAGTTCCTGACGCCCGGCGAGTTCGTCGCCCGCGCGCTCACGGCCAACCTGGGCCCAGTGCAGGACGAGCTCGACGCCGCCAGCCTGCGCTGGCGCCTGTACGCCGCCCTGGTCGATCCCGACGTGCTGGCGCAGCCGGCGCTCGCGCCGCTGGCTACGTATCTGGCCGGCGACGATGCACTGCGACCGTGGGCGCTGGCGGGCGAATTGGCCGGCGTGTTCGAGAAGTACCAGGCCTGGCGGCGCGACTGGCTGCTGCGCTGGGAGGGCGGGGCCGACCCCGACGACCCGCAGGCCGCGCTATGGCGGCACGTGGCCGCCGGCCATGCCACCCGCGCGCGTCGCATCCAGACCTATCTGGACCGTTTCTCGGGCGAACACGCCGCGTTGCCGCAGGGCCTGCCGCCCCGGATGTTCGCGTTCGCCACGCTGAACGTTTCGCCCGATGTGCTGCGCGTGCTGGCGACCCAGGCCCGTGTGGGCACGCTGCACTTCTACCTGCCCACGCCCGCACGCGGTTACTGGGGCGATCTGCAGGCACTGGCCCCGCGCCGGCGCGCCCGCACCGATGAAGCCTTCGACGCCGCGCTGCTGGCGGGTAACGCCGACGACAACCGCCTGCTACAAGCCTGGGGCGCGGCCGGCCGGGACTTCATGGCGCTGCTGGGCAGCTACGAGGTCGTGCACCCGCGCGCCGAGATCGAGGTCTACGCCGATCCGCTCGAGTCGGGCCAGCGCCCGCTCGATGCCGGCGGCCTGGGCGACACCTTGCTGCGGCGGATGCAGAGCGACCTGTTCCGCCGCGCCCCGCCACCGGTGCCCGCACCCCGCGCCGCGCCCGAGCTGCGCGACCCCAGCCTGCAGGTCCACGCCTGCCACACCCGCCTGCGCGAACTCCAGGTGCTGCACGACCAGTTGCGCGGCCTGCTCGAGGACCCGCGCTTCGACCCGCCGCTGCAACCGCGCGAGATCGCGGTGCTGGCCCCGGACATCGACCCCTACGTGCCGTACCTGGAAGCCGTCTTCGGCGAATCAAAACCGGGGTCAGAGTCGGATTTTCACGGAAAATCCGACTCTGACCCCGGTTTCGGGAGAATGCGCATTCCGTATGCGCTCGCCGACACCAGCCCGCTGGCGGGTGAGCCCCTGGCCGAGGTCTTCGTGCGCCTGCTGGGCCTGCCGGTGTCGCGCTTCGGGCTCAACGAGGTGCTCGACCTGCTCGCCAGCCCGCCGTTGGCGCAGGCCGCGGGGCTGGATGCGGCCGCCTTCGAGCGGCTGCACGGCTGGCTGCAGGCCGCCGGCGCGCGCTGGGGGCTCGACGGCGCGCATCGCGCCGCGCACGGTGCGCCCGACGACGCGGCCTACACCTGGGCGTTCGCCCTCGATCGCCTGTTGCTGGGCCATGCGAGCGGCAGCGACGACACGATCGCAGGCGTCGCCCCGTGGCCGGCGCTCGAAGGCAGCGCGCTCGATGCGCTCGACACCCTGATCCGGCTGCTGCACGTGCTCGGCGACGCGCGGCGCGAGCTCGGCGAGGCGCTCACCGCTGCGGCGTGGCGCGAGCGCCTGCTCGGCCTGCTCGATGCGCTGCTGCCCGGCACGCCGGCCGCGCCGGCCACCCAGCGCGCACTCGAGCGGCTGCGACGGCTGATCGACGCTTTCGCCGCCGACGCCGCACGCGCGGGCATCGAGACGCCGGTCCCGGCCGAGGTCGTGCGTGCGCACTTTGCACAGTTGCTGGCCGAGGCCGACACGCGCGCGCCACTGCTGACCGGCGGCATCAGCGTCGGCCGCATGGTGCCGATGCGCCTGCTGCCGTTCCGGGTGATCTGCCTGCTCGGCATGAACGATGGCGACTTCCCGCGCCGCGACACCGCTGCCGGGATCAACCGGCTCACCGCGGAGCTGGGCACGACGCGGCGTCGCCATGGCGACCGCTCCACGCGCGAGGACGACCGCTTCCTGTTCCTGCAGCTGTTCGCCTCGGCGCAGGACGTGTTCTACGTCAGCTATCTGGGCGCGGACGCGCGCGATGGCAGTGTGCGCGAACCCTCGCCGCTGGTCGCCGAATTGCTCGCCACCGCCGCGACCTACCACGCCGACCCGCAAGCCGCCGCCGCGGCACTGACGGTGCGCCATGCGCTGCAGCCGTTCGCCCCAAGCGCGTTCGGAGCCGATGGCGACCCGCGCCGCTTCAGCTATCGCGCGCAATGGCAGCCGGCGGCAGCACGCATCGGCGGCGCACGCACAGAACTCGCGCCATGGTGCGCAACGCCGCTGCCACCGCGCGCCGATGCCGCCACGCTGTCGCCGGCCGATGCCGCACTGTCGCTCGATGCACTGCGCCGCTTCCTGGTGGCGCCGGCCGCGCAGTTCCTGCGCGAGCGCCTGGACCTGCGCCTGGCCGACGAAGCCGAGGTCGGCCAGGACGTGGAGCCGCTGCTGGTCGCCGGCGGCGGCCTCGAACGGGCGGCGCTGCACCAGCAGGTGTTCGAGGCCCTGCTCGCCGGCCGCGAAACCGGGCTGTTCGAGCACCTGCGCGCGCGCGCGCTGCTGCCATCCGGTCCGTTGGGTCGACGCCAGCTCGATGCGCTGGTGACGTCGCTGCGGCCCTATGTGCAAGGCTTTGCTGATTGGCGCGGCGACGCCACACCCGACACCCGGCACATCGACGTCGTGCTCGACGGCATCCACCTCCAGGGCCGGCTCGACAACGTGTACCCGGCAGGCATCGCCCATGTGCGTCTGGGGCCGCTCAACGGACCGGCCGCGATCCGGCAGGGCCTGGACTGGCTGCTTGCGAGCGCCGCGGGCCTCCACCTGCCGCTTGTGCGCTTCCACGACACCCAGGACCTCGGTATCGGCCCCTTCGAGCGCGCGCCGTTGCCGCCGGACGCGGCGCGCGATGCGCTGCGCGCCCTGCTCGCGCTGCGGGCCGACGGACTGCAGGCGCCGCTGCCGTTCGGCCCCTACAGCGGCTGGGAGTACTTCAGCGCCGTCGATGCCGACAGGGCAGCGAAAGCCGCAACCGCGAAGTGGCGCGGCGGCGACCGGCAGTGGGGCGAGGGGCGCGGCGATGCGTATCGACTCGCGCTGCGCGGTCGCGACCCGTTCGCCGATCCGGCCCTGTTCCAGCACTTCGCCCAGATCGCCTTCACCGTGTTCTCGGCCGTCGAGCAGGGCCGCGTGCATACCGGCTTCGAGGACGGCCGCAGCTTCGAAATCGAGACCGACGTGGAGGCGGAGGCATGATCGCGCCCACGCCCGAGCCGGTCGATCCGTTCCTGACGCTGCCACTGACCGGTACACAGCTGATCGAAGCCAGCGCCGGCACCGGCAAGACCTTCACCCTGGCCACGCTGGTCACCCGGCTGGTGGTCGAGCACGGCCTGCGCATCGGCCAGATCCTCGCGGTGACGTTCACCGAAGCCGCCACACAGGAGCTGCGCAAGCGCATCCGCGAACGCCTGGTGCTGGCCGCGCGGCTGGTCGACGCGCCGCCAGACGACGACACTGCACCCGACACCGCGCTCAGCCAGGCGGTGATCGCCGCACACCTGGCGACCGGCGACGAGTCCGCCGCCGCTTTGCAGCGTCGGCTGCAGCAGGCCGCCGACGAGATCGATCTGGCCGCGATCTTCACCATCCACGGCTTCTGCGCCCGTGTGCTGCGCGAGCACGCGCTTGAGAGCGGGCAGAGCTTCGCCGCGCCCGAACTGCTGGCCAACGACCGCGCGCTGCGCGAGGAACTGGCCGCCGATCTGTGGCGCAGCACCGCCGCCGATGCAGACGACGCCGCGTTGTTGATGGACCTGTGGAAAGGCGGACCCGGCGATATGGCGCGCGATCTTGGGCCGTTGATCCGGGAGCCGGTGCTGCGACCGGCCGCCACGCCGCCGCAACCCGATCCGCGCCCGGCGCGCGACGCCGCAGCGCAGGCGCTGATCGCCGCGATCGATGCGCACATCGACGCTGCGCAGGCAGCGGTCGCAATGGCATTCGACGCCAAGGTCTTCGACGGCCGTCGCGCGCGGCGGCCCAGTTTCGACAAGGCCTTCCAGACACTGCGCGACGGCCGCGCGCTTTCGCACTGGGTCCTGGACGACAAGACCCATCTCGACAAACTGCTGCCAGCCCGGCTGTTGGACTTCTGCAAGGACGACACGCAGTCGAAGGTGCCGTGCTCGCCATTGTTCGATGCCCTGCACACCTGGTCCAACGCCGATCGTGTTGCACAGGATTGGCTCGAGCAGGCCAAGACGCGGCTGCTTCACCGCCTGCGCAACGCGGCACGTGCACGCCTCGCCCAGCGCAAACAGCAACTGCACGTGCAGACCTACGACGATCTGATCGACGGCGTTGCCGATGCACTGCACGGGCCGCATGCACAGGCGCTGGTGCAGCGTCTGCGTGCGCAGTACGCGGTCGCGCTGGTCGACGAATTCCAGGACACCGACACGCGTCAGTGGGACATCTTCCGGACGGTGTTTGGCGAGTCCAAGGCTGCGCGTGAGGCCGGGTTCGAACCGGCCCTGTTCCTGATCGGCGATCCCAAGCAGGCTATCTACGGCTTCCGCGGTGGTGATGTGCAGACCTACCTGCTCGCGGCACGCGACGCCATCGCCGCGCCGCCGCTCGACCGCAACTTCCGTTCGCGCCCGTCGCTGCTCGCCGCGATCGAGGCGCTGTACGCGCAGGCCGGTGAGGCCGCGTTTTTTGATCGGCAGATCCGGTTCCATCGCGTGCTGCCAGGCACGAAGCGCACCGATGCCGATTTCCAGCGCGCTGGCGCCCCTGCGCCCGCCCTGATGCTGTGGCAGGCTCCGGCCCCGCCGGCCGACGACGCCGGCAAGCGCAGGCCCCACAGCGCCGGTCGCGCGCGCGACCTCGCGACCCAGGCTTGCGTCGCTGCGATCCACGCGGTGCTGATCGAAGCGCGCGCCGGCACCGCCACGCTCGATGGCGCGCCGGTGCAGCCGGGCGACATCGCGGTGCTCGTGCGCAAGCACAGCGAAGCCACGCAGATCCAGCAGGCGCTGGCCGCGATCGGTATTCCCGCAGTCGCCGCCGGCAAACAGAGTCTGTTCGCCACGCCCGAGGCGCACGAGCTGCTCACGCTGTTGCTCGCGCTGCTGCACACCGCCGACGACAGTCGCCTGCGCGCGGCGCTGGCGACGGTGCTGCTGGGCGTGGACGCGGCCGGCATCGCCGCGCTCGACCACGATGCCGACACGCATCGCGGCTGGCAGTTGCGTGCGCTGGCCTGGCGTGAGCGCTGGCAGCGTGGCGGTCCGCTGGCGCTGGTCGCCGACCTGTGCGCCGACAATGGACCGCGCCTGCTTGGCCTGCTCGACGGCGAGCGCCGGCTGACCAACTACCTGCAACTGGGCGAATTGCTGCAGCAGGCCGATGCGCGCGCGCTGGGGCTGCAGGGTCTGGTCGATTGGCTGGGCCAGCAGATCGCCCGCGCCGATGCCGACGACGAGGCCCAGCTGCTGCGCCTGGAATCGGATGCGCACCGGGTGCAGATCGTCACCCTGCACAAGAGCAAGGGCCTGGAATACCCGCTGGTGTTCCTGCCGTTCGTCGGCATCGGCAGCCGCGCGCCCGACCCCGGCCATGCCTGCGTGGTCGCCGATGCGACCGGCGGCCGCGCGCTGCACTGGAAGTTGCAGGCCGACAGGTCCGGATGGGACGCGGTGCGCAGCGCATGGATTGAGGCGCAGCGCGCCGAGGACGCACGCCTGCTCTACGTCGGTCTGACCCGTGCCGAGCACGCGGTGTGGATCGCGACGGGCGATTTCTACAACGCGCGCCAGACCGCACTGGCGCCGATGCTCGACGGCCTACCCGACACGCCCGGCATCGTGCGCGACGCGACCGTGCCATCCACGCTGCCGTGGTTGCCGCCAATCGAGGCCGGCGACCGCCCCACCGCGCGGTCCGCCGCACGCGCGATCGCACCGGACTGGTGGGTCTACAGCTTCACCCAGCTCGCCAATGCCGACAGCGGCGCGCAGGACGCCTCCACGCGCGCAACCGTCGCTACCGCCGGCGGCCAGGACGAGCCCGAGGGCGAGCCCGCGCCCGAGGCGCCACGCGCGGACGATCACGATCCACGCTTTGCCGGCAACCGCTTCGGCGTGGTCCTGCACGAGGCGCTGGAACTCGGCGACTTCGCCGCCTGGCGCGACTGGCGTCCGGGCGACCCGGCGCCGCCTGGGCAGCGCGCGATCATCGAAGCAGCACTGCGCGGCGGCGGCTATGCGGCCGAGGACATCGACGACGGCGTTGCGGTACTGACGGCGCTGATCGGCCCCACGCTCACCGTCGCGTTGCCCGAGGGCGTGCGGCTGTGCGATGTGCCCGCCGACGCACGCCGGGCCGAGATCGAGTTCCAGTTCGCGCTGCAGCCCACCGCGGTCGAGGCGATGCTCGCGTTGCTGCATGCCCACGGGGTTTCGACCGGCCGCAGCGGCTTCGGCCTGCGCCGCACGCTCGAAGGCCTGATGACCGGCCTGATCGACCTGACCTACACCGTGGACGGCCGCTGGTACGTGCTCGACTACAAATCCAATCGCCTGCCCGGCTACGACGCGTCCACGCTGCAGCGCGCGATGGTGCATAGCGAGTACGACCTGCAGGCGCTGATCTACACGCTCGCCCTGCATCGCTGGCTGCGCTTCCGCCTGGGCGCGGGCTACGACTACGCCCGCGATTTCGGCGGGGTGCGCTACCTGTTCTGCCGGGGCCTGGCCCCCGATCGGGATGCCTCCGCCGGCGTACATGCGCAGCGCTTCGACCCCGCGTTGGTGGATGCGCTCGATGCACTGTTCGCCGGCGGGCACCGGACCGGATCCCGAGGTGCGCACGCATGACCGCCAGGACCGATGCCACGCGTGACGCCACCGCATCTGCGCCTACCAAATCGCGCACGCCTGATCTGCTCACCGCGTTGCAGCGCAGCGGCGCGTTACGCACGCTCGATTTCGAGCTGGCGCAGCGCCTGCAGCGGCTCGCGCCTGAGACACCGGCCGCAGTGCTCGCCGCTGCGGCACTGGCCTCGCGGGCAGTCGCCAACGGTCATGCCGGCTTCGATCCCGCGCGCCCGCAGGTGCTGGTCGACGCCGAGTTGGACTGGCCCGCGCCCGATGCCTGGCACGCGCTGCTGCGCGACGCGCGCTGGGTCAGCCGACCGACGGATCCGCTCGCGCCCTCGGCAACGGATGTTCCACTGGTGCTCGAACCCGCCGATGCCGCGGACGGCTTGCTGTACCTGCGCCGCTATCGCGAGTACGAGGCCGCGCTGGCAGCCGGCCTGCGGCGCATCGCGGCGCAGCCACCCGATGTCATCAGCCCTGAGACCGTCGCCGATCCCTTTGCCGTGCTGTTTCCCGACGCGCAGGCCGGCGCGGACCGTCAGGCGCGCGCCGCCGCGCTGGCGCTGCGCCGTGCCCTGCTGCTGGTCACCGGTGGCCCCGGCACTGGCAAGACCACGACCATCGCCCGCCTGCTGGTGCTGCGCATCGCCCAGGCCTTGCGCAGCGGACGGTCACTGCCGCGCATCGCGCTGGCGGCGCCCACCGGCCGCGCCGCCGAGCGCATGGCCGAGAGCCTGCGCCGCGCGGTGCAAGGATTCGTCGGTGACCTCGATCCGGACCTGCGCGCCGCACTGCCTGGCGCCTTGCCCGACACCGCCAGCACGCTTCATCGCCTGCTCGGCACGGTGCCCGACAGCCCCACGTTCCGCCACCACGCTGGCCATCCGCTGCCGCTGGACGTGCTAGTGGTCGACGAGGCCTCGATGGTTGACCTGCCGCTGATGGCCAAGCTGGTCGATGCCGTCGCCGACGGCACCCAGCTGATCCTGCTCGGCGATGCCGACCAGTTGCCGTCGGTGGAAGCTGGCGACGTGCTGGCCGCGATCCTGGCCGCCGCCGGCCCCGGTCACGCGTTGCAGGCCGACGATGCGCGCGCGCTGCAACCGCTGCTCGGTGCCGCCACGCCGGTCGACCGCGTGAGCGGCGGCCTGCACGGCCATCGCGTGCAATTGCAGCGCGGCTACCGCCAGGACGCCGATTTCGACCTGGCGCCACTGGCCGACGCCGCGCGCGAAGGCGATGCCGAGTCCGTGCTGTCGCTGTTGCGCGGTGGCCGGTTGCGCGGCGTTCACTTCCACGAGGACCTGACCGATGCGCTGGACGCACAGCAGGACACGCTGCTCGCGCACTGGCGCAGTCTTGCCGAGGCTTCCGATCCTGCGGCAGCGCTTGCACAGTCGCAGCGATTGCGCCTGCTGACCGCGGTGCGCGAAGGCCCGCAGGGCGCGCGCGGTCTCAACGCCCGGATCGAAGCGCTGCTGTCGGGCCACCGCATCGGGCCGGCGCCGGCCTGGTTCCACGGCCGCCTGCTGCTGATCACCGAAAACAGCTATCGCCATCGCCTGTTCAACGGCGACATTGGCATCTGCTGGCGCGACGGCGCGGACACGCCGATGGCCTGGTTCGCCAGTGACGTGCCCGGCGAGGTCCGCGCGTTTCATCCTGCCGCATTGCCCGCGCACGAGAGCGCGTTTGCGATGACCGTGCACAAGGCCCAGGGCAGCGAGTTCGATGAGGTCTGGCTGCAGTTGCCGCGCCACGACAGCCGCGTGCTCTCGCGCGAACTGATCTATACCGCGATCACCCGCGCGCGCAGCCGCCTGCACATCGCCGGCGGCGCGCAGGTTCTGCGCGACGCGCTCGCGCGGCATGCGGTGCGGATGTCGGGGCTGGCGTGGCGGCTGGGCGCGGCGAGCCTGCAACAAGCTCCCCCGCCAGCGCAGGAGTCCGGTCGAGATCTCGACGCCGACGTCCCGCCGTCACAGGGCGCGCTGTTCTAGCGCGAAAAGCGTGCCTCGCGATTCACCCGGAGGCGGGCCCTCGGGCGCCGCCACTCGACTGCTGGAGGTCGTCCCATGGTCTTCAACAGGATCCTGCTCATACGCACGCTCGCGTTCGCTTCTCTCGCCCACGCCGGCGCCACCGGCGGCGGCCCCGCTGAGCTCGTTCTGGACGGCGCCCGCGCCGCCGCGCTGGCCGCGGCCATCTCCGTCTTCCGGGACAAGCAGCCGGAAGCCGATCTGACCAAGTTCCAGGTCCACGTCCATCCTGCCGATCAGGGCACGTTCCAAGTCGTGTTCGAACCGCAGCAGGCCGACGAAAGCGTCCCTACGCTTGGCGGGCGGACCGTGCACGGCCGCGAACTGCACGTATGGATCAACGCGGCCGACAACACCCTCGACCGGATGGCGTTCGCGCGTTGAGGCTCCCCGACGTACACAAAGCCTCACCTGCGTGGCCTGCGCTCAACTCGATGCGGGCAGGCCTGACCGGCGATTCCACGGCATGCGCGCCAACACCCGGGCAAGCCCACAGAATCCGCTGATACCGGCAAACGTCAGGCCGGCGCCGATGCCGCCTGCCAGCAGGTGGAACCAGGGCGAAACACCGAAACCCAGGGCGGTCGCCAGCAGGACGAGGCTGCCGGCCGCAATCTGGACCTGGCGGTTCAATTCCAACGGCTGCGTCCGGTCCGTCAGTACCGGCAGGCCGGCCTGCTTCCAGGCATCCAGACCGCCCTCGAGCGTGCACACCCGGACATGCGGACCCGCGGCAGCGGCGAGCCGCGCCGCATGGACGCCGGTCCGCATCCCCGAGCGGCAATGAAACACCACCACCGTGGCCTCGCCCCGTGGCAAAAGCGTCGTGCCCAGGTGCACCAGCGGGTGGGACACCGCACCGGGAATCCGTTCGCGCCTATGTTCATCATGATCGCGGATGTCGATCAGGCAGGCGCCGGTCTGCATGAGCGCAAAGGTGGCGCGAGCGTCGAGCATGTCCATCGGAGGGGTCCTCATGGGCAGAACAGGTCCTTGAGCGTGGCGATCAACCGCTCTACACGGGGATCGGCGATGCGGTAATGCAGCGTCTGCGCCTCTCGGCGAAAGCACACCAGCCCGTCCTCGCGCATCCGGGCCAGGTGCTGGGACAGCGCCGACTGGCTCAGCTGCACCTGGGCCTGCAGCGCGCCTACGCTGGCCTCGCCGTGCTCGATCAACAGGCACAGCAACAGCAGCCGCTGCGGGTGGCCGAGAATGCGCAGCATCGAGGCCGCCTGCTCGGCGCCTTGGTGCATGAAATCCAGGGAGTCGTCTGTTGACATGGCGCCATCATATTAGGTTTTGCTAAATTAGCAATTGCTAATATGATCATGCGGCCGGCGTCGTGCCGGCTTCTCTGGAATCGACCATGCACGCCTCGACCTATACCGAACTGACCCGCGACATCTCGCGGAATCTCACCGATCTGCGCAGCCACCACGCCGACGTGATGCGCGGCTTCAATGCGCTGAGCAAGGCGGCGATGGCGCCCGGCGCCCTCGACGAGAAGACCAAGGAGCTGATCGCCATGGCCATTGGCGTGGCCAACCGCTGCGACGGCTGCCTCGGCTTCCACGCCAAGGCACTGGTGCGGCTGGGCGCGACGCCACAGGAGTTCCGGGAGATGCTGGGGGTGGCTGTCTACATGGGCGGCGGGCCGTCGCTGATGTACGCCGCCAATGCGCAGGCGGCCTACGACGAGTTCATGGGCGCTGCCGGCTCGGCCTGACGCCCCCGACCAAGAACGGCGGCGCTGCTGCCACGACGGCGATGTCGTTGGCTGCGCCGTACAAGGCGCCGCACGCGCGCTTGACCTTCCCACGATGGGAAGGCTTAGGCTGGCCGCAGCTGTCAGCCTTTGCGGAAGTTCCCATGGCCTCTCCCGGTTCCCGGACGTCTCCGGACGCGACGATCGATCTGCCGATCACCGGCATGACCTGTGCAAGCTGTGTCGGTCGAGTGGAAAAGGCCTTGGCCAAGGTGCCCGGCGTGGCGCGCGTGTCGGTCAATCTGGCGAGCGAGCGCGCCCAGGTCGTGCCGGCCGGACCGGTCGACCGTGCGGCGCTGGTGCAGGCGGTCGAGAGGGTCGGCTATGCGGTGCCGGCCGCCACGCTGACGCTTGCGATCGAGGGCATGACCTGCGCGTCCTGCGTGGGTCGCGTCGAGAAGGCACTGGCAGCGGTGCCGGGCGTCGAGTCCGCAGCGGTGAACCTGGCGACCGAGCGCGCCACCGTGCGCGGAACAGCGGGCCTGGATGCATTGCTCGCGGCGGTCGACCGGGTCGGCTACACGGCCCGGCCGGTCGGGCAGGAACGCAACGACGATGCCGGCGCGGCGCGCAAGGACGAGGAACGCGCAGGCCTGCGCCGGGACCTGCTTCTGGCCGCCGCGCTCGCGTTGCCGGTGTTCGTGCTGGAGATGGGCGCGCACACGATTCCTGGCATGCACGACTGGGTCATGACCCATATCGGCATGCGCACAAGTTGGTATCTGCAGTTCGCGCTGACACTACTGGTGCTGGCGGTGCCGGGCCGCCGCTTCTATCGCCACGGCATCCCCGCGCTTCTGCGGCTGGCGCCGGACATGAACTCGCTGGTCGCAGTCGGCACCGCGGCCGCGTTCGGCTACTCGGTGGTCGCCACGTTCGCCCCCGGCCTGCTGCCCGCCGGCACGGTCAATGTCTATTACGAAGCGGCTGCAGTGATCGTTGCGCTGATCCTGCTCGGGCGCTTCCTGGAGGCGCGGGCCAAGGGTCGCACGTCCGAGGCGATCCAACGCCTGGTCGGCCTGCAGGCGCGCGTCGCGCACGTACAGCGCGCAGGCGTGGTGCATGACATCGCGGTCGAGGATGTGATGCTCGGCGATGTGCTCGAGGTGCGGCCCGGCGAGCGGATTCCGGTCGACGGCGAGATCGTCGAAGGACGCAGCTACGTCGACGAATCGATGATCACCGGCGAGCCGGTGCCGGTGGAAAAGACCGTCGGCAGCGCGGTGGTCGGCGGCACCGTCAATCAGCAGGGTGCGTTGACACTGCGCGCGACCGCTGTCGGTGCGGACACGACGCTCGCGCAGATCATCCGCCTGGTCGAACAGGCGCAAGGCGCCAAGTTGCCGATCCAGGCGGTCGTGGACCGGGTGACGCTGTGGTTCGTGCCGGCAGTGATGCTCGCGGCGCTGCTGACCTTTTTGGCCTGGCTGTGGCTGGGTCCGACACCGGCGCTGGGCTTTGCACTAGTCAACGCGGTGGCCGTGCTGATCATCGCCTGCCCCTGCGCGATGGGCCTGGCGACGCCGACCTCGATCATGGTCGGCACCGGCCGCGGCGCCGAACTCGGTGTGCTGTTCCGCAAGGGCGAGGCGCTGCAACTGCTCAAGGACGCCCGCGTGGTGGCCGTGGACAAGACCGGCACGCTGACCGAGGGGCGTCCGGTGCTCACCGATCTCGTCGTCGCCAACGGCTTCGAACGCGACCATGTGCTCGCACAGGTCGCGGCGGTCGAAGCGCGCTCTGAGCATCCGATCGCGCGCGCGATCGTCGATGCGGCGACCGGGCGCGACCTCGCGGTGGCCACCACCGACCGATTCGAGTCGATTACCGGCATGGGCGTGCGTGCGCACGTGGACGGCGTACGCGTCGAGGTTGGCGCCGACCGCTTCATGCGCACGCTCGGCCTGGACGTCGCCGTGTTCGCCAATACCGCGCAGCGCCTGGGCGACGAAGGCAAGTCGCCGTTGTATGCCGCCCTCGACGGCCGCTTGGCCGCCATCGTCGCGGTCGGCGATCCGATCAAGGCCAGCACGCCTGCGGCCATCGCTGCGCTGCACGCGCTCGGCCTGCAGGTGGCCATGATCACCGGCGACAACGCGCGCACCGCGCAGGCCATCGCCCAGCAGTTGGGCATCGACGAGGTCGTGGCCGAAGTGCTGCCCGCGGGCAAGGTCGAGGCGGTGCGTCGACTGCGGGCGCAGCACGGCCGCATCGCCTTCGTCGGCGACGGCATCAACGACGCCCCCGCATTGGCGGAGGCCGACGTGGGCCTGGCGATCGGCACCGGCACCGACGTGGCGATGGAATCGGCCGACGTGGTGCTGATGTCGGGCAATCTGCAGGGCGTGCCCAACGCGATCGCACTGTCGCGGGCGACGCTCGGCAATATCCGACAGAACCTGTTCTGGGCCTTCGGCTACAACACCGCGCTGATCCCGGTCGCTGCCGGCGTGCTCTATCCGGCCTACGGCGTGTTGCTGTCGCCGATCTTCGCCGCCGGCGCGATGGCGCTGTCGAGCGTGTTCGTGCTGGGCAATGCGCTGCGGCTACGCCGCTTTCAGGCACCGCAGGTCACCGCGGCCGCATGCGCAGGCGCGGCGCCATGAACATCGGCGAGGCCGCTCGCGCGTCCGGCGTCTCGGCCAAGATGATCCGCTACTACGAGCAGAGCGGCCTGATCCCGGCACCCGCGCGCACCGCCGCCGGCTATCGGGCCTACGGTCAGGCCGATGTCCACCGCCTGCAGTTCGTCCGCCGTGCCCGCGACCTCGGGTTTTCGGTCGCCGAGATCGCCGACCTGCTGGGCCTGTGGCACGACACCGCGCGCCACAGCGCAGACGTCAAACGCCTGGCGCAGGACCGCATCGCCGAACTCGAACGGCGCATGCGCGACCTGCAGCAGATGACCGACACGCTGCGCACGCTCGTCGACTGCTGCGCCGGCGACGATCGGCCCGACTGCCCGATCCTCGAGCAACTGCAGCAGCCCGTTCCCGGCCCGGCAGACGACCGCCCGCGGACTGGCGCCGTCTTGCGGCGCCCGAGCGCATCCGCGACGACGCGATCGGCAACGAAGCGGACGCGGATGCGCTAACGCAGACGGTGGGCATCACGCGATCGTCTGCCTGCGTATCAAGACAGAGCGCCGCAACCTGTCGATGCAGGCCGCAGTGCGCGAGGCAGCAGGTCAGCCTTCGCGTGGTGGGAAACCGGCCTCGCGCAGCGCCGCGACGACCGCCTCACGCGCAGCCGAGGTCTGCACCACCACCGTGCGGTTCGGCGGATCGGCCTCCACGCTCGCCTGCGCATCGACCGACTGGATGGCCTTGGTCACCGACCGTGCGCAGCCGCCGCAGGTCATGTCGTCGAGATGGAACTGCATGGCGGACTCCTTGAGATAGGTTGCCGGCAGTGTGCGGCTTGCCACCGTGGGAAGGTCAAGCGCGACCGCGCGCCTTCGACCCCATCGGGCGCCTCAGTTCGTTCGCGCGCAGGCTGGTAACGTCGAGCCGCCGATGCGGTTCGGCCCGACACCGACCCAGGCGATCACAAGGGAGTGCATCCAGATGAAGCATCCAGGCATGTTGTTCGTCGCCAGCGCCGCGGGCGCGCTGCTGGCGGCCTGCTCGTCCAACGTCGACGCCCCCGCTGGCGCGTCCGACGAACGCCCGAAGGCGTCACCGATTCTGATCCGCAACGCTGAGCGATCCCTCGTGGCCCATCAGGCCCTGATCGAAGGGCGTCTGCACGCAGATCCCGCCGGCTGCCTGCGGATCGGCGATGACAGCGGCCCACTGATCGTCTGGCATCACGACAGTCGCCTCGAGCAGGGGGCGGACGGCCGCGTCCAGGTGATCGACGGCTTCACCGGCCATGCGGCTTCGATCGGCGACGACATCGCCCTGGGCGGTGCAGGCGGGCCGGATGCACCGGCCCGCGTCATCCCGGAGATTCCGGCGGCATGCGCGACCGGCGAGTACTGGATGGCCGGAGCGCTGATGAATGCGGCCGAGTACCAAGCGCTGCGTGCGCGGCAGGCGGATCAGGCGCCGCCCGGACCGCCAAAATAAGCATGCGCGTCACATCTCCCGGTGCGGGATCGGCGTACGGTCGGGGCGTCACGAGAACGTGACATTTTCCCGAGTCAATGGAGAGTGACCATGAACGCCAAGTTGTTACCGTATGTCGCTTGCATCGCGGTTCTGGGCGTGGGAAGTATCGCAACCGGCCATGCGGCCGATTCGCGATGGATCGCACCGGACGGGCTGTTGAGTGCGGACGCGTCGATGTCGCGCGATGTGGCCGGCGTCGCCGACGCGCTGGGGATTTCCGAAGACGCGGCGCGCCGACAGTTGAATGTCCAACCGTTCGCCGACGCCATCGCCGAGCGCGTCCGTCAGCGTTACGCAAGCCGCCTGGCGGGCGTCTACATCGAGCATGCCCCATCCAGTCGGCTCGTCGTGCGGCTGACCGGTTACGATGCCGTGCGACCGGAGTTCCACCAGTTCGGTGCCGACCCGCTGGAGGTCGCGTACGAGGTGGGCGCCGACCACACGCTCGCCGATCTGCAACGCCGATTCGACACGGGCTTTTCGACGCTCGGTCAGCGAGTGCAGGGCCTGCAGGGCGGTTATGTCGACGAGCGCACCGGCCAAATCGTGATCGAACGCGTCCGCGGCGAGAAAGCGATGGGTCAAGCCGATGTCCAACGCCTCGCCGCCGCGCATTTCGGTGTCCCGGTGCGTCTGGTCGAACTCGATGCGCCCAACGAGCAACAGGCGGTCTTCGGCGGTGGGCTGCTGGACTACGTGCGTTCGGGCATCACGTACATCTGTACCGGCGGCTTCGTCGTCGGCAACACCGCCAGCCAGTACGGCACGCTCACCGCCGGCCATTGCCAGCCGACGTCCGGCATCTACAGCTACTTCGGCCAAGATGGCGCCAGCCATAGCCTGACCCACGTGGCACGGGCCTACAACAGCACCTCGGACATCGGTTGGGCGCTTCCGGTCCCGGCCGTGGGCGTAGGCCCTTGGGTGTGGACCGGCGCCGCCTATGCGCAGGTCACTGGGCGCCGGACCCAGGCGGCCACGACCGTGGGCAACGTGATCTGTCGCTACGGCCGCACCGGCGGCTATGGCTGCGCGACGGTGTTCTCCAAGGCATACAGCCCGGGCAGCATCTGCGGGCCGGCCGTCCCGGGCACCGCGGCGTGCTCGGCGACCTTCGTCGGCCTCAACTCCAGCGCAGGCCTGTGCCAGGGCGGCGACAGCGGCGGACCGTGGTTCATCGCCGTGGCCGGCGGCGTCGTCGCGGCCGGTGTCCACAGTGCCGGCAATCCCTCGGCGGGCCTGTGCGTCTACACCAGCACGGACTACGCCTACTCGTCGCTGGGATTGAGCCTGGTCTACTGACGCGCTGCCTGTCTGCACGTGTGACCCAGGCCGACCTCGGCTGAGGTCCCGACGCCTCGACGCTCTGCGCCGGGGCGTCGCTTCTCCTGGCGCCTGCGTGCGGCTATCGTGCACCGCAGGAGATAGGGGGACGCATGGGACGCGGACGCGGACGCGGCAATCCATTCGAAGGCCTGGCCGCATTACCGTGGCCGGTCGCGCTTGTGGTCGGGCTGGTCGGTTATGCGGCGATCCGGCATGGCGTGCCGGCCTACGTCACACGGCTCGACGGTCCACTCGCCCAAGCATTGGCAATGCAGCGCGATGCCCTCGCGCCGATCGCCTGGCTGTTCCTTGGCGCCTGCAGTATCGCCTCACTGGCCGCCTTCGTCCGCACGCGCCGGCGCCGGCGGCTGCTCGATGCCTGCACGCAGCTCGATCATGTGGCGGCACTGGGATGGCGCGATTTCGAGCGTCTCGTCGGCGAGGCGTTCCGGCGTCAGGGCTACGGCATCGAGGAGACCGGCCTGGGCGGCGCGGATGGCGGCATCGACCTGATCCTGCGCAAAGGTGGGCAACGCACCCTCGTGCAATGCAAACAGTGGCGCCGCCGCCAGGTGCCGGTCAGCGTCGTACGCGAGATGTACGGCCTGCTCGCGCACCACCGCGCGCAAGCGGTGCGTATCGCTGCACTGGGCGGATTCACCCGGGATGCCGCGCGCTTCGCGCAGGGCAAGCCGATCGACCTCATCGACGGACCCACGCTGCTGGCGATGATCCGCAGTGTGCAGGCCGCCGACCCCAACAGCGCCGACACGCGCGATGCACCGGTGGTGGCACAAGCCATCGACGCCGTCGAGCGTGATCCCGATCCCAGTCACCAGGCCGGCGCATCGCCCGACTGCCCACGCTGCGGCGCCACGATGATCCGGCGTGCCAACCGCAGGACTGGCGCCACGTTCTGGGGATGCTCGGGCTATCCGGCGTGCCGCGGGACACGATAGCGCGCGATTTCCAGGCATCCGACGTTGCGTGTCGCAGCGATGCCATTGGCAACCGGGACAACCATGCCGCTCAGGGGACCGCGGCGTGCGGTCAGGGCGTACCCGAGCCCGACGCGCTTGCCAGGCACACGCCCGCCGCGTTCGCCAGCACGTCGACGCGCCCTTGGCGCAGCGCGTCGATGCCCAGGATCACCGCGGGGCGCTCGGCCAGGCCCAGCACCGAGAACACCGGCAGCGCGCTGACCCGCACTTCGGTGGACGGCAGCGACCAGTCGTCGATCGACAGCTGCGGCAGGGTGTAGAGCCAGGTCTCGACCACCTGGTCGGCGATGCCGCGGGTGCCGGCGTCGCGGCGACGCAGTCGGGCATCGTGCTCGGTCACACCCAGTGCGCGCGCAGCCGGCAGGTTGAGCACGGTCTGCGCGGCGCCGGTGTCGACGACAGCGATCGCGTCGACGGCCTGCGCGCTGTCACGCAGCTGCGTCGGCACGAAGGCGAAGCGCTGCAGGCCGGCGGCGCGCTGCGGCAGCGCGTTGTCCAGGCAGTCGGCGCGCGCCAGGCTGCCGGGTGGGGTGAGCAGCAGTTCGCCGGTCGGCAGGTCGAAGCGCAGGTCGAAGCGCGCCATCAGATCGTTGCCCAGGATGCCGTCGATCGGCGGTGCATCGCCCTCGGCGATCTGCGACAGGTCCATCGCCAGCAGTTGCGCCTTCCAGGCGAAGTCACCGGCCGACAAGGCCTGCAACGCGGTCACCCGGGTCGCAGCCGCACTGCCGCCTGCGCCCTGGATGGTCATGTCGCGCGCCGTGGCCTCGAGCAAGCCGAAGCGCTCGGCCAGCGCGAGGTCCACCACGCTGGCACCGGCGGCGGTATCGACGACGAAGCTCAGCGGACGCGTGGCGCCTTCGATCTGTACCTCCACGCGCGGGTGCTTGCCGACGAGGCGCATGGCGATGCGGTGGGTCTCGCCTTCGGAGATCGAAGGCGATGCGGTGGCGGCGCAGGGTGTGCCCAGGGTCAGCGACAGCAGGCAGGCAGAGAGCAGGACGCGGAGCGACATGGCGGCACCTCGATGAAAGAGCCGCCATTGCAGCGGGCACAGGTATCGCGACGATGTCGGCGACGGCGCGGGGCGGGCATCGCCGATACGAACGCGATACAAAGGCAGGCGACAATGCCCGCATGACGGCCGAGACCGCCCGCATCGTCGTCGTCGACGACGACGCCAGCATCCGCGATGCGCTGTGCGACTACCTCGCACGCCACGGCTACGCCGTGCGCGGTGCGGACGGCGCCGCCGCGATGGACCGGTTGCTCGCGCAGGCGCCGGCCGACCTGGTGGTGCTGGACTGGATGATGCCCGGCGAGGACGGCCTGTCGGTGTGCCGGCGGCTGGCCGATGCCGACGTCGCGGTATTGATGCTCAGCGCACTCGACAGCCCGCCCGACCGCGTGATCGGGCTGGAGGTGGGCGCCGACGACTACCTGGCCAAGCCGTTCGATCCGCGCGAGCTGCTGGCCCGCGTGCGCGCCTTGCTCCGACGCGGTGCGCAGCTGCGTCAGCAGGCAACACGCCCGGCCGAGGGCTACGGCTTCGACGGCTGGATGCTGCGGCTCGATATCCGCGCCCTGTGCACACCCGACGGCACCGAGGTGGCGCTGACCGCGGGCGAGTTCGCGCTGCTGCGCGCGCTGGTGGAACGCGCCGGCCGCGTGCTCGACCGCGAACGCCTGATGGCACTGACCCATGGCGACGCGGCCGAGCCCTTCGATCGCGCCGTGGATCTGGCCATCAGCCGGCTGCGCCGCAAGCTGGCGCAGGCACGGCCGGGCGCCGACGCGCTGATCCAGACGCTGCGCGGCGAGGGCTATCGCTTCGCGGCCACGGTGCGCCGCCTGTGAGCCGGCCGCGCGGCATCCTGGTCCTGGTCGGCGGGCTGGCGCTCGCGACGCTGGTACTGGCGCAGGCGGTGAGCTTCGCCGTGGTCGGCTGGTGGCCGGCACCGCCGATGCCGACGATGGTGCCGGCCGACGCGATCGCAGCCTTGTCGGGTACGCAGCCGCCCGCACCCGGACTCCAGCTGCGCACGCAGACGGCCGCGCCGAGCGGAACGCCGGTGCCCTGGTTGGCCGACCTGGCGGCCGAGCGCCTGCAGCGTCCCGCAGCGCAGGTGCGCGCGACCTGGCGACGCAAACCCGACGTCGCGCTGCAGGTCGTCGATGACGGCCAACTGGCGATGGCCGGGCAGGCCGACAGCGCGCGCCAGGCGCGCGTGCGCGCTGCGTTGCTGGCGACCGGGTTGCAGGTCCCGGCGTTCGAGCTGGCGGTCGCGCAGCCGGACGGGACCTGGCGCGTCGTGAGTGCGGTCGACGCCGGACGCGGACAGTGGCGCCGCCAGGTACTGCTGGCGCTGGCGCTGGGCGCGCTGCTGATCGCGCCACTGGCCTGGTGGATGGCGCGCCGGCTTACGCTGCCGCTGCGGCGGCTGGCCGAGGCCAGCGCCCGGGTGGACCTGGCCGCGCGCGCGCCACCGGTGCCGGTCGAAGGCGCCGCCGAGGTCCGCATGCTGGGCCAGGCGATCGCCGACGCGCACGCCCGCCTGCGCGCGCAGGCCGACGATGTCACTGCGATGCTCGCTGCCGTGGCGCACGACCTGCGCACGCCGCTGACCGGTCTGCGGCTGCGCGCCGAGACCGCGCCATCGCCGGATCGCGAGCGCATGGTCGCCGACATCGCGCGGATGCAGACGATGATCGCGCAGGTGCTGGCCTATGCGCAGGGCGAGGTCGCGCCGCTGCAGCGCGCGCCGATCGACATGACCGCGCTTGCCGGCGAGTTGGCTGCGGCCGCCCGGGCGCTGGGCCAGTCGGTGCAGGTGCATGCGCACGCACCGGCCATCGTGCAAGGGGATGCGCTGGCGCTGCGCCGCGCGCTGTCGAACCTGATCGACAACGCCGTGCGCTACGCCGGCGCGGCCGACATTGAAATCCACACGCGCGACGGCCGGCTGTCCATCGACGTGGTCGACCGTGGCCCGGGTATTCCCGCCGAGGCGCGCGCGCGGCTGGTGCAGCCGTTCCAGCGCCTGGAACACTCGCGCAGTCGCGACACCGGCGGTGCCGGGCTCGGTCTCGCCGTTGCGCGCTCGACCGCGCAGCGCCACGGTGGCGCGCTCGAACTGCTCGACCGCGACGGCGGCGGCCTGCGGGCGCGGTTGGTCCTGCCGATCGCCGCGCCCTGAGGCGCGCGGCTGGGCGTGGATCAGTAGGCGGTCCACGGCGCGTCGCCGCGGAGGGTGAAGGTCAGTGCGTCGTCGATGTCGGCGTACGCGGTGGCGGCATCGGCACCGACCCCCTGCAACACCGGCCAATGGAACGTGAAGCTGCGCAGATACAGCGGCAGCACGAGATACCGACGTGCGGCGATGTCGACGACGAGAGTCTTGCGCGCGTAGCGCGCCGGCATCCACCCGCCAATGAAGAAGCGCGAATCGGCCGAAAAGCCCAGCGCGCCGGCCCAGAAGAAACCGGGAACGGGCACGCCATCGATCTGCCCCTCGTAGAAGCTCGCGCCGTGCGGCGGCTCGCCCGCGTAGCGCAGCGCGACCACGTGCCGGCCGTCTGGCGATTGCAGATCGGCATCGCCCAGCCACATCGGCTGGCTCTCGCCATCGGGCGCGAACGCCAAGCGCGGCACCGTGGTCACGGCGTCGGCCCTGCGCATGGCCGGCGCACACCACGTCGCGTCATCGCGAACCGCAACAGCCTCACCACATCAGATCGTCGGGCACCTTGAACTGCGCGTAATAGGCGTCGTCCTCGGCGTTGGATTCGGACGGCGTTGCCTCCGCAGCCTGTCCGTGATCGACCACGATCAGTGCGGCATCGCGTTCGCGCACCTTGTCGGCCGCCGCACGCGGCAACAAGGCATAGCCCTCACCCAGCCGCGCGACGACCAATGTGCCTGCGGCCAGTTGCTTGCGCTGGGCCTCATCGACCAGCAGGCTGCGGATCGCACCATCGGCGGTGAACCGATACTCCAGTTGCCCGGCACGCGGCACCTGCTTGTCTTGGATGATCTGGCGCGCCTGCGCGACCAACTCGGCAGCGCGCGCCCGGGCCTTGTGCTCGGCGGCCAGCGCACGGTCGCGTTCGACCTTCTCCGCGCGTACGCGCTCGGCCTCGCGCTGGCTGTCCGTCGGCGCCGGCGCGCCCTTGCCGTGCCGCGCCTTGTGCTGCTCGCGCGCGACCTCGGCCACCTTGCTCTTCTTGACCAGGCCCGCCTTGAGCAGTTGTTCCTGGAGCGGGTTCGCCTTCGCCATGTCCGAAACGTCGTGTGGAATGTCGGGCCCCATGATACGGGGGACCATAGCCAGTCAGCGCTCCGGGTCGATCACCGCCTCCATCGCCGCGATCTCAGTACCACGTGCCTGGCAGTGCCTGGCTTCGTCCCTCCAGCCGCGCACCGCCACCCGTACCTCCTCGACGATCGTGCGCGCTCGCGTCTTGCTCAGACGGTAGTAGGCGCAGGTGTCCAGCAACAGCCGGGTATCGGGGGACGGATCGTCCAGGCCGATCGAAAGGACGTGCGTGTCCTTGTCCGGGTTGGGATTCACATCGAAGGCCGGGGCCAGGCGCCAGCCATCGGGCGCCCGCAGAAATCCGTGGTTACGCAGATGGTCGTCGCGATTACCGACCAGGACATTGAACACCGCGCGACGATAGAGCTGCGACAGATCATCGACGATCGCCGAGGCAACGCTCTGGTTTTCGATCGCGTGGGCGATCTCGACGTAGCTGATGTCCTCGCTGTCGTCCGCATCCAACAGCGTAAGCGCCGAGGCGTATGCATGGCGGTCGGCCCCACTCCGATCGAACCGGCGCACCGCATAGGTGGTGCCCAGGTTGGACAGAGACAGCGGACGTGCTTGAGGCATGTCGATGCCGGCCGCGCGCGCGAGGCGATAGGTCACGTACTCCCACAGGCCCACATCGTGCCGATCGTCGCTGGACGGGAACTTCGCAAGCCACAGTGTCTGATCGACATCGCGCACGCTCGCCTTGGGGCGGGCGCCGCCCAGCGACGCGCCCGGTGCCACCAATTGCCTGATCCACCTGGCGTCGAGTGCGCTGTCGTCGATGTCGTCGCGTTCCACGCGCACGGCGATCGCCTCCAGCGCACGCAACTCGGTCATCGGCGGCGCGCTGAGTTCACGATCGTCCAGATATCGGCCGTTGGCCGCGCGCAGCCGCAATGCGCCCATCCGGGAGGCATCGTGGATGCCAATCAGATAGTCCCACGGGCGCAGTGCTCGCACCCGCCGATTCTGTTCACGGGCGTCGATGACCTCGCGCCGATCCATGAGGCGTTTGCCCCAACGATCGGGCGAGCAATCGGTGAATGCACCGGTCAACGTGCTGGCGCCCGTGCGCGCGACATGGGGGCCGCGATGGAGCGGTAACTGCGGATCCAGCGCAAAGCTGCGGATCGGGGCTGTGCCGTCCACCCAGTCGTCGGCGTACTGGAACTGGAACGTGTCGCCGGTCCGGCTGGGCAGCCGGGCCAGGTGGCCGACCAACGCCTCGCCGCCGAGGCCAGCGGCATCCAACCAGACCTCGACCTGGTCGATCGCCTGAACGTCGGCAGCGGACGGGCTCACGACGTACTCACGCGACGTGCGGCGGGGCGACGCAGGCGACTGTCCTGCAGTTCGCGGCCGAGTTCGTCGTTGCGGGCCAACAGATCGATGTCCTGCTCCAGCCCCAGCGCCGTGAGCACGCGCAACATCGTGGCCAGGCTCGTCGCCGGATCGCCGCGCTCCAGCTTGCCGACCGTCGGTACGCTCACCCCGACCCGCGCCGCGAGCTCGCCCTGGGTCATCTGCCGGCGCATGCGCGCCGCGCGCAGCCGCGCGCCCAACGCCTGGATCTGGCGTTGGGCGCGTGGCATCGTCGGTGGCGTTCGCTTAGACATGGAAATTAAATTACATCTTTCCGGCTCGTAATGTAAATTAATTTACTCATCGTCCGAACCGTCAGTAGTTCACGTTCAACTTCACCCACGCGGTGCGGCCGGGCTCGTTGATCCGTACCGGGTCGGCCGGATAGCCGAAGTCGGCGCTGCCGGTCAGGTTCAGGTGCTCGCTGTAGGTCCGGTCGAAGACGTTGTCGATGCCGGCCGTCAGCTGCAGACGGTCGTTGATGCGATAGCCGCCGTTGAGGGCGAGTGTCGCGAAGCCCGCGCTGGCGTCGAGGTCGCGCCCCACCACGTTGCCCTGGCCAACCGCGATGCGGTCCTGGCTGGCGACCGCGCGCACCAGCGCCCCGAAGCTCCAGCGCTTGTCGTCGTAGCCTGCCGACAGGCGCGCCTCGAGCGGCGGCATCTGCGGCAAGGCCTGGCCGGTGGTGCGGTTCTCGCCCCAGGCGTAGGCGAGCGTGCCGCCGAACTTCCAGTGCGTCCACGGCCGGACTTCCACGCCCGCCTCGGCGCCGCGGATGTCGGCATCGACATTCGCCGCCGACGAGGTCATGCCCATCATGCCGCCGGCCGAGTAAGTGAACAGGATGTAGTCCTCGATGCGCCCCGCATAACCGGACACCCACGCATCCAGTTTCCGCGTGCGGTAGCGCACGCCGATGTCGAGCTGCGTGGTCTTTTCCGGTGCGATACCGGCAAAGGCGTTGGCCGCGCCCGTCGGTCCACGTCCGGGCGAGAACAGCTCCCAGTAGTCGGGCATGCGCTCGGTGTGGCCCAGGCCGGCGTACCAGCTGACCGGCGTGTCCTTGAGTTCTTGCTCGTAGCGCAGGAACCCGGCGCGCAGCGTTTCCTCGCGGGTCTGCCCGGCGGTCGGATTGGGCATGCCCATCATGCCGGCCGTGGCCCGTTCGTCGGTGGCCTTGGCGCGGTCGATGCGCACACCGCCGGTCAGGTGCCGGCCCGGCGGCAGGTGGCGCGTGCCCTCGGCGAACACGCCGGCGGTCTCGAAGCGCGCGTCGGTGGTCCAGGGCTGCGCTGCGTATGTGCCGCGGCCCATGCCCTTGCGCGCGCGATGCCGGCTTTGCTGCGTGTCCACGCCGGCCTGAAGGTCCCAGCCGGTCCACTTCCAGCCCAGCGCGATGCGCCCGCCGGTCGTGCGCCGGTCGACATTGGACGCCATCGGCATCGGCATCGCACTGGCGGGGTTCGGATCGCGCAGGGTGTAGTTGTCCATGACGTGGTCGGCGTGGTTGTAGAACACGCTGCTCTCGATCGCGTCGAGCGCGCCGCCCAGGGCGTGCTTTTCGAACCGCAACGTCGCGCTCTCGCGCCGAAACTGCGCACCGTCCATGCCGCGACCGGCGTAGCGCGCCTGCCCGTCGCCGACGCCGGCGTTGAGCTCGAGCACGGTGTCGGCATCGGGCGTCCAGCCCAGCGCGACATCGCTGTTCCACTTCTTCCACGACGAGGGCACCACGACGCCGTCACCGTCCTGGTAGTCGTCGGCTTCGGAGCGGTTGCCGCTCACGCGCACATAGCCCTGCGGCGTGCCGGCCACGACATCGAGCACCTGGTCGTTGCGGCCGTTCGAGCCGCCCAGCAGGCTGCCGTTGATGCGCACGCCCGGCGCATCGAACACCGGCGTCTCGCGCTCGAAGCGCACCGTGCCGGCCGAAGCGCCGGGGCCCCACAGCACCGTCTGCGGGCCCTTGATCACGACCAGGCTGTCGAAGGTCTCGGGCGAGACGTAGGACATCGGGTTGTCCATGCGCGAGGGGCAGGCGCCAGGCATGCTGCCATCGTTGGTGAGCAGGTTCAGGCGCGAGCCGAACATGCCGCGCAGCACCGGATCGCCATTGGTGCCGCCGTTGCGCAGTGCGGTGAAGCCGGGAATGGTCTTGAGGTAGTCGGCGCCATCGCTGGCCGGTACCGGCTGGCGCGGCAGGCGTGGATCGATGTCGTAGGTCAATGGTGAGACCGGCGCGGCGGTCACCAGCACCGCTTCGAGGTTGACGGGTTCGGGCAGGTCGTCGGCCTGGGCGGCGAGCGGCAGCGTCAGCGCGCAGGCGATGGCCAGGGCGGTGCGGGAGGCGGGTTGCGCCTGGGGACGTGTGGACAACATGGAAGATCTCCGGATCGAGCGTCGCCGGGCGGGCCGGTGACGCGTGCAGCTTCATCGGACGCAGGCCTGGCGGCCGGTCGCGACATCTGGATTCGGAATGCGGGCGTGAGCGGGCCCTGCGCCCTGCGTCACGCCGTTGGGGCGTGCGCATGGACGGTGCGCTTCAAGCCGGGATTCCGCGGTCAGGCGGCGACGGTGCGCGCTGGCGGGCCCTGCCCGCCGATGCCGCGGAGATTGGTCGCGGCGATGCGCCGGACCGAATGGAAGCGGAATGCGGGCGCTGCCGCCCATGCGGTCGGGGGCACCACGACCGGCACCTTGGACAGCAGCGTGAGATGTGAGGCGAGCGGGCAGTAGCCGCAGTGGCCATCCGCGCCCGCGTGGTCCCGCGCACCCTCGTGTGGGTGGTCGTCCGGGACAGCATGCCCTGCTGCGTGCCCGGCTGCGGCCAGGGCCATCGACATCTGCTCGGGATCGACCTGCACACTGCCCTGGAACCGGCTGATCCCTGGCGCCACCGCGAGCAGCAGCATCGCCAGCAGTGCGAGCCAGTGCCACGCCGAGGGTGTGGTGCGAGCGCGATCATGCCGCTTGCGCAACGCCGTCACGCGTGTCCCCACCGCATCGCACCGACGCGAGACCGGCAGTGCGGATCGCAGTGGACGAGGGCGGTGCGTGTTCATGGCTGCAGTGTCCGTGCAACCGGTCTTGCCCACCTTGACCACGATCAAGTACGCGCTGGAATCCCGCAATGGCGGCGAGCTTGGCGGCGCCGACGGCAGGCGCAAGCCGTCGGCCCGGGCCAGCCGACTCAGGGCAGCGCAGCAGGTCGCTCGAGCTTGACCGCCAACGGCCGCAGGAAGCGCTGGGTCAGCGGACCAACTCCGAATGCGAATACCAGCGTGCCCAGGCCCGCAGTGCCGCCGAGCAGCACGCCGACTGCCAGCGCCGTCAGTTCGATCCCGGTGCGCACGCTGCGGATCGACCAACCGGTGCGGCGGGCCAGGCCGGTCATCAGCCCGTCGCGCGGGCCCGGCCCCAGTTGTGCGCCCACGTAAAGCGCGGTGGCGAAGGCACAGGCGACCACGCCGCCGAGCATGTAGGCCCAGCGCAGCGCCAAGCCTTCGGGCACGGGCAGCCACAGCAAATGCAGGTCGGCGAACGGGCCCAGCAGCAACGTGTTCGCCAACGTGCCCAGCCCCGGCATCTGCCGCAGCGGGATCCATGCCAGCAGCACCGCCAGCGCGGTGACGACCATCACCATGCCAAACGACATCGGCACATGCCGCGTAGCGCCGAGGTGGAACACGTCCCAGGGCGAGGCGCCCACCGCGGCACGGATCATCAGCGCGATCGCCAGCCCGTAGATCCACAAGCCGATCAGCAACCGGCCCAGACGTTCTGGCAGGCGCCCGGCGCGCAACTGCGCAAGCGGGCCGAGGTTGGCAAGGGTCGTGGCGGAAGGGACGGACATTGGGGCCACGATGTCGGCAATTGGCCCTTTGCGATAGAGCCATTCGTGGGATAGTGGCCCCGCATGCAACGCAGCCTCGCCCCCGAACGCCTCGCCGCCTTGGTCGGCCGCCTCGATGCCGCCCCGGCTTACCGCGCGCTGTGCCAAGCGCTGCAGGAACTGATCGGCGACGGGCGCATCCCGATCGACACTCGACTGCCCAGCGAGCGCGCCGTCGCCGGTGCGCTCGGGGTGTCGCGCAACACCGTCACGCGCGCCTATGCCGAACTGGCATCGGCAGGGTTTGCGACCGCGCGCCAGGGGGCGGGGACCTTCGCTGCGGTCCCCATCACCCGGCGACGCGCGCACGACCACACCCTGGGCGCGTCGAAGTTCGCCGCCGACGCGATCGACCTCACTCGCGCGGCGGGCTCAGCGACACCGGGCACCGCGGCCGCATATGCGCGCGCGCTCGCGGCGCTGCCGGCCTACCTGTCGGGCGATGGTTACCTGCCGTCCGGCCTGCCGGCCTTGCAGGCACGGATCGCGGCCACCTACACGCGGCGCGGACTGCCGACGACGCCGAGCCAGATCGTGGTCACCGCCGGCGCGCTGTCGGCGCTTGCGATCGTCGCGCGCACGCTGTCGCGGCCGGGCGACCGCATCGCGGTGGACACGCCGGTCTATCCCAATGCGATGGGCGCGCTGACGCTGGGCGGCGCGCGGCTGGTCGCCGTGCCGATGGGCGATCCGCTCGGCGACGCCGGCTGGGACCTCGACGGTCTGGAGGCGACGTTGCGGCAGGCCCGGCCACGGCTGGCCTACGTCATCGCCGATTTCCACAACCCGACCGGCCTGCTGATGGACGCAGCCCAGCGCGCGCGCTACGCCACCGCGCTGGCGGCCACCGGCACCCAGGCCATCGTCGACGAGACCTTGCAGGCAACCGGGTTGTCGGACACGCCGATGCCGGCGCCGTTCGCCACGTTCGCGCGCGACGCGATCACCGTCGGCAGTGCCTCCAAGCTGTGCTGGGGCGGCCTGCGCGTGGGCTGGATCCGTGCGCCGCAGCCGCTGGTCGAGCGCCTGGTCGCCACGCGCGTACAGCTCGATCTCGGCAGCTCGCTGTTCGATCAACTGGTCGCCGTCGAGCTGCTCGACGACGGACCGATGCTCGCGGCCCGCCGCGAGCAGGTCCGCCGCCAGCGCGACGCGCTCGCACACGCGCTGCAGCACCACCTGCCCGACTGGCGCTTTCGTCTGCCGACCGGCGGCTTGAGCCTGTGGCTACGGCTGCCGCATGGCAGCGCCACGGCGCTTGCGGCGGCGCTCGAGCGCGACGATGTGCACCTCGCGCCGGGACCGGCATTCGCCGTCGACGGCGGCTTCGACCGCTGGCTGCGGATGCCCTACGCAAAACCCGAAGCGCAGTTGCTGGACGCCGTGCAGCGCATGGCGCGCCACTGGTCCGCGCTGCCGCATGCCCGCGCGCGGGGACAGCGCACGGCGTCCGCGCCACCTCTGATCGCCTGATCACGCCTCCACGGATGTGCAGCCCCGGGTCTGGCAAGCTCTTCGCCCCCGCCACCCCCACCTCCCTGTCCCCGCATGACGCTGACGCTCGACACCTACATCACCCTGCGCGATCCGCCGCCACTCGACGTGCCGCATGTGCACCACGCCCGCTGGGCGCGCAACGATCCGGCGCTGGCCACACACCTGCAGATGCGCATTGCAGAGGTCATGCAGGTCGCGCGCGAGCAGATGACGGCGCAGCGCTACCACACGTTCCGCCATCTGCAGCGCACGCACTGGCACCATCGGGTGGAGATCGCACGCGATGCGCTGCCGGCGTTCCAGCAGTGGGCGGAGGCGGCGAACGCGATCTACGCAGACGCCGATGGCGATCTCCATGCGCCGAACGGTCAGTGTCTGGTCGGCCATGCCGGCGCCGATCCCGATGCCGAGGCGCCCTATCCCGCAGACGCGCGGCATCGCCGGACGCGTACGTTGGAGGCCCTGGCCGCGAGGTCGCTGCGCGTGCCGGCGTCGCTGCCGCCCGTGATCGGCGAAGGCGAGGTCGTCCTGCGCAGCCCCGACGAAATGGCGGGCCGCATGCTGGCGCTGATGGCGGTGGCGATTCGCGGCGAAACCCTCAACGAAGGCGATCCGCTGCCGCTGGCCGACATCCGCGCTCGTCTGGCGGCCGGCTGGCCGGCGCTGTCGCCCAAGGAAGCGGCCTTCCTGCACGACGAGGCACCGACGCGCCAGCAGACCATCGATGCGGTGTGGCGCTACGAGGCACTGGCGGTCCTGCAATGGGCACTGGGACTATCGGAGGCGCTGCCGTTCCCGGACCGGATCTGCAATGTGCCCGACTGCGCGCAACGGGCGCTCGCCTGGGCCGACGGCACGCTGCCGGCACTGCCGACGCCGCGCCCGGCCGCCGAGATCCTCGATGCCCTCGACCTGCACCTGCGGTTGCACTGGCTGGTCCGCCAGGCACAGCTCGACAACCAGGCACCGGCCGGCGGCCTCATCGGCGGCGTAGTGACCGAGCGCCATCACGCGCTCAACTGGCTGGTGCGGTTCGAGGACGCCGACTGGGACGACGTCGACACACCGACCTGAGCCGGGCTGCGGCGCAAGGCCGCGCGGAACTCAGCGATACGGCCCGGGTCCCCGCCAGACCGGCTCGCCGCGGCGATAGACCTGCTGCATGTTGATGACCTCGCGCGCATCGCCAATGCCGGCCATGGCCGGGTCTTCCGGATCGAGCAGGCGGCACGGCCCCGAATCACGCCGCAGCGCCGTCTCCAGCGGGCAGGCCATGAGCTTGCGTGTGCCGGGCAACGGCAGGAACACCTCGGTCATGCCCTGGTCGCGCCAGGCCTGCAATCGGGTCTCACTGCGCAGGTCGTAATAGACCTGGTAGCCGCCCACCTCGAGGCTGGGATGGTCGGCGTCGGAATCGTGGCCGCGCGTGCGCCCGGCGGTCGGGCTGCGGGTCATGCCAGCATTCACCGGCGCGGTCTCGGTGGGCAGCATGCCCGGCGGCTGGCCCCAGGTGTGGTCGCGTCGCGGCGGCGCCGGCGGACTGGCGGCCTGTGCCTGCGCAGGCGCGGGTGTCGGGGGCGGCACCGCCTGCGGCGGCGCGGGCTGCGGTGCCGGGCGCGGTGGGTCCACCGGCACGTCCGCGGGCGCCTGTCTGTCTGGCGGTAGGGCCATCTCCGCACGTTCGACGCGCGTGGTCTGCAGGCGCGAGGCCGCCGGCGGCGGCGCGACCGGCGGGCGCACTGGCGGCGGCGGGCTGGGTGGCGCCTCGGCAGCCTGTGGTGGCGGGATGCCGATGAAGTCCACGACCATCCGGCTGCCGGACGAAGCGCCTTGCGGCGACGTCACGGTCACCGGCGTCGACGCCAGCAGAAGCAGCACCGCGAGCACATGCACCAGCAGGCTGCCCAGCGCGGCGAACCACGGCTGCAAACGTTCGAGACGGGGTTCGATTCGGGCGTCCGCGCGCCGCGCTGCACTGCTCATGCCGCCGGCAAGGCGTCGGGAAAGCGGACCTTCATGCGGATGCCAGGAGGGACGACCGGGGAGTGCGGCATCCTAACGCGAGCCGGCCCGTCATCGTCGCTTCGCCGCGCCGCCATCACGCACGGCTTGGGGCTTGGCGCCGGGTGTCGCGCCAAGCGCCAAACAGGCGGCGGTCCGGCATCCGCGCACCGGACCACCGCCACGCAGTTGGATCAGTCGCGCAGCTCGGCCGGCACCTTGCCGCCGTTCTCGGCCAGTTTGCGCATCACCGCCTTGTGCAGCGCGATGTTCTGCTCGGCGCTGCCATGCGCGCCCGCGGAGACGCCGAGCTCGGTGGCCAGTTCCTTGCGGGCGTCGAGACTGGAGTCGAGGTCGAGCAGCTTGAGCAGGTCGACGATCGAATGCCGCCAGTCGGACTTGCCGCCCTTTTCCTGCGCGATGCCGCTCAACACCGCTTCGACATCGACCGGCTCGGCGGCAGGTGCCGCAGGCGCCGGATTGCGCGCGGGCGGCGACACCTTGGGATCGTCCTCGCTGCCGGTGAAGACGACGGCCTTGGGCTGCTTGGTCTCGGCCGGCGGCGCGGGGGTGGCCTTACGGCCGAAGATGCGGTCGGTGATCTTGGAGAACAGGCCCATGGACATCGCTCCTGATGAGGGAACCGCAAGTGTGCGGCGGCGATCGCAAAGATCGTATGAAAGCGGCATGCCGGGCGCCGCCTGCCCACGATGCCGCGCGCATCGGCATCGGCGCGCGATGGAAGCGCGCATGGACGGACCGCGTCGCGCTTGACGCCCGATGCGCAATCGCCGATGGTCCTGCCGCGCATGCAGGCGCCGGGACAACGGGAGCGCCCCGCAACGGGCCGCCAGCGCACACAGGGGACATGGAATGACGACACGCATCATCGTGGGCTGGCTCCTGGCGTGCGTGCTGGGCACACCGCTGTCGGCCAGTGCAGGTCTGCCCACGATTGGCCAGCCACCACCCGATGTGATCGGTCTCATGCCCGATGGGGCGACCTATCGCATCAGCGAACAGCGCGGCAAGGTCGTCGTGATGGCCTTCTGGGCCTCCTGGTGCGGGTATTGCCGAAAGTACACGCCCGTACTCGAAGGGCTGCAGCGGCAAGTCGGCAAAGACCAGTTGGACGTCGTCCTGGTGAACTTCAAGGAAGACGTCCGCACCTATCGCACGCTGCGGCGCCAGCTCAAGGATCTGACGGTGACCTGGACCCACGACCATGACGGGGCGATCAGTGCGGCATACGGCGTCACCTCGGTCCCCTACGTCTTCCTCATCGACCGGCACGGCAACACGGCAGACATCATGCGCGGCTACTCTGAAGGCTCCATTCCGCGTCTCGTCGACCGGCTCAACGGTCTGCTCGCCGATAGCGGCCCTGCGAACGCACCCCATGCGTCGGCAGGAGACGCCGAGACGCCACCACCTGCAACGACCGCGGACTGAAGCTGACGCACAGTGGCAAGCCCGGGCTGCAGCGCGGATGTCGAATGCTCCCATTGCACGGCACTTGCCCGCGCGCGGGAAGTCGAACTCGGACGGGCCATCGTTTGCGAAGGCGACACGGGACGGCGATCGCGGGCTCAATACGGACTGGCCACCGGCCGCACGACCACTTCGCTGACATCCACATCCGCCGGCTGTTCCATCGCATAGGCGATCGCGCGTGCAACCGCCTCGGGCGCGATCGTGATGCGACGGAAATCGCGCATGCCCTCGGCCGCGCCCGCATGGGTGATCGTGTCGGCAAGCTCCGAAGTCGTGGTCCCCGGGCTGACCACGGTCACACGCAGGCGGTCGGTCTCCTGACGCAAACCTTCCGACAACGCCCACACCGCGTACTTGGTCGCGCAGTAGACCGCCGATGTGGGAAACACGCGGTGCGCGCCGATCGAGGCGACGTTGACCACGTGCCCGAAGCCCTGCCGCTCCATCGTCGGCAGCACCGCGGCAATACCGTGCAGGACGCCGCGCAGGTTGACATCGATCATCCGGTTCCATTCGTCGCGCTTGAGGGCCGACAGCGGCGAGAGCGGCATCACGCCGGCGTTGTTGACGATGGCGTCGATGCGGCCGTGCGCAGCGAGCGCGTGGTCGGCGAAGGCCTGCATGTCGTCGGGCGACACGACATCCAGCGCACGCGCCTGCGCGCGCCCGCCCGCAGCGACGATCTCGGCGACCAGAGCGTCGAGACGTTCGGTCCGCCGCGCGCCGAGCACGACGGTCGCGCCGCGGGCCGCGAGCTCGCGCGCCGTGGCGGCGCCGATGCCGCTGCTGGCGCCGGTGATCAGGATGATGCGGTCGGTCAGGGTCTGCATGAGACGGGCTCCAGTGGGGAGCGCCCACGGTAGGCGTCGTGCAACGCGGCCGGAATTCCCTGGCCGCTGGACGTATTGGTTAGGATGACTAACCAATGGACCTCGATCTCAACCTGCTGCGCGTCTTTCTCGCCGTTGCCGAAGGCCCCAACTTTCGCGCCGCCGCCGACCGGCTCGGGGTGACGCGCTCAGCGGTCAGCCAGGGCATCCGCCGGCTGGAGGATGCGCTCGGCATCGCGTTGGTCCACCGCTCCACGCGCAGCGTGCGCCTGACCGAGGCCGGCGAGCGTCTGCATCGCCAGGTCGTCACGCCGCTGACCGCATTGGGTACCGCGCTCGACGAAGCCGTCGACGACGGCCCGCCACGGGGCCTGTTGCGCGTGGCGGTCACCTCGATCGCCGAGCGCTTTTTGTCCGGGCCGCTGATCGCGACGTTCGCCCACGCCTATCCCGGCATCACATTGGATGTGACCGTCACCGACGAGACCTTCGACATCGTCGCTGCCGGCTTCGACGCCGGCGTGCGCCTGGGCGAGGTGATCGAGCAGGACATGGTCGCCGTGCCGCTGACCGGCCCGCAGCGCGAAGTCGCCGTCGCCGCGCCGAACTACCTCGCCCGCCACGGCGTGCCTGCGCATCCGCGCGACCTCGTCGCCCACCGCTGCATCGGCTGGCGCGTGACGCCAGCCGTCGCGCCGCACCGCTGGGAGTTCGTCGAGGACGGCCGCCCGTTCGACGTGCAGGTCGCGCCGCAGATCACCACCAACGACATGCTGCTGATGATCCGCACCGCACTGGCCGGCGGCGGCATCACCTTCGGTATCGAGGACACCTTCGCGCCCTACCTCGCACGCGGCGAACTGGTGCCGCTGCTGCAGGCCTATCTCCCGCCGTTCCCGGGCTTCTTTCTGTACTTCCCCAACCGCCGGCACCAGCCCCCGAAGCTGCGCGCGCTGATCGAGCATGTGCGAGCGTATCGGGAGAATGACCGCTGACGACGCCGGCATTGCGATCGCGGCGCCGTTGCCTCAACACCGATCCGGCGTAGAGCTGGGCACGATCGTAAAACGATCGAAGACGTAGACGGTGTCCTGCTGAGGGGGGCGGACCGCGCAGCGATCAGTCGGAACGCGCTTCGAGATGGCTGACAAGTTCGGGCAGGGCACGTTGCACGGTTTCCCATACCACGCCCATGTCGATCTCGAAGTATCCGTGCGCGATGCGATTGCGCATTCCCTTCATCCCCGCCCAGGGAATGCCGGGGTACCGTGCGATGCGCTCTGGGTACCGCTCGATCACTTTGGCCGCAATCTCACCGATGGTCAGCAAGTTCAACCGCTTGTTGGGTGCGAGGGTCGTCGAGGAACGCTTCGCGTGTCATGCCTTCCACGTAACCGCAGGCTTGGTGCGCCGCCCCACGCATGTCATCGAGCCAGCCCTCGAATCGGTCGGGGCTCACAGCGGCCGAGCTTCCCGCAACACGGTGTCCCGGAACCGGACCGGCAGATCGCCAGGCGTGCGCACGTCGACCGGGATACCGAGCAATTCCTCCAAGGTAACTTGCAGCCCGCCGAGGTCGAACAGCGTGGTCTCGGGCGTGGGGTCTACCAATAGATCGAGATCGCTGCCGTCACGATCGGTGCCATGGACCACCGATCCGTAAAAGCGCGGATTGGCGACCCGAAAGCGGCGCGCGGTGCCGCGCAAAGCGGTCAACTGGTGGCGGATGGCTTCGGAGGGTTTCATGGCCTTCTATCTCATCTGCGGAATATCGCATGCTCTGGCACAGGACCACGGTGACCCGGGTCGCTTGTCGGCATCTCGCAAAGCGGCCGGAACAGCGAGAATACTTCAGCCCTTCATAGCTGCACAGTCACCACTGTTAATGAAGAGATAGCGCCACGCGATCAGTGAACCGGGCAGCATCTGACCGCCCTCAGTGCTACTCGTGTGCGCAGCGAGACTGGATGTCCGTGACTTGCTGCAGGGTGACGGCTTCGACAGGCGTCGATGCTGGTGGGAACTTGAAATCGGCAGGGCTGGGCTACTCGTTCTGGGCTGGGATGCATGCCCTCTCGTGAGGACCGAGGCCTGTAGCAATAGAGCGCGGCCAGGACGACGTCGACCCCACTGCCCGGCCTTGGTACCCGGACGCGGACTAGCCCCGTCACACTGTCATTACCATCAGTGCCGCGCCGTCGTGCAGGCGTCGGGGTCGCGATACCGTAGACCGGCCGCTCCTTCCGTATACGACTATGCGATGGCGGCGCCTGTTCGACTAGTTTTTATGCATTTGATTGATAACTTTCCACGCCGCATCCGCCGCCGGCGAAAAATCCTATTTCGGATACAAGCTCAAGGCAACATATAACTCAGCTCCTTTTTGAATCGGATCCCTTGCCTCCAAATTCTGAACTAAATTTACCCTCTCATTAATACTAATGCACGGGTCAATTCACAATGCAAATTAGATCCCACTTGCAGTATCACGGCTTGACTGACTACTCGCTTAGCTTCATCTGCAATGAGCCAGGTGAGATAAGGCTTGGCGCCCGGTGGCTGATGCTACCGGGATTACTCATACGAATGCTGAAACCGCGTTGGGCCAGAATGCCTAGTTCCCGAACAGACTCGACACGCACATAGTCTTGCTCAAAGCGGGTCATGCTTGCGACATACTTACCATCTTCATGCACGTGCGGTGTTAGCAAGACACCCGGCTCGCTGCCGCGTGAGACCACGTAGAACATGGCGATTACTTCTGACATCTTCCATCCCCTGTATTGACGCTTATCATCTGGATCTAAGACATGTCATGAATGGCATTCGGCTCGAATGACTGCGAATTGACCAGTTCCAGACTATGTATTCCCACCATCTTGACCGCTACTGCCAGCCGAGCGTCGGCCGACTAACCGAGTATGGTATATATTTCGCAAACAGCGAGAGTCTGCACTCCGCTGATCCTGTCCGCAAAAGGTGATCCCGTTCTCTATATAGGAACACTATGATTCACTCGTGATCTGAGCGCAGCGTTGCGGAGCACCCCACAACAGCGCCTGCACTCACAGCGACCGTGCTTCATCCCCGAATCAGGAGCAAGTTCACTTCTCTGCTCGCCTCCGTCAGGCTCCGTCTCTTCGCGAACTCGATGCCGACCTTCTTGCCCATCGCGTCCAAATCGCTGCTGCTCGACGGTAACCGGATCCACGACATCCCGTCGTTCTATGACGAGATCAACCGCGTCTTCATGGCGGAGGTCGACTGGACGCTCGGGCCGAGTCTGGATGCGCTCGACGACATGCTCTACGGCGGGTACGGCGCGCTGGATGGCGATGCACCGGTGACGCTGGTGTGGTCGGCGTTCGAGAAGAACCGGCAGGACCTGGGCGTGGAAACGACGCGCCGCTTCCTGCAGGCCAAGCTCGCGCATCCCGAGCGCTTCAACGTGGCGCATGTGCAGCGCGAGCTCGATGCGCTGGAGGCCGGCACCGGGCAGACGTACTTCGATATCGTGCTGGAGATCCTCGCCGCGCATCCGAACATCGCGCTGGTCCCACGCTGAGGTACGCGCCGACCGCCGAGCCGCTATCCTTGCGCGCTCGTTCGATCCGCGCGGTCCGTCCAGGCCGTCCCGTTTTCCTGTACCGGCACGGCCATGTCCCTGACGTCCTTCCTGCGCGCGCGCGATATCGAGTTCTCGCTGCGGCGCTACGGCATCGAGGCGCTCAACGCGATGACGCTGGGCCTGTTCGGCTCGCTGGTAATCGGGTTGATCCTCAAGACCGTCGGCGGCTGGACCGCACAGGCCTGGCTGATCGACGCCGGCACGATGGCGCAGCAGGCGATGGGCGCGGCCATCGGCGTGGCGGTGGCCTACGGATTGAAGGGCCCGCCGATCGTGATCTTCGCCAGCGCGGCGACAGGCCTGCTGGGCGCCAAGCTCGGTGGGCCGGTCGGCTGCTTCGTCGCGGTCGCGGTGGGGACCGAGATCGGCAAGCTGGTCAGCCGCACCACGCCGATCGACATCATCGCAACGCCGGCCGCGGCCCTGGTCGCAGGCTTCGCCACCGCACACGCGCTGGCCCCGCTGATCGGCAACGTGCTGGCGGTGACCGGGCAGACCATCGAGTGGGCCATGACGCTGCAGCCGTTGCTGATGAGCGTGCTGATCGCGGTGACGATGGGGATGATCCTGACCGGCCCGACCTCGAGCGCGGCGCTGGCGATCTCCCTGGGCCTGGGCGGCCTGGCCGGCGGCGCGGCGACTGCAGGCTGCGCGGCGCAGATGGTCGGCTTCGCGGTCATGAGCTGGCGCGAGAACGGCGCGTCGGGGCTGCTCAGCCAGGGCCTGGGCACGAGCATGCTGCAACTGCCCAACATCGTGCGCAATCCGCGGATATGGATCCCGCCCACACTGGCGGGCGCCATCCTCGGCCCCGTCGCGACCCTGTGCTTCGGCATGCAGAACGTGCCGACCGGCTCGGGCATGGGCACCAGTGGCTTCGTCGGTCAGGTCGGCACACTGGCGGCGATGGGGAACGCGCCTTCGGTGTGGCTGTCGATCGGCCTGCTGCATTTCCTGGCGCCCGCCCTGCTGACGCTGGCCATCGCCGCGCCGATGCGCCGCCGCGGCTGGATCCAGCCGGGCGACCTGAAAGTCGACGCAAAACTCTGATCCGTACGATGCCGGGTCAGCGTGCGGGGGTCAGGTTCGCTTTTCCCGCAGTGATGTCGCAGCTGCTGTTTGGCTGTGGGACAAGCGAGCCTGACCCCGGTTTTAGAAGCGACTCTGACCCCGGTTTCAGGCCCAGAGTTGCTCGATGGTGTTCAGGGCCAGGCCTTGGGTCGGCGCGGTGGGGGCCTGGGAGATACAGCCACTGACGCCGAGATCTTCGCGCATGCTCTCGACCGCCTGACGCGCGGCGTCGACGGCGGCGGCGGCGTTCTGCGCGTCTTCGGCCGCAAGGGCGGCGGCGGCTTCGGTCACCGAGGTGGGGGTCTGTGCGGCGATGTCGGCCACGGTCTGCGCCGCCTGCGCGGTCTGCGATGCCGCCGCTTCGGCGCGCGACAGGGCGGCCTCGGCGGTGCAGGCATCGCCCACCTTCGCAGCCTCCGCAGCGACCTCGGCCGAGCTTACTGCCTCGGCCGAAGCCGGGCCCATCGATTCGACGGCGCTGGCGGCGGCATCGTTAGCCGCGGACTGCGCGGCATCGTTGGCGGCATCCGCTGCACCAGAACCACCCGAAACGCCGGAAGCGCCATCGGTCATGTCGTTTCTCCTGATCGGGAAGGGGCACCGCGTGCAAACGCGGTGGATGGCGGACAACTTAATTGCGGAAGTTGGGACCAGGATCTGGGGTTCGCCCTAGGGGCGCGGGCGCCGGTTCATTGTGGCGTCATCCAGTCCCGATCGCGCCACGACGGCGCAGACGTGGCCGAATGGCACCGTCCAAGCGCAGCGCTGCGCGTGCGCCGGTTTGCGTGCCGCCTCCCCGCCCGGTAGGGTGGTGCGGTGGTCATCCACACCGTGTGTCGTCCGGTGTCGTTTCGTCTTCCGCCACGCCTCCCCCTTCTATTCGAATCTCAAGGAGATCCTCATGGAGATCGCCGCTGCACGCGTTGCCAGCATCCACTACACCCTCACCAACGATGCCGGCGAGGTGCTCGACAAGTCGCCCGCCGGTCAGCCGCTGCGCTACTTCCACGGCGCCGGCAACATCATCCCGGGCCTTGAGAAGGCGTTGGCGGGGCGCAAGGTCGGCGACACGCTGACCGTCGACGTGCCGCCGCAGGAGGCCTACGGCGAGCGCAACGACGCGCTGGTCCAGGTGCTGCCGCGCGAAGCCTTCCAGGGCGTGGATACCGTCGAGCCGGGCATGCAGTTCCAGGCCCAGGGCGGCCAGGGCGCGGTGTTGGTGACCGTGGTGGATGTGACCGATACGCAGGTGCGCATCGACGGCAACCATCCGCTGGCCGGCCAGACGCTGCACTTCGCTGTCGAAGTGGCCGAGGTGCGCGAGGCCACCGAGGACGAGAAGAACGTCGGCCGCGTGCAGGGCTGACACCGCAATGCATCCCGGCCGCGCCATCGTGGCGCGCGCCGGTCCGTCTGCCCCCGGGCCCAAGGAGATCTCCGCGATGACGTTACTGCAATGGATCGGCCTGGGTCTGGCGATCGGCGTGGTCTACGCGGCCGTCCGCGCGGTATGGGCGCGCTGGCGCGGGCGCTGACCGCGTCCGCCGCGATGCGTTCGACGCGCGGTATCAGAGCCGCGCGATGCGGAACCGCCGCCCCTTGATCTTGCCTTCGCGCAGCCGTGCCAGCGCCTGTGCGGCCTGGCCGCGTGCGATCGCGACATAGCTGCGCGTCGCGAACACGTCGATCTTGCCGATCGCCTCCTTGTGCAGACCGGCCTCGCCGGTCAGCGCGCCGACGATGTCACCCGGCCGCAGCTTGTCGCTGCGGCCGGCGTCGATGCGCAGCGTGGCCATCGCCGCGGGCGGCACATTCGTCGCCTTGCCGGACAACGGCATCAGCGTCTCCCAGCGCAGCGGCTGGCCCAGGTGCGCTTCGATCGCCGTCGTGCGCGGCAGCTCCCGCGGCGTCACCAGGTTCAGTGCCAGCCCGGTGCGACCCGCGCGGCCGGTGCGGCCGATGCGGTGCACGTAGGTGTCGGGGTCGTGCGGCAGTTCGAAATTGATGACCGCCGCGAGGTCCTCGACATCGAGCCCGCGCGCGGCGACGTCGCTGGCGACCAGCACGGTGCAGCTGCGGTTGGCGAACTGCAGCAGTACTTCGTCGCGGTCGCGCTGCTCCATGTCACCGTGCAGCGCGAGCGCCGCGAAGCCGTAGTGCGCCAGCGAGCCGGCGACCTCGGCCACGTCGGCGCGGGTGTTGCAGAACACCACCGCCGACTCGGGCCGATAGCGCAGCAGCAGCGCGGCCAACAGCGGCGCGCGGCGCGCGGGTTCGACCTCGAAGCAAAGTTGATCGATGGCCGGGGCATCGGCGTCGCCGCCGATGCCGATGCTGACCGGGTCGCGCAGCATCGCCGCACCCAGCGCGCGGATGTCGTCGGGAAACGTGGCCGAGAACAGCAGACCCTGGCGGGTCTTGGGCGTGCGTCCGACGATGTCGCGGATCGGTTCTTCGAAGCCCATGTCGAGCATGCGGTCGGCTTCGTCGAGCACGAGCGTGCGTATGTGCCGCAGATGCAACGCCTTCTTCTTGGTCAGTTCCTGGATGCGTCCGGGGGTGCCGACAACGATGTGCGGATCGTGGGTCAGCGACGCGAGCTGCGGACCCAGCGGAATGCCGCCGCACAGTACCGAGACCTTCAGGTTCGGAATGCCGACTGCGAGCCGACGCAGTTGGCGCGCGACCTGGTCGGCGAGCTCGCGCGTGGGGCACAGCACCAGCGCCTGCGTTTCCACGCGCGCCGGATCGAGCCGCTGCAGCAGGCCGAGCCCGAACGCAGCGGTCTTGCCGCTGCCGGTGGGCGCCTGCGCGATGGTGTCGCGGCCGTCGAGGATGGCGGGCAACGCCTGCGCCTGGATTGGCGTCATCGCCGTGTAGCCGAGGGCAGCGACGCCCTGCAGCAAGGCGGGCGACAGCGGGAGGGTGGAAAACGCAGTGGGCTCGGTCATGCGCACATGATCGCAGGCGCGGGCCGTGTGCGTGGCATCGGCGTCGCGGGCGAAGCGTCACGACAATGGCCGCACGCGGCTCGGCACCCAATCCTGTCTGGTGCTTCAAGGCCACCCATGTTCGGGCGCATGCCGCTTGCACTCGCGTCAGTGATACTTTAGTGTCACTTTCATGCGCACCGAACTCGTCACGACGCTCAAGCGGCAGGCCACCGAATTGCTGGCCGACATCGAACGGGACAGGCAGCCGATCCTCATCACGCAGCATGGTCTGCCCGGCGCCTATCTGGTGGATGTGGAGAGTTACGAGCGCATGCAGCAACGCATGTCGATCCTCGAAGGCATCGCACGTGGCGAACAGGCGATTGCCGAAGGCCGCGTCGCAAGCCACGACCAGGCCAAGGCACGTCTGGCTCGATGGCTGAAGTAATCTGGTCGGAGCCAGCGATCGCCGACCTGGACGCCATTGCCGACTACATCGCGATCGAAAGCCCGCGGGCTGCGGCGGAGTTCGTGGCGCGCGTATTCGCCCACGTCGAGCCACTCGCCGATCATCCGGCCAGCGGTCGCCGCCCGCCCGAGTTGCCCGGCTCGCGCTACCGAGAAATCGTTGAACCGCCGTGCCGTGTCTTCTATCGGCATGAGGGTCCACGCGTGCTCATCGTCCACGTCATGCGTTTCGAGCGCCTGCTGCGCATCGAAGATCTCGGCGTCCGCGCAAAGGCCCCGAAGCGCCCTCGCGATTGATCCGCCCGCTCAGGCGTACAGCGTGGCCTGCGCGTCGTCCTCGACGATCGCATGCGGCACGAAGCGGGCGCTGTCGCGGGTGATCGGGCCGTCGTCCTCGCGGATGCCGATGCCGCAGGCGACATCGCCGACGACCCAGCTGCCGACCAGCGGATAGTGGCCGTCGAACTGCGGCAGTGGGTGCAGTGCCTGGCGGATGCACGGACCGGCATAGGGGCCTTCGCTCTCGAGCCAGCGGCCATCAGGCAGATGCATGGCCACGTTGGCGCCTTCGCGCGAATGCAGCGGCTTGCGCACCCAGCCGGCCGGCAGCGCACCGCCGTCGTCGAACGCTGCGGCCAACAGGTTGGGATGGCCCGGGTGGCGCTCCCACAGCAGTGGCAGGATGCCCTTGTTGCTGAGCAGCGCCTTCCACGGCGGCTCGAGCAGGCGCAGACCCGATCCAGGCAGTGCGCGGCCGAAGTCCTCGGCGAACAGGTCTTCGAGCGGATAGAGCTTGAACAGCGTGCCGATCACGGTGTCGTCGAGGTCGGTGAACCGCCCGTCGTCCGACAGCCCGACATCCTCGATCGCGATCGGCGCGCCGTGCAGGCCGGCCTGGGCGGCGCAGTCGCGCAGATAGTCGACCGTGCCCTGGTCTTCCTCGGAATCGCGCGAGGCGGCGAACAACAGCGGCGGCGGCAGGTGCGTCGACAGCGCGCCGAAGCGCTCGACCAGCGCCTCGTGGATCGAATTGAACTGGTCGGCCTCGGCCGGCAGGCGCCCGGCTTCGCGCTGGTCCTCCAGCCACTGCCACTGGAAGAACGCGGCCTCGAACAACGAAGTCGGGGTGTCGTAGTTGAGCTCGTAGAGCTTGGCCGGACCCTGGCCGTCGTAGGCGAAGTCCAGACGCCCGTAGAGATGGCCCTCGCGGCGGCGCCAACTCTCGGCGACCCAGTCGCGGAACGGCGCGGGAATCGCCAGCCGCTGCATCAGCGCATCGCTGCCGGCGATCTCATCGACCAGGTCGAGCGCCATTGCATGCAGCTCGGCGCTCGGATCCTCGAGATCGCTCTCGATCTGGCGCAGGGTGAACGCGTAATAGGCGCGTTCGTCCCAATAGCGGGCGCCATCGATGGTATGGAAGCGGAAACCGCTTTCGGCAGCGCGTGCGCGCCAGTCGCCGCGCTCGACGATCGGGATCCGCCGCACGCTCAGCCGCCGCTGCTGCGACCGCGTCCCGAGGCGCCGAAGCCGCCGCGCTGCGCGGTCATCGCGCGATCCGGGGTGGCGGCGACCGGCGTCAGGCCGGCGCGGCCGGCAGCCGTCGCACCGGACGGCCGCAACCAGCCGTCGGTGTTGCTGCGCCAGGCCGGGGTGGCCTGCGGCCTACCGGGGGCGGCGCCGCGTGCCTGGCCCGCGGCGGGCTGCTGGGCGAGGCCGGCGCGGTTGCCGCTCATCATCTGAGACAGGAAGAAGCCCGCCATCATCGGTCCGATGAACGAGTGCCCGGCCGTCGTGCGCTGCTCCACGCAGTCCTCGGCCGGATAATCGCGCGCGCAGGCTTCGCGGCTGCCGTACTGCGGGGCCGCATCGGCGGCCTGCTGGCGGGCCTGCTCGAACGCGACGCGGCAGTTGGAGGCATCGCCGGTGGCTTCGGTGCAGCGCTCGACCGAGGTGAACAGGCCTTCCTGCATCTGCACCGGCTGCTCGCGCTGACAGGCGGTGAACAGCAGGGGCGCGGCGCCCATCAGCAGCAGGGCCGTCGTCTTCGATCGCTTCATGCGCACGGGTCTCGTCGTGTGGGCGGGTTCCAGCCTGTCATGATGCCGCGTGCGCGCTGCACGGGCAAAGCGCCAGGCCCGCTGGTTCAGTCGAACAGCAGGCTGCGATGGGTTGCGGCGCCGGCCATCGCGCCATCGCCGATCGCCAGCGCAACACTGTGCGCAGCGCGCGCGGCGTCGCCACAGGCGAACACGCCGGACACCGAGGTGGCCTGCATCGCATCGGTGCGCACGAAGGCGCCCAGCGGCCCATCTTCGAAGGCACAGCCGAGTTGCTCGGCCAGCGGGCTGGCGACGTGGGTGCGGCTGGCAACGAACAGCCCGTCGCATGCGATCAGCCGGCCGTCCTTGAGCACGACATCCGCGTCTCCGGCCACCGCGGCGATCCGCCCCGGCTCGATCCGCACGCCACGCGCAGCGAGCGCGGCGCGCTGGGTATCGTCGGGCACGAAGCGCCCATCGAGAAAGAACGTCACCGCGCCCCAGTCGGGCAGCATCAGGGCATGGTGCATCGAGACCTCGCCGACGGCGATCACACCGATGCGGCCGCGGTCGAGCTCGTAGCCGTGGCAGTACGGGCAATGGAACACGCTGCGTCCCCAGCGCGCTTGCAGGCCGTCGATCGGCGGCAGCGTGTCGATCACACCGGTCGCCAACACCAACCGGCGCGCCTGCACGCGCTGGCCGGCCTCGTCCTCGACCGCGAACAGGCCGATGCCGCCATCGGCGCGCACCGCGGTCGCCTGCCGCCAAGTGATGGTCGGATAGGCCAGCACCTGGGCGCGGGCGTCGGCGACGATCGCCTCCGGCGCGCGGCCGTCCTGGCCGATCAACCCGTGCGAGGCGGACGCGAAGCGGTTGCGGCGCTGACCGGCGTCGACGATGAGCACGCGCTGGCGCGCGCGGGCGAGCTGCATCGCAGCCGACAGGCCGGCATAACTGCCGCCGACGACGACGGCATCGAAGGACGCGGTGGGGTCAGGCATGGTCGGGACGCTCGCAGGGGACGGACGGGACATGCGGCATGCGCCGCGCGAAGGAGGCGGCCAGCTCGGCCAGCGTCACCTCGCCCAGGCGCGCGATCAGCAGCGCCTCGGCATCGCGGAAGGCGATGTCGAGTGCTTCGTTGACGGCCTGCTCGACCAGGCACGCGGGCTGCGCCAAGCGATGGCCCATCGCGAACACGGTCGGTTCGCCGACCGCGCGATAGATATCGAGCAAGGTCACCGTGCGCAGGTCGCAGCCCAGTGTCCAGCCGCCACCCGGCCCCTTGGCCGAGGCGACATAGCCCCGCTCGCGCAGGCTGGCGAGCGTGCGGCGGACCACCACCGGGTTCGTGCCCAGCGCGCGCGCCAGGGTCTCGGAGGTCAGCGGGCCGTCGTGCTGGGCCATGTGCAGCAAGACGTGCAGGACGGAGGACAGGCGGCTGTCGGGCTTCATGTAACTCAAATTATTACATTATGCGGAGCACCGCAAGCTCCGCCTAGACTGCGGTCCTTGCCCGATGGGACCTTTCGATGCGCGCCCTGTTGCCACTGCTCCTGCTCGTCGCTGCACCCGCGGTCGCCCAGACCGCGCCCCCGGCATCGTCCGAAGCGCATGCGCGCGCGGTCGCGGCCGGCTACAAGGCGCTGACGTTGTGCAGTGCGCACCTGGGCGGTGGCCGCACATCGGCGCAGGTGGACGCGGTCGAGTTGCGCGGCATCTATCCCGAGTACCAGGCGCAGGTGGATGCGCTGACGGCCGTGGTCGACCGCGACGCGCACACGGTGTCGGTCGCGTTCGACCCGGCGCTGCCGCCGCGTATCGCCGCCTGGCGCCCCAACCTGGGCTGCGCGCAGTTGCCGATCGGCGCCGACGCGGCCGCGGTGGCGACGCTGCCGCGCTTCGATGCCGCCGCGCCGGACCTCGATGCCCGGTCCTGGCCGCTGGGCGAGCGTGACGCGACTGCGCCGCTGCGCGGCGACGACCGCGCGCTGTCGGCCGCACTCGACGGCGCACTGGGTGCCACCGCGTTCGGCGAGGGGCACGTCACCACGGCGGTCGTCGTGGTGCAGGGCGGGCGCATCGTCGCCGAGCGCTACCGCGACGGCTTCGGCCCGCACGTGCCGCAGCGCACGTGGTCGGTCGCCAAGAGCCTGGCCGGCGCGCTGGTCGGCGTCGCCGCAGCCCAGGGCACGCTCGATCCGGCGCGCCCGGCGCCGGTGCCCGAATGGCAGCGGCCCGGCGACCCGCGCGCGACAATCACCGTCGACCAGTTGCTGCGCATGGCCAGCGGCCTGCACAGCGACACCGCCGGCAACCGCACCGATGCGCTGTACTTCGGCGGCGCGACCGTGGCCGAGGCCGCACCCGGTTGGCCGCTGGCCGCTTTGCCGGGCACGCGGTTCCGCTATGCCAACAACGACAGCGTGCTGGCGGTGCATGCGCTGCGCGCGGCCACCGGCGACGACGCGCGCGCGCTATCGCGTCCTTACACCGACCTGTTCTGGCCCGTGGGCATGACGCGCACGTTCGCCGAGACCGACTGGCAGGGTGGCTACGTGCTGTCGAGCCAGGTCTGGTCGACCGCGCGCGACCTCGCCCGCTTCGGCCTGCTGCTCAAGGACGAGGGCGTGGCCGCCGGACGCCGGCTGCTGCCCAAAGGCTGGGTGCGGCAGGCGACGACGCCGTCCGGCCCACAGCCCGAGGGCGACTTCGGCTACGGCGCGACGCTGTGGCTGCTGCAGCGCTCGCCGGGCGTGCCGGTCGACACGTTCGCCGCGTTCGGCAACCGTGGGCAGTACATCGTGGTCGTGCCCTCGCGCGATCTCGTGCTGGTGCGCCGGGGCGAGGACCCGACCGGACAGCGCTTCGACATCGCCGCGTTCGCGGCGGCGGTGCTGGCCGCGGTGGACTGAGCGAGTCGCCGCCCGCGTGGGGCGGGATTCGATTGCATCATTGCGCGTTTGCCCCCACCCGGCGCCTGCGGCGCCGACCTCCCCCGCGGGCGGGGGAGGTGCGCTGGAAACGCTGGCGTTCTGCGGGAACGTGACGTCGGTGCCGGCTCAGCCTGCCTTCTTCTCGGCGATCCAGTGATCCACACGCTGTTCGAGCAGGTCCAGTGGCAGCGCGCCGCCGCCGAGCACGGTGTCGTGGAAGCCGCGGATGTCGAAGCGGTCGCCCAGTTCGGTCTCCGCCTTCCGGCGCAGGGCCTGGATGCGGATCATGCCGACCTTATAGGCGGTGGCCTGACCGGGCATGATCAGGTAGCGGCGGATCTCCGACTCGATCGCCGCCTGCGGGATCGAGCTGTTCTGGCGGAAGTAATCGACCGCCTGCTGCTCGGTCCAGCCCTTGGCGTGCATGCCGGTGTCGACGACGAGTCGGATCGCGCGCCACATCTCCGACATCAGCCGGCCGTACTCCGAGTACGGGTCCTGGTAAGTGCCCGGCATTTCCTTGGCCAGCCACTCCGAGTACAGGCCCCAGCCCTCGGTGTAGGCGGTGTGGAACTGCTGGGTGCGGAACGTCGGCACGCCCTGCAGTTCCTGGGCGATCGAGATCTGCATGTGATGGCCCGGCAGGCCCTCGTGATAGGCGATGACCTCCAACTCGGTCTTGGGCATCGCGTTCATGTCCGACAGGTGCGCGTAGTAGATGCCCGGCCGCGAGCCGTCAGGCGTGCCGGGGTAGTAGTGCTGCGCCGCGCCGGGCTGCTCGCGGAACGCCTCCACGCGGCGCACCTCCAGGCCGGCCTTGGGCAGCAGGCCGAAGTACTCGGGCAGGTGCTGGCGGATGTTGTCGATCGCGGCGGTCGCATCGTCGATGTAGGCCTGGCGGCCGGCATCGGTGTCGGGGTACTTGAAGCGCTTGTCGGTGTCGAGGAACGCGAAGAACGCCTGCAGGTCGCCATCGAAGCCGACGCGGGTCTTGAGCGCCTCCATCTCGCCACGGATGCGCGCGACCTCGTCCAGGCCCAGCTGATGGACCTCGTCGGCGGTCATCGCAGTCATGGTGTTCTCGCGTAGCTGGTAGGCGTAGTACGCCGCGCCGTTGGGATGGGTGGTGCCGACACCAGCCGGATTCTCCAATGCTATGGGCCGCTCCTGCTCGCTCCACGCGATGATCCGCTCGTAGGCCGGCTTGAGCTGCTCGACCAGCGCCACGCGGGCGTCTTCCTTGAGCTGCGCGGCACGCTCGGTGGTCAGTTTGCCCTGCTCGACCAGCGCATCGGCCTTGGCCTGGGCATCGGCCCACAGCGCGCTGTCGGGGCCGTCGTCGAATGGCGCACCGGCGATGACCTTGCGCGACTGGTCGATCACGCCATCGAAAGCGAACCGCGGCGGACGGATGCCCTGCGCGGCGGCAGCGCGGCCGCGTTCGAGCAGTTGGTCGAACATCGTCGGCGCCGCCTTCAGACGGGCGATATAGGCCTGATAGCTCTGTTCGTCGTCGACCTTGTGGATGCTGATCATGAAGGTCGGGAACGCGCTGTGCATGCCGTTCATCTGGTCGAACACATAGCCGTCGGCGAGGAATGCCATGCCCTCACGCGCGCTCTCGTACTGACGCTTCCACAGATCCCACGACAGCTTGGTTTCGGCATCGAGCGCGTCGTAGTCGAACTGCGCCTCCATCTCATCGACCGAGGCCTCTAACCAAGCCAGACGGTCGCGGCTGGCCTGCTCGGACATGTCGTCGAGCCGGTCGTTCTGGTCCTTGCGGCCCAGGAAGGTCAATTGGGTCGGGCTCTTCTGCAGCAGGGCCTCGTACTGGGTCTCGAACCAGGCGTTGAGCCGGGCCGATTCATCCTGGGCAGCCTGTCCGCTGGCGGCATCGGTCTGTGTGGTGCCGGACGGTGCGGGCGCAGATGGAGCGCAGGCGGCGAGGGCCAGGGCGAGAGCCAGCGTGGAACCGGCGGCAATGGCGCGCATGGGCGGAACTCCTGGTGGTCGGAGGTGCATTCTGCGCGGCGGCCAAGCGCGGCGCCCCTGCGAAATGTCATACCACCTGAGCTGCGCTCAAGGCTGGCAGGCGTGCAGTTTTTTCAAGGGCCGCTCTTCACACCAATTTGTGCTGAACGCAGGCTGCACGCATTCCGTGGCTGGGCGCCGAGCTTCACTGCTGTCGTACGGACTGCGGCATAGGGTGCGGCCAACGCTCCTCCTTGCCTGCCCCGCCCCAACTCCGGCCTTCCGGAAGAAGACGCGAATGAAGCCCGACCCCGCCCTTGTTGCCCATCCTGCATCTGACCCTGCCCGCGACGCGTCGACGGCGGTCGATGCGGACGACGCAGCGCTGCTCAAGCGCTTCGCTGCGTCGCTCCAGCAAGCGCCGTACTACTCGGTGGGCAGGACCTGGGAGGACTACGCGCCGGCCTACCGGCTCGGCCTGCGCAGTTGGCGCCGCACCCCCGGCGAGGACTTCGAGACGATCGCCGCCCAGCTCGAGCGTGACTGGAATGCGACCCGTGGCACATCCCGGCTGGGCTGGGTGGAGGCACGCGGCGCGGTCGAGGCAGCCTGGCAGCACTGCGCCATGGACGCCGCCTCCCGGCAGGACGCTGCCCGGCGCGCCGACCGCAACGCCTGAGCGGGCCCTGGGGCGCTGAACGGCGCCGCGCTACCATAGCGTCTTTTCCGCGAGAGCCGCGATGAGCGCTTCCCACGACGATGCCCGCAACGGCGTCCCCCGCGCCGAGGCTGAGGCCGCCGTCCGTACGCTGCTGCGTTGGGCCGGCGAGGACCCGGCCCGCGAAGGTCTGCTCGATACGCCGCGCCGCGTCGCCGACGCCTACGGCGAATGGTTCAGCGGCTACGCGATCGACGCCGACGCCTATCTGGCGCGCACGTTCGAGGAAGTGGCCGGCTACGACGAGATGATCGTGCTGCGCGACATCGAGTACGAGAGCCATTGCGAGCATCACATGGCCCCGATCATCGGCAAGGTGCATGTCGGCTACCTGCCGTCGGGTCGCGTGGTCGGCATCAGCAAGCTCGCGCGCGTCGTCGAAGCCTATGCCAAGCGTTTCCAGGTGCAGGAGAAAATGACCGCGCAGATCGCCGGCTGCATCCAGCGCGCGCTGTCGCCGCTGGGCGTGGGCGTGGTGGTCGAAGGCGCGCATGAGTGCATGACCACGCGCGGTGTGCACAAGCGCGGGGTCAGCATGATCACCTCGACGATGCTCGGCAGTTTCCGCGACGATGCGCGCACCCGCGCCGAATTCCTGCAGTTCATCGAGGTCGGCGGCGGCCGCCGCTGACGCGCCGGCTCAGCGCGCGAAGGTGTCCCAGGCCATCTTCGCGATCAGCACCACCACCAGCGCGACGAACAGCTTGCGGATCAGCGGCGTGCCGCCGCGCAGCGCCAGTCGCGTGCCGACCACCGACCCGCCGACATTGGCGATGGCCATCGGCACCGCGAATGCGAGCAGTACGTGGCCCGAGGGCACGAAGAACGACAGCGCCGCCAGGTTGGTCGCCAGATTGACGATCTTCGAGGCGGCGGTCGCGCGCAGAAAATCCAGCCCGAAGAAGCGGATGAACAGGAAGATCAGGAAGCTGCCGGTGCCGGGCCCGAACAGGCCGTCGTAGAAGCCGATCGCGGCCCCCATCGCCAGGGCTAGCGCCAGCTCGCGACGGCCGACCTCGCGCGGGCGGTGCAGCGCGCCGAAGTCCTTCTTGACCAGGGTGTAGGCCAGCATCGCCACCAGCAACACCAGAATCAGCGGCCGGACCGCATCGCGGGGCAGCAGGCTGACCGCGGTGGCGCCGGCGAAGGCGAATACGAACGCGGTCGCCGAGGCGCACAGCACGGGCATCCAGGGGAAGCGCACATTGCGCGCGTAGCGCCAGCCCGCCGCCGCGGTGCCGAAGATCGAGCTGAACTTGTTGGTGCCCAGCAACGCCGCCGGGGCGTACTGGGGCAGCGCGGTGAACAGGCCCGGGAGCTGGACCAGGCCGCCGCCGCCGACCGCCGCGTCCACCAGCCCGGCCATGAAGGCGATACACACCAGCCAGATCAGTTCGGGAAACAGCGCGTCCACGCAGGGCCTGCAGAACCGGGCGCGCAAGCATACGCCTTCCGCGCCGGCCCGCTCAGGATGGCTCGCGTACAATGCCCGGCCGTGCTCCGCGACACTCTTTGCCCGTGAACTCCTCGTCCCGCGCCCTCATCGAACCCCTCGTCGAGCGGGCCATCGCCGCCCTGCGCGATGCCGGCACGCTGCCCGCCGATCTCGCCACGCCCGCCTTCGTCGTCGAACGGCCGAAGGACCGCAGCCATGGCGATTTTTCCACCAACGCAGCGATGCTGCTGGCGCGCCCGGCCCGCTCGAACCCGCGCGCGATCGCGCAGGCGCTGGTCGATGCGCTGCCGACCAACGATGCGATCGCCTCGGTCGAGATCGCCGGGCCCGGGTTCCTCAATTTCCGTCTGACACCGGCCGCCTGGCGCGACCAACTGGTCGCGGTGCACACCCACGGCGACGCCTACGGCCACAACGACAGCGGCGCGGCGCAGACCGCCGGCGTCGAGTACGTCTCGGCCAATCCGACCGGTCCGCTGCACGTGGGCCACGGCCGCGCCGCGGTGATCGGCGACTGCATCGCGCGCGTGCTCGACGCCAACGGCTGGAACGTCAAGCGCGAGTTCTACTACAACGACGCCGGCGTGCAGATCGAGAACCTCGCCCGCTCGGTGCAGGCGCGCGCACGCGGCCTGGCGCCGGGCGACGCCGATTGGCCGGCCGATGCCTACAACGGCGAGTACATCGCCGATGTCGCCCGCGCGTGCCTGGACGGCGCCACGGTCGAGGTCGAAGGCCAGTGCGTGACCGGCACCGCCGATGCCAACGACCTCGACGCGATCCGCCGCTTCGCAGTCGCCTGGCTGCGCCGCGAGCAGAACGCCGACCTGGCTGCCTTCGGCGTGAGCTTCGACGTCTATTTCCTGGAGTCGTCGCTGTACGCCGACGGCAAGGTCGAGGAGACCGTGGGCACGCTGGTCGCCAATGGCCATACCTACGAGGACGGCGGCGCGCTGTGGCTGCGCTCGACCGACTATGGCGACGACAAGGACCGCGTGATGCGCAAGTCCGACGGCAGCTACACCTACTTCGTGCCGGACGTGGCCTATCACCTGAGCAAGTGGCAGCGCGGCTACCGACGTGCGATCACCGAGCTGGGCGCCGACCACCACGGCTCGCTGGCGCGCGTGCGCGCCGGCCTGCAGGCGCTCGATGCCGGCATCCCGGCCGGCTGGCCGGAATACGTGCTGCACCAGATGGTCACGGTGATGCGCGGCGGCGAGGAAGTGAAGCTGTCCAAGCGCGCCGGCAGTTATCTCACGCTGCGCGACCTGATCGACGAGGCCGGGCGCGATGCCACGCGCTGGTTCCTGGTCGCGCGCAAGCCTGATTCGCAGTTGGTGTTCGACATCGACCTGGCACGCAGCCAGTCGCTCGACAATCCGGTCTACTACGTCCAGCTCTCGCATGCGCGCATCTGCGGCCTGCAGCGCCAGCTCGCCGAGCGCGGCCTGGCCTTCGATCTGCAGCAGGGACTTGCGCAGTTGCCGGACATGACCGACACGGCGCTTCGCGACGTGCTGATCGACCTGTCGCGCTGGCCCGAGATCGTCGCCGCGGCCGGCACCCAGCTCGAGCCGCACCTGATCGCGACCTATCTGCTGGAACTGGCGCAGGCCTTCCAGACGTACTACAACGATCACCAGTTCCTGGTCGACGACGCCCCGACGCGCGACGCGCGTCTGGCGCTGGCGACGGCCGTGGGACAGGTGCTGCGCAACGGCCTGGCGCTGCTGGGCGTGCAGGCTCCGGAGGCGATGTGATGGCGGCAAGACGCGGCAAATCCCAGGCGCGACGCAACGGCGGCAGCTCCGGCGGCCTGCCCGGCTGGGCGTGGATGATCATTGGCGTGGTGCTCGCGCTGGGCGTGGTGCTGGCGGTGCCGCGGCTGTTCAAGCCCGACGCCGAGGACGGCTTCTTCCGCCCGCGCCCCAATCCCGATGCACAGCCCGCGGTCGGTGCGCTCGACGAGGACGCGCCGGCGCCGCTGGCCGAGACCCCGGCACCGAGGCCGCGCCCGGCGCAGCCGCAGCCCGCGCCCGCCGCCGACTACGACTTCTACACTCTGCTGCCCGACCAGGAGGTGCCGATGTCCGACGCCGAGCTGGCCGCCAGCGCGCGCGCCGAGGCCGAGCGCCGGCAGCGCGCCGAGGCGCAGCAGCAGGCGCTGCAGGGCCGTCACCCCGACGCCGCAGACCTGGCCGGTGCCCCGACCGGCCCGACGCCGCTGAGCGAGACGCCGGCGGCGACGACCACGCCGGCGGCGACCCCGACCCGGCCCACGACCACGGCCTCGACGACACCGGCTGCCGGCAGCGATGCCCGCTACCTGCTGCAGGCAGGCTCGTTCAGCGCCTCGGGCGATGCCGAAGCGCTCAAGGCACGCATCGCGCTGCTGGGCCTGAGCGCCCGGGTCGAAGCCGGCCAGGCGCAGGGCAAGACGGTCTACCGCGTGCGCATGGGGCCCTACGGCACCGCCACCGAGCTTGCCGAAGCCAAGCAGAAGCTCGGCAACGGCGGCCTGCCGGCGCTGGCGATCAAGGCCCAGTGACGGAGACGCCCGACCATGGCTGACGACACCCGCCTGAGCGATACCGAGCTCGACCGGCTGGACACGTTGCTCGATCGCTGCACCGACCCGGAGACCGGGCTGGGCAATCTGGAAATGCTCGACGGCTTCCTGTCGGCGCTTGCGGTCGGTCCGGTCGAGACCACGCTCGATAGCGTGCTGCCACTGGTCTGGGGTACGGGCGAGGTCGCGCGCCGCGATGCCCGTCAGACCCGCGAGGCCGAGGCGCTGATCGCCCGGCTGGCCGACGAGATCGTGCACCGCGTACGCCAGGACCCGCAGGAGGGTGTCGCCCACGAGGCATTGATGCCGATGCTGGGCCTGCCGCCCGAAGCCGACGATGGCCAGGCCGAAGGCGAGGCCGTGGGTGGACTGGACGGCGTGCCGGCCGACTTCCCGTTCGCAGCCGCGTGGGCCGCTGGGTTCCTGCGCGCCGCCGCCGAACACGAAGACGCGTGGTCTGAATGGATGCACGAGCACGACGCGATCGAGAACGACCTGGGCGTCATCGCCCGACTGGCGATCGTCGATGCGAGCCAGCTCGAAGATGCCGAAATGGCCGAGGGCGACATGCTGTCGCTCGAGGAGCGCTTCGACCTCGCCTACGACCTGCCCGACATGCTCCACGACATGTATCTGCAGCGCTTGCACGACCGCCGTCCGCAGCCGGCCAGGCGCGCCGATGTGCCCGGCCGCAATGATCCGTGCTCGTGCGGCAGCGGCCGCAAGTACAAGACCTGCTGCGGCACGCCGACGCTGCACTGATCGACGTCGCGGCGCGATGCCGCATCCGTCCCGCCCTTCATCCGCGCCCGACGCAGGCGCCCGCCCCGGAAGAGTTCCCATGCCCCGCACCCTCCTCGTCACCGGCGCGACCTCGGGCTTCGGCGCCGCGACCGTCGCCCGCTTCCTGCAGGGCGGCTGGCGCGTGATCGCCACCGGTCGCCGCGCCGAGCGGCTGCAGGCGCTGGTCGACACGCACGGCACCGAACGCCTGCACGTGGCCGCATTCGACATCCGCGATGCCGACGCGATGCGCGCCGCGCTCGACGCACTGCCAGACGCCTTCCGTGGCATCGACGTGCTGATCAACAACGCCGGGCTGGCGCTGGGCACCGCGCCGGCGCAGCGCGCCGATCTCGCGCAGTGGACGCAGATGATCGACACCAATGTCACCGCGCTCGCCACGCTGACCCATGCCCTGTTGCCGACATTGATCGAGCGCCGCGGCGCGATCCTCAACATCAGTTCGATTGCCGGCAGCTATCCCTATCCGGGCGGCAACGTCTACGGCGGCACCAAGGCCTTCGTCACCCAGTTCTCGCTGGGCTTGCGGTCCGACCTGCACGGCACCGGCGTACGGGTGACCTCGATCGAACCGGGCATGGCCGAGACCGAGTTCACGCTGGTGCGCACCGGCGGCGATCAGGCCGCCTCCGACACGCTCTACGGCGGCGCCACGCCGATGACCGCCGAGGACATCGCCGAGCAGCTGTGGTGGGTCGCCAACCTGCCGCCGCATCTGAACATCAACCGGCTCGAGATCATGCCGGTCAGCCAGTCGTTCGCCGGCTTCCAGGTCCATCGCGGCGGCTGACCGCCGCTTGCATCGCAATCGCCGGCCGCCTCGTGCGTCGGCAGCCCTGAGGCCACCGACGCCGGTGTCGCGGCTTACTCGAGCGGCGTGTCGTCGAGATAGGTATAGCCGGTGAGCCCGGCTTCGAGCGCGTCCTTGAGCCGCTGCGCTTCATCGTCCGCCAGCGCCGCGTCGTCGACCATCGCGGTGTAGCGCGCGCGCAGGTCCTCGAGGCGATAGCCGACGTAGTCGAGCATCACGTCGGTGGTGTCGCCGCGGCGCTGCTGCGCGATCGTGATGCCGTCGCCCTCGATCTTCACTTCGACCGCATCGGTGTCGCCGAACAGGTTGTGGATGTCGCCGAGAATTTCCTGGTAGGCACCGACCATGAAGAACCCCAACCGGTACTGCTCGCCCGGACGCAGCGCATGCAGTGGCAGCGAGGTGTCGAGGTCCTCGTTCTCGACATAGGTGTCGATCTTGCCGTCCGAGTCGCAGGTCAGATCGGCGATGACACCGCGGCGCTCCGGCAGCTCGTCGAGGCGCTCGATCGGCACGATCGGGAACACCTGATCGATCGCCCAGACATCGGGCATCGACTCAAACACGCTGAAGTTGACGAAGTACTTGTCGACCAGGCGCTCGTTGAGCTCGTCGAGCAGCGGGCGATGGCTCTTCTCGTCGAAGGTCAGCCGCGCGCGGACCGCGTGCGCGATCGCATAGAACAGGTCGTCGATGCGCGCCCGGTGCACCAGGTCCAACTGGCCGAGCGCGTACAGCGCCAGGCCCTCGGCGTGATGGTGCTGCGCCTCGTGGAACAGCTCCACCGCCGGCCGCGCCGCCAGTTCGCCGTGCAGTTCGCGCAGGTTGGCCACCACCGCCGGCTCGTCACTGTGCGCGTCGGGCACGCGGCCTTCGGGGGCGCGCTCGACCTCCGACACATTGGCGACCAGCACCGCGTGGTGGGCGGTCATTGCACGCCCGCATTCGGTGACGATGCGCGGCGGCGGCAGCCCATGCTCGGCGCAGGCCTGCGCCAGCGGTTGGACGATGCTGCCGGCGTACTGGCGCACGCCGTAGTTGACCGAGTTGTAGCTGCGCGAGCGCGTGCCCTCGTAGTCCACACCGAGGCCGCCGCCGACGTCGACGTGGCTGATCCGCGCGCCCAGCCGCGAGAGCTCGACGAAGTAGCGCACCGCCTCGCGCATGCCGTTGGCGATGTCGCGAACGTTGGAGATCTGCGAGCCCATGTGGAAATGCAACAGCTGCAGGCAGTCGCTCATGCCCGCGTCGCGCAGCTTCTTCCACAGGTCCAGCAACTGCCGCGGATTGAGCCCGAACTTGGCCTTGTCGCCGCCGCTGTTCTGCCACTTGCCAGCCCCCAGCGAGGCCAATCGCATGCGCACGCCCAAGCCCGGCTTCACGCCGAGCGCGGCCGCTTCCTCCATCACCAGGGCGAGTTCGGACGGCTTCTCGACGACGATGAAGGTCTCCAGGCCCAGCTTGCGGCCGATCAGCGCCAGGCGGATGTATTCGCGGTCCTTGTAGCCGTTGCATACGACCAGACCACCCGGGCGCGAGAGCGCGAGCACGGCCATCAGCTCGGGCTTGCTGCCCGCTTCCAGGCCGAAGCCCTCGCCGTGATGGCTGGCCAGCGTGCCGGCCACGCCGCGGTGCTGGTTGACCTTGATCGGATATACCGCGGTATAGCCGCCGGTGTACTCCCACTCGGCCTGCGCCTGCGCGAACGCGGCCTGCAGCCGATGCAGGCGGTCGCCGAGGATGTCGGGAAAGCGCACCAGCAGCGGCAGTTGGGCACCCTTGGCGCGCGCGGCGTCGACCGCCTCGGGCAGCGCGATCGACGGGCCCTGCGCGCCGCGCGGCGAGACGACGATGCGCCCGGCGTCGTCGACATCGAAATACCCCTCGCTCCAATGCGGGATCGAGTAGGTCTTGCGGGCGTGGTCGGTCGACCAGGCAGTCATCGGCGGGCGTCCATCGGCGAAGGGGCCGCATAGTCTAGGGGTTGCCGACGCAACCTGCGGTGACATGCCCTCAGCGGTCACCGTGCCGATACGTCGGCGGGCCGGCAACCTTGCGTACGTGGCCCGCGATCCGACGCCGACCAGAGGCGATGAAGGCGACGTGGCTGCCGGGCAGGTCCAGCGCGTCGACCACCCGCTGCAGCGTCGCATCGGCGTCGAACACCAGGCCGCGCAGCCGCACCAGCACCACGAAGTGCGGCAGCCCGTCGGCATCGCCCTTGATGTGCTTGCGCGCGATCCAGGCACTGCCGATCTTCCCGGTCGCCGCCAGTGAAGCGCGCGCGGCGGCGAGCGCAGCCCCATCCAGACCGTGCGGCAGAAGCGCATCACCGGCCGAGAGTGCATTGCGCGCTTGCTGCGCACCGCGCCGTCGGTCGTCGATCGATACCTGGTCGCTGATCACCGCGTCCAGCGCATCGAGGTCGTCGCGTCGGCGATAGTAGGCAGCGAGCGCCTCGTTGACCGCATCCGCTGCCCCGGGATCGAGCATCCGTGCGTGATGCAACAGCCCCACGCCAGCGGGCTCGTCGCGTTCGAGCAGCAACGCGCCCAGGCGAAAGTGTGCGAACGCATCCTGCGGCGCGACGCGCACCGCGTCGCGGTACAGGGGCACCGGGTCGTCCTGCGGCCGCACGCGCTCGACCAGGGCCGCGTACTCGACGGTCTCGGCCGGCGTGCGAGCCGAACCGCTTTCGAGTGCGGCGAGCCGGTCACGGTCCTCGGCGTGCGCGCGGTGGCGCTCGCGCCAGCCATCGCCGATGCGCAGGCGCCAGTCCTCGCTGAACGCTGCCTCCAGCGACGGCAACAGGTCGCCCAGCAGAACCTCGGCCGCGCTGCGCTCGGGCGGCGGCGCGACCATCGCTTCCACGCCCAGAGCCTGCAGTCGCTGTGCGAGCGTGGGATGGGTGTCATGGACGTCGGCGCGGGCAGTCAGCTGCGCGGCCAACCGGGCGTCGTCCTCCGGATGCGGACTCCGCAGCGCGGTCGCCATTTCGCGCAGCAGGCGGTCCGGCGGCTCGGCGCGCTCGCGGTTGGCATCGATCACCGACGGCCAGAACTCGTGCGCCAGGCGCGCGGCGCCCACATTGACCCGAATCAGCGCACTGCCGGCGACATCGGCGCCGGCCAGCCGGGCGGCCATCGCATCGGCCTGATACTCATTCTGGCGCGCGAGCACGAAGCTGTAGGCGTCGAAGTATGGCGCGTACCAGCGGAAGAATCGCTCGAACACCCGGCTCGCCCACGCACCGCGCGCGGCCAGGCCGTCGAGCACGCGGTACCAGCTCATGCGCACGCGATGGATCCAGCCAGAGAAGCGGCCATGCCCGCCGCCGAAGTGACCGAACTCGTGGGCGACCACCGATGCGAACTGCCCCGGGTCGAGCAGTTGCATCAGCGGCAGGCCCAGCACGAGATAGTGACGATGGCCGAGCAGCCCGAGCATGCGCGGCACGCTGGCGGCCGCAGCGTTGAGATCGTCGTCGATGAGGATGCCCGACAGTCGCGGCGCCCCGGCGGCGCGGCGCAGGCGCTCGACCTCGGCGACCAACCGCGGCGCCTCTCCGGGCGCGAGCGGACGGCCCGGTGGCGGCTCCAAGCGCACCCACAATGCGCGCAGCACCAGCCAGCCGAAGGCGATCGGGATCCAGACCACCTTCGCAAGCTTGACCAGCAGCAGCGGGCTGATCGCCAGCAGCAGCGCGACCAATCCCACCGACAGCCCGAGGGCCAGCGCCACCGCGCCGCCGAGCACACCGAAGCCCAAGGCTGCCAGCAGCGCCAGCCGCATGCGGTAGGTCCTGGGCGCGCGTTGCGCGAACGTCTCCAGCCGCGCGACCCGCGCACGGCGCTCCGCTTCCGACATCATCCTTGCGTCCCCTCGTCACGCCGTCCGGCGCGTCCCCGACCCGAATCCTAATCCGCACGCCGGGCCAGGAGAAGCGCCCCGCGCGGCGGGTCTGTCGCGCCCGGGCCGTCATGGGGGCTCGGCTACAATGCGCGGCCCGCATTTCCCCGGAACCTTTCGCATGTCCGCTCCGACCTGGCTCCACGAGACCTTCAACCCCACCGGCTCGTCGATCGGCTTCCGCGTGACCAAGAAGCTCGACGAAGTGCAGTCGCCGTTCCAGAAGATCGAGATCTACGAGAGCACCGATTGGGGCAACGTGATGCTGATCGACGGCGCGATGATGGTCACCACGCGCGACAATTTCTTCTATCACGAGATGGTCTCGCACCCGGCGCTGTTCACCCATGCCGCGCCCAAGCGCGTGGTGATCATCGGCGGCGGCGACTGCGGCACGCTACGCGAAGTGCTCAAGCATCCGGGCGTCGAAAGCGCAGTGCAGTGCGACATCGACGAGCAGGTCACGCGGATGTCGGAGAAGTACTTCCCCGAACTGTGCGCCTCCAACGACGACCCGCGCGCGCAGCTGCTGTTCGACGACGGCATCGCCTACATGCGCGACTGCGCACCGGGCAGCGTCGATGTGGTCATCGTCGATTCGACCGACCCGGTCGGTCCGGCCGAGGGTCTGTTCAACAAGGCCTTCTTCGACAGCTGCTTTCGCGCGCTCAAGGACGACGGCATCCTGGTGCAGCAGTCCGAGTCGCCGCTGGCGCTGCTGGACCTGATCCGCGAAATGCGTGCCGAGATGGGCAAGGCCGGCTTCACCACGTTCCAGACGCTGCCGTTCCCGCAGCCCTGTTATCCGACCGGGTGGTGGAGCGTGACGCTGGCGCGCAAGGGCCAGGGCTTCGACTTCCGCCAGGCCGACGCCGCTGCCAAGGGTTTCGAGACCGCGTATTACAGCGCCCAGATCCACAAGGCCGCGCAGGTGCTGCCGCCGTTCGTGGCCAAGGCCCTGGAGGCCTGAGCCCACCCCCCCGGCGATGCCGCGGCTTCCGCCGCGCATCGCCCGCATCGCGCTCGACCCGCTCAGCCGATGCCGGCCGCTCGCAGCCCCGCCGCCGCGAGCGCGCCCAACACCACCACGCCCAGGAACGGCACGCCGCGCCACAGCGCGACAACCGCGACCAGCAAGGCGCCGGCCCGGGCATCGAGCACGACGCCCCCGCCGCCGGCGAACCCGTTGACGACCACCAACGCCGCCAGCAACCCGATGGTCATCGCCGAGGTGATGCGCGCCATGCGTGCGCCTTCCAGCCAGCGCGCCGGCACCAGGTAGCCGGTGAGCTTGGTCGCGAACGCGACCGCGCAGGCCAGCAGCAACCAACCCCAGGTCGCGCTCACGCCCGCGCCTCCGATGCAACGTTGCGCCGCGCGAGCAAGGCGCCCCAGGCGGCCGCGACCGCCGCCGCGACCAGGATCGGCACACCGCCGGGCAGCCAGGGCATCGCGAGCGCGGTTGCCAAGGCGCAGACCACCGCGATCGCGACCGGCTCGCCGCCGCGCAGCCGTGGCCACAGCAGGCCGATGAAAGCGGCCACCGCGGCACCGTCCAGGCCCCAACGCCGGGGATCACCGATCACGTCGCCGAGCAGCGCCCCGACCAGCGTGAACAGGTTCCAGCACACGAACACGCCCAGCCCGGCCACCCAGAAGCCGCGGCGCTGTTCGGCAGGCTCGGTCTGACCGGCCGCGGTCGCGGCGGATTCGTCGATCGTCACCTGCGCCGCGAGCAGGCGCGTCCATCCGCGCGGGTCCAGCAGCCGATTGATCTGCACCGCATAGACCGCATTGCGCACGCCCAGCAGGCTGGCCGCCCCGAATGCCGCCGCGCCTGCCCCGCCGCCGGCGAGCACGCCGACGAACGCGAACTGCGAGCCGCCGGTGAACATCAGCAGGCTCAGCGCCATCGTCTGCCACAGGTCGAGCCCGGCAGCGACCGAAAGCGCACCGAAGGACACCCCATAAAGCCCGGTGGCCAGCGCGATCGACAGGCCGATCCGCGTCGCCGGCGTCAGTGACAGTGCCATGCGGTCATTCTCGTCGTCGGCCCCGGGCCCGCGTCAACGCGTGGCATCGCAGTCGGCGGGTCGCGCGAGGTCGGGCATCGCCTCGACCTCGCGCAACGCTCCGTCGGGCGCGAAGTGGAACCGCCACGTACGCTCGCAGCGCATCGGAATCGGATTGATGTCGGCGCGCCAGCCCGGGCCGCCGTCGGCCTGTCCGATCACGTAGTACAGGCCGTCGGGGCCGGTCGCCAGCGCGTCCTGTGATGCGGCATCGTCGCCGGCGTCGGCCCGCATCCGGCGCAGCTGCGCATCGGCAGCGGCCGCCGCGACCGGCAGGCCTTCGAGCGGCAACGCGTCGAGGTCGAGCAGGTCGGGTTCAAGAACGGACGGCGACGCCTCGCGCCCGGCCGCGACGGCCTCCCAGCGCATCCCGGGCGCCGGGTAGGCATCGCCGTAGGTGTAGCGCAGCAGCGCTGCCGGGTCGCCCGGCGACTGCAGCCACAGCAACGCCGAGCCGTCGGCGTAGAGGTAGACGAAGCGGTGCAGCCGCAGCGCGTGGCCCCGCAGCTCCGGCCGCGCCGCGAGCTCGGCCAGCAGCGCGCGGAAGTACGCCGGGCGGTAGAGATGATCAGGTTTGGCTGCGTGCACCGGTGCGGGCGGCGACGGCGCGGCCGCGGGGCGGTCGCAGGCGGCGAGGAGGCCAGCAAGCACGATGGCCGCGACGACCATGACATCGCAACGCGTGCGGTGCCCGGCCGATTGCCTGCGTCGACTCGACATCCGGCGCCTGCGCCTAGCTGCGCAACACGGCGTGGAACCTGCCGCGCGACACGGCGCCGCTCACAGCGCGTCGGCGTCCAGTTCGCCGGTGCGGATCCGCACCACGCGCTCGAGGTCGTAGACGAAGACCTTGCCGTCGCCGATCCGCCCCATGCCTGCGGACTTGAGCACAGTCTCGACCACGGCATCGACGATGTCGTCGGTCACCGCGATCTCCAGCTTCACCTTCGGCAAGAAGTCCACGACGTACTCCGCGCCGCGATAGAGCTCGGTGTGGCCCTTCTGGCGGCCGAAGCCCTTGACCTCGGTGACGGTGATACCGGTCACGCCGACCTCGGCGAGCGCCTCGCGCACGTCGTCGAGCTTGAACGGCTTGATGATCGCCATGACCATCTTCATCGCTGTGTCTCCGCAGGGGATGCGCCAAGGATACGCCACCCTCACGCGCCGCCCTACACGATGCCGAGCACGCGGCGCAGCACGCTTGTGCGCGTGCCCGGAGGCATGGTCTAGTGCGCCCCGCGCCGCGACGGGGATTTTTCTGACGACGCACCGCGGAGGCGGCCGACTGCATGCGTTGCGCATGCCGGCGACGCTATCCGTACACCGTGAGGACTGACTGATGATCGATTTGAACAACATCGACGAGCTCGCGCGTCGCCTCAGCGGGCTGGTGCCCGCCGGCCTGCGCGAGAGCCGCGAGGAACTGCAGGAGAACTTCAAGGCCGTGCTGCAATCGGGTCTGGCGAAGCTGGACCTGGTCACGCGCGAGGAGTTCGAGGTCCAGCGCGCAGTGCTGCTGCGCACGCGCGAAAAACTCGAGACCCTGGAGGCGCAGGTCCGCCAACTCGAGACCCAGAGCGCGCCGCCGGCCCCGTCGCCAGGCAACTTCGACACCGCCCACTAAAAAAGGACAGCGCCATGGGACTTGCGCTCGTGCACGGACGTGCGCGCGCAGGCATCCGGGCACCCGCGGTCGAGGTCGAGGTGCACCTGGGCGGTGGCCTGCCATCGATGTCGATCGTCGGCCTGCCAGAAGCCGCAGTGCGCGAAGCCAAGGACCGGGTCCGCGCCGCGATCCAATGCGCGCAGTACGATTTCCCGGCGCGGCGGATCACCGTCAACCTCGCCCCGGCCGACCTGCCCAAGGGCGGCGGCCGCTTTGATCTGCCGATCGCGCTCGGCATCCTGGCCGCCAGCGGCCAGGTCCCGGTCGAAGCGTTGCGCGAATGGGAATTTGTCGGCGAGCTCGGACTGACCGGCGAACTGCGCGCCGTCGACGGCGTGCTGCCGGCTGCGCTCGCGGTCGCCGGTGCCGGTCGCGGACTGGTGGTGCCGGCCGGCAATGGCGCCGAAGCCGCGCTCGCATCCGACGTCGAGGTGCGGACCGCACGCACACTGCTGGAAGTCTGCGCCCTGCTCGGCGGCACGAAGCCGTTGCCGGTCGCGGTCGCCCCGCTGCAGCGCGCGCTGCCGGGCCCCGACATGCGCGAGGTCCGCGGCCAAGCCCAGGCCCGACGCGCACTAGAGATCGCCGCGGCCGGCGGCCACCACCTGCTGCTTGTCGGTCCGCCGGGCTGCGGCAAGACCCTGCTCGCGTCGCGGCTGCCCGGCCTGCTGCCCGACGCCACGGAGGCCGAAGCACTGGAAACCGCCGCCGTGCTCTCAGTCAGCGGACGCGGCCTCGACCCGACACGCTGGCGCACGCGCCCCTTCCGCAGCCCGCATCACACCGCGAGCGCCGTCGCCCTGGTCGGCGGCGGCAACGAACCGCGGCCCGGCGAGATCTCGCTGGCGCACAACGGCGTGCTGTTTCTCGACGAACTGCCGGAATGGGACCGCCGTGCACTGGAAGTGCTGCGCGAGCCATTGGAGTCGGGCGCGGTGACGATCTCGCGCGCGGCGCGGCAAAGCGAGTTCCCGGCCCGCTTCCAGCTGGTCGCGGCGATGAATCCCTGTCCCTGCGGCTGGGCCGGCGATGTGTCGGGGCGTTGCCGCTGCAGCGGCGACGCAATCGCCCGCTACCGCGCGCGCATCTCCGGTCCGCTGCTCGACCGCATCGACCTGCATGTCGACGTCCCGCGGCTGCCGCCGGCCGCGCTGCGCCCCGACGCGCCACAGGGCGAAACCAGCGCCGCGATTCGTGTCCGCGTCGACGCCGCGCGCGCACGCCAGCAGGCCCGCGCGGGCACCCTCAACGCCCGGCTCGACCAGACCGCGACTGCCCGCCACTGCCGGCTTGCCCCCGCCGACCAAGCGCTGCTCGAGCGCGCGATCGAATCCCTGCATCTATCGGCGCGCGCGATGCACCGCATCCTGCGCGTGGCCCGCACGATCGCCGATCTCGACGGCAGTGCCGACATCGCATCGAAGCATCTCACTGAGGCATTGGGGTATCGCGGCGTCGATGCGACAGCGCCCGCCTCGACCTGAGATTCGCCAAGAGACTTCGACGCTGCGCAGGACGTCACAGCGCGGCGATGGTGCGCGCGGGCTGCCTATCGCAGTCGGTTCGCAACGTCACCCGCGATCTGGCCTCAGCTCCGCGCCGTCGCCCGGCGACGACGCCACGCACGCCAAGCAATCACGACGATGGCGACAAACAGCCACAGTGGCCAGAGCAGCGCCACTACAACGCCGGTGTCGAGCAGGCCCTGCCAGCCGCCGCGTAGCGCGTGGCCGATCCGCACGAAGAAGCCGGGGCGTTGCTGGGCAAACACGGCCTCGGGGTCGACGCGTTCGCTGTGCCGGACCTGCGAAGGCTGATAGAGCGACAGGTCGATCGTCGCGAACGCGATCCGGTCCTCGACTTCGCGCTGGGTCACGCGGGCCTCGTCGCGGGCCGCAAGCGCGCGTTCGCGGGCGGCGAATGCGTCGCCTTTGCGGTCCAGCCGGTCGCCGGTCTGCACTGCCTGGGCCAGCGATTGCTGCAGCTCCTGGCTACGCGCGTACGCCAGTTGCTGGCGCAGCAGGTCGAACTGCACGTCGCGCGCGTCGAAGTCGCGGCTGTCGAGAAATTTCATCTGCTTGGCGAGCTCGCGCAGGAACGTCTGCGCGCGGTCGCTGGGCACCCGCACGGTCAGCTCCCCTGCGGTGGTGTATTCGATCAGCTCCAGCAGCTTGCCATCGCCGATGCGGTGTCGCTGCACGCCCTGGGTCTCGGACCGGATCCGGTTGGCGACCACGAAGCCGCCTTGCGCAGCGGCGAGATCCTCGATCGCGAGCGCCGAGCGGTAGACGTCGTCGACCGCGAACCGCGCTTGGGCGGCAAGGATGAAGCGACGCGCGGGATCGGTCTGCGCCAGTGTGCCGGAGGCCATCTGCACGGCGGCATCGACCCCCGCTTCGGCCTCGGCGGCAGGTCCGGCGCCCGCCGCCGGAGACGACATCGCATCAGCTTGCATTGCCTCGGCCGGCGGCGGCGGAGCATCGGCCGCGTACTCGCTAGCGGTCTCACCCGAGGGCCGCGCGCAGGCAGCCAGCAGCACGCAGAGCAGGCCGGTCGACAGCAGCCGGCGATGACGGAAGACGGACATGGAGGTCTCCAGAAGAAGAGGCGGGGTGCAGCGTCAACGCGCGAGGCCGAGCATCGGGGCTGACGGTGCGACGCACAAGCAGGTCCCGGACCCTGCCATCGGTCACCCCTGTGCTTTAACGCGAAGCCAACATCTTTCAATCGCCGGCCCGCTAGCGTCATGCGCGACATATCCGTCACCTGGGGATCTTAGATGCGCCACCTGTTGCTCGCGACCGCGGTCGCGATGGGCCTTGCCGCCTGCGGCGACCGTCCGCCCACTGATACCACCGCCGCCACGCCGACCGCCTCCGCTGCCAAGCCGGTGTCGCTGGACGATGTGGAGCTGATTCCGCGCGATGCGCTGTTCGGCAATCCCGAGCGCGCCGGCGTGCAGCTCAGCCCCGACGGCCGCTACCTGAGCTGGCTTGCGCCGGTGGACGGCACGATGAACGTCTGGGTGGCGCCGGCCGACGATCCGGGCGCGGCGAAGGCGGTCACCCAGGATGCGGCGCGCGGGATCCGCAATTACTTCTGGTCCTATCAGCCCGGCACGTTGCTGTACCTGCGCGACACCGGTGGCGACGAGGACTTCCATCTGTTCGCCGTCGATATCGACAGCGGGCGCAGCCGCGACCTGACGCCATTCCCCAAGACCACCGCGCAGGTGGTCGGCATCAGCCATCGCCATCCCGATGCATTGCTGGTGGGCATGAACGATCGCGATCCACAGTGGCACGATCTCTATCGCGTCGACCTGGGGAGCGGCGCGCGCACGCTGGTGACGCGCAACGACGACCACATCGGCGGCTACCTGGCCGATGCCGATTACACGCTGCGCTATGCCTCGCGCTCGCGCCCGGACGGCGGGATGGACCTGCTGCGCCGCGACGGCGACGGCTGGGCGACGATTGAGGACGTGCCCTTCGAGGACGTGCTCGGCACCGGGCCGGCCGGGCTGACCGACGATGGTGCGACCTTGTACATGCGCGATTCGCGTGATCGCGACACCGCCGCACTGTTCGCGGTCGACACCGCCAGCGGCGAGAAGCGGCTGGTGCACGAGGATGCGCGCGCGGACATCGGCGACGCCCTGTCCGACCCGCGCACCGGTGTCGTGCAGGCGGTCTCGGCGAACTACCTGCGCGAGGCCTGGACGGCGGTCGACGACCGCATCCGCGCCGATCTTGAGACGCTCGAAGCGATCGGCCCGGGCGAGGTCTCGATCAACAGCCGCACACTCGACGATCGCCACTGGCTGGTCGCCTACTCGGCCGCCGAATCGCCGGTCGTCTACTACCGCTACGACCGCCCGGCCGAGGGCGGCGCAGGCACGCTGACCCAGCTGTTCTCAGGGCGTCCGGCGCTCGAGGGCAAGCCACTGGTGCCGATGTGGCCGCTGGAACTCAAGTCACGCGACGGACTGACCCTGGTCAGCTATCTCACGCTGCCCAAGCACGCCGACGCCGACAACGACGGCAAGGCCGACGCGCCGGTGCCGCTGGTGCTGCGCGTGCATGGCGGGCCCTGGTCGCGCGATGGCTACGGCTTCAAGCCGACAGACCAGTGGCTGGCCAACCGCGGCTACGCGGTGCTGAGCGTCAACTTCCGCGGCTCGACCGGCTTCGGCAAGCAGTTCACCAATGCCGGCAACGGCGAGTGGGCGGCCAAGATGCATGACGACCTGATCGACGCGGTGCAATGGGCGGTCGACAGCGGCGTGACCACTGCCGACAAGGTCGCGATCATGGGCGGCAGCTATGGTGGCTACGCGACGTTGGTCGGGCTGACGTTCACGCCCGACACCTTCGCCTGCGGCGTCGACATCGTCGGCCCGTCGAACCTCAATACCTTGCTGTCGACGGTACCGCCGTACTGGGCGAGCTTCTTCGAGCAGCTCGCCCGACGCATGGGCGACCCGCGCACCGAAGCGGGCAAGGCCTGGCTGACCGAGCGCTCGCCGCTGACCCGCGCCGATGCGATCACCAAGCCGCTGCTGATCGGTCAGGGTGCCAACGATCCGCGGGTCAAGCAGGCCGAGAGCGACCAGATCGTCGAGGCAATGACCGCCAAGTCGATCCCGGTCACCTACGTGCTGTTTCCCGACGAAGGCCACGGCTTCGCGCGGCCGGAGAACAGCACCGCGTTCAACGCGGTCACCGAGGGCTTCCTGCAAACGTGCCTGGGCGGACGGGCGCAGCCGATCGGCGACGACTTCGCAGGCTCGAGCATCACGGTGCCCACCGGTGCCGACCGCGTGCCGGGACTGGCCGACGCGCTGAAGACGCACACCCAGGACGTGCGCAAGTAACGCCGGCCCGATCGCCCGTCGCCGCCCGCGCGGCGGCGGGCCGAGGTCCCCCGATGTGTGCAGAGCATCGCAATCCGATGCGCCGCGTACGGCGCCGGCAGCATGCCGACCGCAGCGCGTTGTGCGATCAGCGCCGCTTGCCGCGCGCCGCGCTTGGCAGGGTCTGTCGCAAGGTCTCGAGGCCGTCCCACGGATGCGTGCCGAGCCGCTTGAGGCGGGCCGGTGTATTGCGCAGCGTCCACTGGTTGCCGGCCTTGACCCGGCCCAGCTCTTCCCAGCGCAGCGGCATCGCGACCGGGGCACCGGCCCGCGCGCGCAACGAGAACGAGGCCACCGCGGTCGCGCCGCGGCCATTGCGCAGGTAGTCGACGAAGATTCGCTCCTTGCGGAACTTCTTGGTCGCCGTCGCCACGTAGGTCAAGGGCTCGAGCTGCGCCAGGCTCTGCGCGAACGCCTGCGCGAAGGGCTTGACCACCGACCACGCGCAGCCTGGATTGAGCGGCACCACCACGTGCAGGCCCTTGCCCCCGGAGGTGCGCACGAACGATTCGAGGCCCACCTGCTGCAGTAATCCGCGGATCTGGCGCGCGGCCGCAACGATGTCGCGCCAGGCGATGCCCTCGCCGGGGTCGAGGTCGAAGACGATCCGATCGGCGATGTCGGGCGCCTTGGCATGCGCGCCCCAGGGATGGAACTCCAGCGCGTTGAACTGCACCAGTTCCAAGGCGGCAGCCGCGTCGTTGACGACGAGGTAGTCGCCGGCGCCGCCCGATTCCTCCTTCAGCCGCACTGTCTCCACCAGTTGCATGCCGGCAGTGTGGTGCTTCTGGAAGAAGCAGGCGCTGTCGATGCCGCCCGGGCAGCGGATCACCGACAGCGGCCGCCCGGCGATCTCGGGCAGCAACCAGTCCATGACGTTTTCGTAGTAGGCAGCGACATCGCCCTTGGTCAGGGTGTCGCCGGGAAACAGCACCTTGTCCGGGCTCGACAGCGTCGGCGGCGCGCGCCCATCGGCGGGCGCCTTGCCGGTTGTCGCCTGCTTCGCGGCTGCGCCCGCACCCGTGGCGGCGCGCTTGCGAGCAGGCGTCTTGCTGCGGGTCTGCGTTGCCATCTCGTCGTCTCCTTCGGGGCGCCGCGGTCGCTGTCGTACAGGTCCTCGATCGACTTGTCCGGCCGCACCGCCTTGAGCGAGGGCTGGCGCAGCAGGCCATGGCCGCCGGTGCCGCGCGAGAACACCTCGACCACGAAGCGCGGCGCGAACCAGCGCGCGGCGCGCAGGTCGGTGTCGTTGGGCGGCACGTGGACCGTCGGGGCATCGCGCCCGGCCTTGCCGATGCGCTGGGCGATCTCGTCGAGCAACACATCGCTGAAGCCCGAACCCACGCGCCCGGCATAGCGCCAGCCATGTTCGGGATCGGGACGCGCGAGCAGCAGCGAACCGAACCCGCTGCGGCTTCCCTTGGGCGGGGTGTAGCCGACCACTGCGTACTCGTCGCTGGCCAGTTCCTTGGTCTTGCGCCAGTCGTCGCCGCGCCCGGGGCGATAGCCACGGTCGCCGCGCTTGGAGATGATCCCCTCGAAGCCGGCCTGCGAGGCCAGCTCGATCGCGGTCGCCGCCTCGCCCTCGATGTGCGAGCTCCAGGCCAGGTGCGCGGGCGGCGGATCGCCGAGGATGCGCTGCAGCAGCGCCTTGCGTGCGAACAACGGCGCCTCGCTGACGTCGACCCCATCGACATGCAGCAGGTCGAACAGGACCAGCGCCAACGCACCCTGGCGCTCGCCCGACAACGTCTGTTGCAGCAGGTTGAAATCCGCGCGCGCGCCGCGCCCGGCGATCAGCTCGCCATCGAACGCGGCCGAACGCAGCCCGAGCTGGGTCAGCGCTTCGGTGATCTCGGGCACCTTGGCGGTCCATTCGAGCGCGTTGCGCGACCACAGCCGCACCTTGCCGCGTGCGATCGTCACCAGCAGCCGGTAGCCGTCCCATTTGAGTTCGTGCAGCCAGGCCTCGCCGGTGGGGGCGCTCTCGCCGAGCCTGGCCAGCTGCGGCGCGAATGGGCCGTCGGGCGCGGCGGCACGGCGGGCGCCGTCGAGCTTGCGTGCGGCCGCCGCCCAGTCGTGCTTGCGGCGCGTGGCGACGGCGACCTCACGCTCGCCACGCTTGCGCGCCTTGCCGGTGCCGGCGCGTTTGGCGTCCTCGGGGGTGGCGGCGCGATGTCGCCGAGGAGGTCGTCGGCATCCAGCTTGCCGGCGTACGCGTCGCGGTCCTTGAACAACAGCCACTGGGGCTGTCTGCCCGGTCGCGCGGTGCGCACCAGGTGCCAGCGGCCCTTGAGCTTGCGGCCGAACAGTTCGAAGCGCAGATGGCCCTTGGCCAGCGCCTGTTCCGGGTCACCGTCCGCGACCCAGGCGCCGGTGTCGAACCTGGCCACGTGGCCCCCGCCGTACTGGCCCTTGGGGATCTCGCCCTCAAAGCCGGCGTAATCCAGCGGATGGTCTTCGACCTGCACCGCCATGCGCTTGACGTCGGGGTCGTAGCTCGGCCCCTTGGGCACCGCCCAACTGCGCAGCGCATCGCCCACCTGCAGGCGGAAGTCGTAGTGGCGGCGGCTGGCATGATGCAGCTGCACGACGAAGATCGCCCGCTTGCCGCGCGGTGCGGCCTTGCCCGGCTCCGGCTCGCGGGTCGTGTCGAACCTGCGCTTGCGGCTGTACTCGGCGAGGGTCATGGCGTCATGAAGCCTTGCGCACGGCCTTCTTCGCGGTCTTCTTGCTGGCCTTGGCGGCGCGCTTCTTGGCCGGCGCCTTCTTCCGAGCCGGGGTCTGCTTGCTCGCGGTCTTCTTGGCCGGCGTGCGCTTGTTGCTCTGCAGGCTCTGCTCGAGCAGCGAGACGAAGTCGACCACATTGGTCGCCGCATCCTCGCGAGGCGCGGGCTCCTCGGTCACGCGCGTGGTCGCGCCCTTGGCCTTGATGCGCTTCTGGATGATCTGGGCCAGCCGCTCGCGGAACTCGTCGTGATAGCCCTCGGGGTCCCAATCGGCCGACATCGACTCGATCAGTTGCGTGGCCATCTGCACTTCCTTGTCGGCGATGCGGTACTTGGACGCATCGCCGGTGGGCAGCTTGTAGTCGTTGGGATCGACCAGCTCCTGCGGATAGCGCAGCAGCATCAACACCAACGCATCGTCCTCGGGCAGCACCGCGCACAGGTACTCACGCGTGCGGATCACGACCCGGGCGATGCCGATCTTGCCGGTCTTCTTCAACGTCTCGCGCAGCAGCACATAGCCCTTCTCGGCCTTCTTGCCCGGCACCAGCACATAGGGCTTCTCGTAGTAGCGTGTGCCGATGCTGCCGGCATCGACGAAGGCCTCGACATCCACCGACTCGTGCGACTCGGGCGCAGCCGAGGCGATGTCCTCCTTTTCGATGACGACATAGCTACCCTTGTCGTACTCGAAGGCCTTGACGATCTCCTTCCACGGGACCTCTTCGCCGGTGTCGGCGTTGACGCGCTCGAAGCGGATCGGCTTCTTGTCGCGCGAATCGAGCATGCGGAAGCTCAGATCGGTTCGGCGCTCGCCCGACATCAGCGAGACCGGGATGTTGAGCAGGCCGAACGACAGCGAGCCGGACCAGATGGGACGTGCCATGGGATCTCCGATGCGCAGCGCAGCGCGAATGTGCGCGACCTGCACGGCATGGCGGGACGCGGTTCTCGCAGGCTGGCAAAGCACTCGTGGACCCCGCGTCAACCTCGCTGCCGCGTAGCTTGTGGTCGAGCAAGACACGACGGCGGATGGAGCCGCGCCGCCTCGAACCGCCGGACCGCCCCAAGGGGCGACCGACCCTGCGCACCTGGGGCACCCTGCACGCGGCGCTTTCACGCACAGTTGCGCCTTCCGGCGCACAGTGACGCGCATGAACCCAGACCACGACATCGACAAGACGCCCGACGAACGCGACCGTGCGCCGACCCCGGCCTCGCCGGAAGACGCGCGCGAACATCGTGGACACCGCGAACGGCACGAAGAGAACACCCACGACGAGGCGCTGGAGGAGACCTTTCCGGCCAGCGATCCGGTCTCGCCGTTCGTGCCGGCACGCGATCCGGAGTAAGGGTGCAAAGGCGCCTGGGGACCGCCGTGCGCAGGCCCGGCGGCCAGCACGTCGGCTGCGTGCCGGCCATTGGGGTCGACCCTACCCGCACGAGGCGGCCAGGCCCCTATAATCGCCGGCTGTAATCGTTTACACAGGATCGACGATGCGTCTTGACGACCGGCTGGAAGCGCTGCTCGCCCGTATGACCGTGGAGGAGAAGGTGGGCCAGCTCGGCATCTTCGCCGACATGCTGCGGCCGTTCGCCGCCGACGTGAATCCGGAGATGAACGAGCTCAACGCCGGTGAACTGCGCGAGCGCATTCGGGCCGGGCACGTCGGCGCGGTCTTCAATGGCGTGGGCGCCGCCCAGGGGCGCGAGGCGCAGCGCATTGCGGTGGAAGAGAGCCGGCTCGGCATCCCGCTGCTGATGGGCGCCGACGTGATCCACGGCATGCGCACGGTGTTCCCGATTCCGCTGGGCGAAGCGGCGAGCTTCGAGCCTGAACTGGCCCGGCGCACCGCACGCGCGGCCGCGATCGAGGCCACCGCCTGCGGCCTGCACTGGACCTTCGCCCCGACGCTCGACATCGCCCGCGACCAGCGCTGGGGCCGCGTGGCCGAGGCCGCCGGCGAGGACGTGGTGCTGGCGAACGCCTTCGCGGCGGCGCGCGTGCGCGGCTTCCAGGGCGAGGATCTGACCGCCGACGACGCCCTGCTGGCGAGCCCCAAGCACTTCGTCGGCTACGGCGCGGTGATGGGCGGGCTGGACTACAACAGCGTCGAGATCTCCGAAGGCACGTTGCGCGACGTCCATCTGCCGCCGTTCAAGGCCGCGATCGATGCCGGCGCGCTGACGGTCATGAGTGCCTTCAACGACATCAACGGCGTGCCGGCCTCGGCCCACGACGGCCTGCTGACCGACCTGCTGCGCGGCGAATGGAAGTTCGGCGGCTTTGTGGTCTCCGACTACACCGCCGATTTCGAGCTGGTCGCGCACGGCTTCGCCGCTGACGACCGCGAGGCGACCAAGCTGGCGTTCACCGCCGGGGTCGACATGAGCATGCAGAGCGGGCTCTACGCCGCGCACCTGCCAGACCTGGTCGCTCGTGGCGAGGTGTCGATGGCGACACTCGACGAGGGCGTGCGCCGGGTGTTCGCGGTCAAGCAGGCGATCGGCCTGTTCGACAATCCCTACCGCTCGCTCGACCCCGAGGCCGAAGCCGCGCTCGATCCCCAGGCACTGCACGGCGCGCTGGCGCGCGAAGCTGCACAGCGTTCGATCGTACTGCTCAAGAACGACGGCAACCTGCTGCCGCTGAAGAAGGCCGGGCAGAAGATCGCGCTGATCGGGCCCTACGCGCGCGACCGCGACAACATCGAGGGATGCTGGACCCTGTTCGGCGACAAGCGCCTGCACGTGAACCTCGAGGACGGCCTGCGCGCCGCGCTCGACGACGGCGACGCGCTGACGGTGGTCGACGGCAGCGGCATGGAGAACGCGGTCGACGGCGGGCTCGACGCCGCGGTTGCTGCCGCGCGCGAGGCCGATGTCGTACTGCTGGCGATCGGCGAACCGCAGAACTACAGCGGCGAGGCGCAGTCGCGCACGCAGATCGTGATCCCGGCCGCGCAGCAGGCGCTGGCCGAGGCCGTCGCCGCGACCGGCACGCCGGTCGTGGTGCTGCTGCGCCACGGCCGCGCGCTCGCGCTGCACGGCGCGGTGCGCGATGCACAGGCGATCCTGGCGACATGGTTCCTCGGCACGGCGACGGGACCTGCGATCGCCGACGTGCTGTTCGGCGACTACAACCCGTCTGCGCGTCTGCCGGTGAGCTTCCCGCGCGACTCGGGCCAGCAGCCGCTGTACTACAACCGCCAGCGCACCGGCCGGCCCGAGCTGCCGGAGATGAGTGAGTTCAAGAGCCGTTGGCGCGAGATGCCGCACAGCCCGCTGTACCCGTTCGGCCACGGGCTGTCGTACACCCGCTTCGAATACGGCCCGGTGCAGCTGTCGACCGACACGCTCGACTGGGACGGCACGCTGACCGTCTCGGCGACGCTGCGCAACGCCGGCGAGCGCGCCGGCGAAGAAGTCGTGCAGCTGTACATCCACGACCGCGTCGCCAGCCGCGTGCGCCCGATCCGTGAGCTCAAGGCCTTCCGCAAGGTCGCACTCGCTCCGGGGGAGGAGACCACGGTCGCGTTCGAACTGCATCGCGACCAGCTCGCCTTCACTACCCGCAGCGGCGCGTTCGCAGCCGAGCCGGGGCTGTTCGACGTGTGGATCGCCCCGCATTGCGAGGCCGGCGAGGCGGTGCAGTTCACCCTGCGCGGGGCCTGACACGCGCAGCGGGCGCCCGCGCCCGGATCATGGCCGCAGTCGCCGCGCGCGGCGACTGCTCCCGCCTCTCAGTCCGCGTCTGCGGCGTACTGCTTCTCTTCGATGAAGCCGGCGCCGGCCAGGCGGTTGATGGCGTTCTTGAGCTCGACGCGGGCGTGGTTGGTCGTGGCGACGGCGCGCGCGAGGCGGATGAATTCGTCGTCGAAGGTCTGGCTGCGCTCGCGGTCGCGCAGGCCGTCCTGGATGTCCCACATCGTCGCGTTGACCGCCTTGAGCTCGGCCTTCAGCGATGCGAAGCCGGGATCGCCCGCTTCGACGCCGCGCCAGGGCGTCAGCAGCGCGTCGAGTTCGGTGCGCACGTGCGCGAGCTTGTCGGCATCGTCGAGCCGCTCGGCCTTGATTTCGAGGATGGTGATCTTGTCGGCGAGTTCGCCGACCGATACCGGGGTCATCACTGCGCCCATGTCTGTCTCCTCGTCGCTGGCAAGCCGCTCATTCTAGTCGCGTGCCGCCGCCGCGGCCTGGTGGATGGCCGGGATCGTCCAGCCCTGGACCAGCGCGTACAGGATGCGGCGGTCTTCGTCGTCCAGCCCGCCGCTCGCCTGGGCGCGATAGCGCATCCGGAACGCGCGCGCGGTCGCGTCCGGATCGTCGATCGAATAGCCCAGCGTGTGCAGCGCCTGCAGCGTATCGAAGCCTGCCGGCGCTGGCGGCGTGCCGTCCTGCGGCCAAAGGCCGTAGCCGTGCTCGGCGAGGCGGCGCCAGGGGAAATGCACGCCCGGGTCGATCTTGCGCGTGGGCGCGAGGTCGGAATGGCCGATGACGTTCTCCGGCGCGATCCGCCAGCGCGTGCGCAGGTCCTCGAGCAGCACCAGCAGGCTCTCGATCAAGGGCTCGGCGAACGGCTCGCGGCCGTTGTTGTCGAGCTCGATGCCGATCGAGGCCGAATTGACGTCGGTGATCGCGCCCCAGCGGCCGGCGCCGGCGTGCCAGGCGCGATCGAGGTCGGACACCAGCTGGTAGCGCTCGCCGTGTTTGCCGATCAGGTAGTGCGCACTGACCCGACCACCGCTGTTGGCGGTGCGCAGCGTGTCGAGACTGCGTTCGACCGAGTCCTGCTCGGTGTAGTGCAGCACCACCAGCACCGGCCGGCGCGCATCGGCGTTGGCCGACGGCACCCAGGTGGCGAGCGGATTGCGCGGGGCCTGGTGGGCGCAGGCCGACAGCAGCAGCGCGGCGACGAGGAGAGAAAGGAGGCGCATCGCCGCATTGCACCCGTTCGCCGCCGCGGGCGCAACCCGGGCGGCGGCGCAGAGGCTGTCAACGCGCTCAGCGATCGAGCAGCACGCGGACCAGGGTGCCTTCGGGCAGGCGTTCGACGCGCAGCTCGTACCAGCAGCGGTCGCGGGCGAGCCGCTCGCACTTCCACGATAGGAAATCGAGCGACCAGGTGAGTGGCGAGGCGCCGCTGCGTTCCAGGAACTGCGCCAGCGGAAACACCGCCTCCTGGCGACGGTCCTCGCGCAGCGACCACGCCGTCCAGTGCAGCAGCCAGTCGTAGTCGGCTTGGGGGACCTCGGGTTGCATCGGGGATGTCTCGCTGTCGATCAGGTGTCGCCTGCATGGCGTCGTCATCAGGCATGCGGCGGACGTTCGCGGAAGATGCGCACCTGCTCGATGCCGCCGGGCAACGTGTGCGTCTGGAGTTCGTACCACTCGCCGGTGCGGATCAATCTGTCGCTGGCCCAGGACACGAAGGCGAACGCCCAGTCCTGCTCCGCCATGCCGCTGCGGTGCACGAACACGTCGAGCGGCAGATCCAGCCGCTCGCCTTGTGGGCACGGTTCCCACCCGGGCAGTCCGGCCATCCAGTCGAATGTGGTACAGGGCGGCATGAGAAAACGCACCCGCCCGCATCGCCGTGGGCGATGCAGGCGGGCGCCTGGGACCTCTACTGGCGCGCGACCAGGGTCAGGCCCGCGTACGTGCCGGTGAGGCGGATGTAGTACTTGCCTGCCTGCGGCGCGGTGAAGCGGACGGTCTCGGTATTGCTCTTGGCACGCGTGGAGAACGCATCCCGGTCGGTGGCGGTCGGGACCCGGCCCCGGGCGACATGCATCGACACATCGCCCGTGCCGCCGAAGGTCATGAAGGTCAACACCGTGCCGGCCTTCGCCTCGAACGTGTAGAGCGCGTCCTCGGCGCCCGCAGACAGGCCACGCAGCTCGACCTTGTTGGTCAGCGGCACTTCCAGTGGTGCGCAGTCGCTGGTGCACGGCGGCTGCGTGGCGCGATGCAGCAGCTGGGCCGCATCCAGAATGCCCGCCCCCATCGGCGTGTTGGTGGGAATCGCCGCAGGAAACGGCCGCGCGGTGCGGCGCAGCAGGTCACGCATGTCGCTCCAGTTCAATGGCGTCTCGACGACGCTCTGCACCATGGCCGCGGCTGCGGCGACATGCGGCGAGGCCATCGAGGTGCCGGTGTAGCCGCCCAAGACCCAGTCGCTGGTCGGGCGCGTGGTGCCGGCATTGAGGACCTGGAAGATGTAGCCGTTGGGATCGCCATCGACATCGCCGCCACCGCCCGGTGCCGACAGGTCGACTCGGGGGCCCCAACTGGAATAACTGGCCTTGCCACCGGTGACGCGAGTCGCGCCGACCGAGATGACGCCCGTGCACGAGCTCATGGTGTAGGTGCCGGCATTGGCGTTGGAATTGCCGGCCGCCACGACGATGATCGAACCCTGCGCGTTGATCTTGTCGATAGCGTCCTGGTATAGCGCCGGGCAGGCCTGCGGGCCGGTACTGCCCAGGCTCATGTTGATGATCTCGGCCGGATTGGGGTTGGCGGGCACGCCCTCGACCGGCAGGCCGGCGGCCCACATCATGCCGTCGGCGATGTCGCTGCCGTAGCCACCGCACGAGCCGAGCACGCGCACCGGCACGACCTTGGCACCGTGGGCGAGGCCAGCCAGACCGGCGCCGTTGTTGGTCTGCTGGGCGATCGTGCCGGCGACGTGGCTGCCGTGCCAGGAGCTGTCGCGCGGCGCATTGCCCTGCGCGCCCAGTGCGGTGCAGTAGTTGGCCTCGACCCAATCGCCCACGTCCCAGCCGCCGGCCACGCGGGCATCGGTGTCGCGGCGGGAAATGCGCCGATCGCTGATCATGTCGTAGCCAGGCAGGACATTGACCGCGAGATCGGGATGGTTTTCGACGATGCCGGTATCAACCACCGCGACCACGACACCTTCGCCGGTGGAGATGTCCCAGGCCTGCTCGGCGCGCACGCCGCCGGTCGGGTCCTTGAAGTTCCACTGGAAGCGCGTGTACTCAGGATCGTTGGGCACGGCGGCCGGCATCACCGTCGGCGCGCGCGCGACATCGGCGCGCTGGTAGAGCCGGTCGACCTCGACCCGGAGCACGCCGGGCTCGGCCGACAGTTCGCGGATGAAGCTCGCACGCTCGGACTCGGTCATCGCGCGCGAGGCCTGCACCACGTGCCAGCCAGGCGCAGCCATGCTGCGCAGCACGCGCGCGGTGGCGGCCGGGCGTGCGGCCGAGGTCGCGGTCGCAGCGACCGCGCTCGACAGGCCGGCGCGGCGGACGCTGGTCGTCAGCGCGCTGCCCAGGGCCGCGCGCCCCTGCGCCGACGCTTGACTGGTCTTGACGACGAACCGCTGGCCCGCCGCCGCAACGGGCTGCTTTTCGCCGGCCAGATCGCGGGTCACGCTACGGTCGAGGCGAGGGCCTGCGGCCTGCGCGCCGCCGGTCAACAGGATGGCGGCGATCGCCGCGCCAAGGGTGGTCTGGATACGCATGGAACGTGTCTCCGTCGAAGAAAGGAATATCGCGAAAGACAGCGGCGTCGGTCGACGCCGCCGCGGTGTCACAGGTCGATGCCGAAACCGAAGCCGGCCGATTTCTCGTCGCCGCTGAACGCGCCGCCGAGACTGAAGGACGCGCGCTCGCCGACCCGCTTGGCGTAGCCGATCGACAGCGCCTGCTCGCCGCTCTGGAAGCCGGCGCCCACCGCCACGCGTCCGCGCGGACTCTGTGTGCCGGCGGCGTTGGTGGCCATGTTGAGCATTGCCGCGCTCATCGCACCCTGCCGGTCCATGCGCCGGTCGACGTCACTGAAACGACGCTCGACATCGCCGCGGTAGGCGTCGAACTGATCCCCCCACGCGGCCAGGCGCTGGTCGGTGTAGGCCTTGGACGAGGCCACCGCCTGGGTGGCGGTGGTGTCGGCGTAGGCCTTGGCCTCGGTGACGCCGGCCCGGACCTGGGCGACGTTGGCCGCATCGGTCGCCTGCGTGCCGGCGGCGACGTTGGCGATCTGCCGCTCGGCACCCGCACTGCCGACCGAAACGGTCTGGGCGCGGTCGGCGACCGAGCCCTGGCCGAGTGCGACCGCGCCCTGCGCGGTGACGCTGGCCCCCTGGCCGAGCGCGGTGCCCGAAGCCGCGGTGACCGAGGCGCTTTCGCCGATGGCGACCGCATTCGTGGCATCGGCCGAGATACGGCTGTTGGCACCGACTGCGGTGCTGCCGTCGGCATGCACCTGGGCGTTGCCGCCGACGGCCGTGTCGTTGGGCCCGTACGCATAGGCGTCGCCGCCCAACGCCACGCCATTGGCGCCGTTCGCCGCGGCACCGCCGCCGACTGCCACCGCATTGGTGTCCGCGCCCACAGTGGCCGGCGCGTCGCCACCGACCGCGACGCGGTCGTTGGTGCCCTGGTTGCTGTCGATCACTGTCTCGACCGACCCGACGCGGGTCTTGAGTTGGCTGATCTGCACGTCGAGCGCGGCGAAGGTCGCGCCGATCGACGCGTATTGCGTGCCCTGCACGGCGTAGCTTGGCGCCGCCAGCGTGCCGAACGCGGTGACTGCGGCGCCGCCGCCCAGGATGTCGGCCATGCTCTGCAGGCCGCCGTGCAGTTGGGCACCGTTGATCGCCTGCGTGCTGTCGGCCGACACCGCGCCTGCGGCCAGGTTCGACAACACCGTGCCGTCGGCCCCCGCCAGCGAGATGCGGCCCTTGTCGACGTCGTCGTAGGCCACCGCGTTCTGCGCGACCCCGGCGACGTCGCCAATGCGCGTATCCAGATCATCCACGCGGCCTTCGACCGCGGTCACCCGCGTGTTCGTCTCGAACAGCTGGCTGCCATTCACCGCATCGGTGCTGTCTTCGGTCAGTTCGCCGGCGGCGACGTTCGTGATCACCGTGCCGTCGGCCCCGGCCAGCGAGATGCGCGCCTTGTCGGCATCGTCGTAGATCACGGCATTGGCAGACAGCTCACCGAGGCCACCGGCGACGGCGTCGAGCTGCGCGAGGTTCACCGCATCGGTCGCTTCGGTGCCGGCGGCGACGTTGGTGATCTGGCGTTCGGCGCCCGCCCGGCCCACCGAGATCGTGTTCTCTCGGTGCGCCCAAGAATTCGCACCCAGAGCGACGCTGTTGTCGACGCCGGTCCACAGGCCGTTGGCCTGCTGCCGACCGACGATCGCCGAGGTGCCCAGCGCGATCGAGTCCGATCCGTAGGTGTTGGTGCCGACCCCGATGGCGATGCTGTTGAGGTACAGGATCGGCGAGGGCGCGAAGAAGTCGCCGTTCCAGACCATCGAGCGGTTGCCGATCGCGATCGAATTCTGGCCAGCGGCTGCGGATGCCGTTCCCAGCGCGACGGCGTTGAGGTTGCGGGCCGATGCCGCGTTGCCCAGTGCCGTGCCACCTTCATAGAGGGCGTTTGCGCTCGACCCGATCACCGTGGTGCCCTTGGCGCTCGCGCGCGCGCCCGAGCCGATCGCCGTGGTGAAGTCGAACGTGGCCTGCGCGCGATCGCCGATCGCGATTGCATCGTAAGCGGTGGCCTGTGTCCGATAGCCGATCGCGATCGAGCGGATGGCCGTGGCTTCGGCCAATGCACCGATCGCGGTCGCGGCGTATTCGGTCGCCTGCGCGCCGCCACCGATCGCCGTCGACAAGCGGCCTTGCGCCTTGGTGTTGCGCAGGATCTGGCCCATAAAGTTCGAGCCGATTTCGTCCTCGCGCACGTCGACGATGCCACCGATCGCAACGGCCGATTTGCCGCTGGTCTCCGACTGCGCGCCGATGGCGGTGTTGAAGTCGCCGTTGGCCTGGGCGCCGGCGCCCGCGGCCGTTGCGCCCAGCCCCGACGCGGCGGTCTGGCTGTGGATCACCACGCCGCGCGGCAGGGCGCTGTAGTCGATGTCGAGAACGCCGCCAAGGGCGGTCGACGAGTCGCCGACCGCCAGGCTGTCGCGGCCGAGTGCAGTGGCGTTGTTCGCATACGACACCGCGCCCGCTCCGAGCGCGACCGTACCGGCGCCCACCGCAGATGCCGCCTCACCGGCCGCCAGCGCATTCTCGCCATCGGCGTAAGCGCCCGCATCGCTGTCGGGGCTACCCGTGGCCTGCAGATAGCGCGAGGCATCCGCGGCCACCGCCTCGAGCTGGGACAGGTTCACCGCATCGGTGGCCTGCGTGCCCGCGGCGACGTTGGTGATCTGCCGCTCTGCGCCACTGCGACCGATCGAGACCGTGTTGCTGCGATCGGCGATGGCGCCGGCGCCCAGGGCCACCGCATCGTCGATGTTGCTTGGCAAGCCATCGTCTTCCGGTAGGGCCCATCCACCGACCGTCGCCCCGGCGCCGAGTGCGATCGAGCGGCTGCCGTGCACCTCGGCATTGGTGCCCATCGCGATGCCGTCGGCAAACACGACGGTCTCCTCACGCCAGGGATTACTGTTCCACACGAAGGATTTGCCGATCGAGATGCTGTTCTCGGCGGCAGCCCAGGCACCGCTGCCCAGCGCCGTGGCGCCGACGCCATTGGCCATCGCGGCCTCGCCGACGGCTGTTGCTTGCGCTGCGATCGCAGTGGCGAAGCTGCCCAATGCGGTCGCTCGGAGGTGGGTGGCCCGTGCGCCGCCGCCGATCGCGGTCGCCCATTCTTCCGACGCCTCGGCGCGGTCGCCGATCGCAGTCGCATCGTAGGCCGTCGCCTGACTGGCATAGCCGATGGCCACCGCGCGGATGCCGCTGGCGCCGGCCAGTGCGCCGATCGCGGTGGCCGCGTAGTCGGTTGCTTGCGCGCCACCGCCGATCGCCGTCGCAAGACGACCCGATGCCCGCGTGTTCTGCAGCTCGACGCCGGCGAAGTCCTCTCCGAGCTGGTCTTCGCGCACATCGACGATGCCGCCGATCGCGACCGCGGACTTGCCGCTGGTCTCGGTCTGCGCGCCGATCGCGGTGTTGAAGTCATCGTCGGCGCGCGCGCCCGCGCCCAGCGCCGTCGCGGCCAGCCCGTTGGCAGCCGTCTGCTGGTCGAGCACCACGCCGAACTCGCCCGCCGCACTGTAGTCGAGCTGCAACATGCCGCCGAGCGCCGTCGAAGATGCGCCCGTCGCGAGGCTGTCCTTGCCGATCGCGGTTGCGGTGTCGGCGTAGGCCAATGCGCCGCCGCCGACGGCCGTTGCGCCTTGCCCAACGGCCGAGGCCGCCTCGCCTGCGGCCAGTGCATCGTCACCGTCGACGAATGCCCCCGCGTCGCTATCGGCGCTGCCACTGGCCTGGAAGTGGCGCAGGGATTCGTTGGTGGCCGCCTGCAACTGCGCCAGGTTCACCGCATCGGTCGCTTCGGTGCCGGCGGCGACGTTGGTGATCTGGCGTTCGGCGCCCGCCCGGCCCACCGAGATCGTGTTCTCTCGGTGCGCCCAAGAATTCGCACCCAGAGCGACGCTGTTGTCGACGCCGGTCCACAGGCCGTTGGCCTGCTGCCGACCGACGATCGCCGAGGTGCCCAGCGCGATCGAGTCCGATCCGTAGGTGTTGGTGCCGACACCGATGGCGATGCTGTTGAGGTACAGGATCGGCGAGGGCGCGAAGAAGTCGCCGTTCCAGACCATCGAGCGGTTGCCGATCGCAATCGAATTCTGGCCAGCGGCTGCGGATGCCGTTCCCAGCGCGACGGCGTTGACGTTGCGGGCCGATGCCGCGTTGCCCAGTGCCGTGCCACCTTCATAGAGGGCGTTTGCGCTCGACCCGATCACCGTGGTGCCCTTGGCGCTCGCGCGCGCGCCCGAGCCGATCGCCGTGGTGAAGTCGAACGTGGCCTGCGCGCGATCGCCGATCGCGGTCGCGTCGTAGGCCGTGGCCTCGGTGCGGTAGCCGATCGCGATCGAACGGTTGGCGGTGGCTTGAGCCAGCGCACCGATCGCGGTGGCGGCATATTCGGTCGCCTGCGCGCCGCCGCCAATCGCCGTCGACAGGCGCCCGGCCGCCTTGGTGTTGCGCAGGATCTGGCCCATGAAGTTCGAGCCGATTTCATCCTCGCGCACGTCGACGATGCCGCCGATCGCAACGGCCGACTTGCCACTGCTCTCGGACTGCGCACCGATCGCGGTATTGAAGTCGCCGTTGGCCTGCGCGCCGGCGCCGGCAGCGGTCGCGCCCAGGCCCGAGGCCACGGTCTGCTGGTGGACCACCACGCCGCGCGGCAGTGCGCTGTAGTCGATGTCGAGGACGCCACCGAGCGCAGTCGACGAGTCACCCACCGCAAGACTGTCGCGACCAACCGCCGTCGCGTTGATCGCATACGAGACCGCACCTGCGCCCAGCGCGACCGTCCCGGCGCCGATCGCCGAGGCCGCTTCGCCCGCCGCCAGCGCGTTGTCGCCTTCGACATATGCGCCGACATCGCTGTCGGCGCTGCCGCTGGCCTGGAAGTAGTGCGCGACGGTGTCCGCGTCGACAGCGGCCGGTGTGTCGTACACCCGCACCCCCACGGCGGTGGCCTGCGCCAGTGCCGTCAGCGGCAGCGCTAGCGCCAGACCGGCGACGAGGACGCCCGTGCGGCGTGCGTGCCGGCTGCGCGCCAGCTCCGAGGCCACGACCATGCGACCAAGCTCGGCGTTCCAGAGGGTGCGGTAGATGCGGTTCATTTCGGAGGTCTCCGGCAGCGTTTCATGAAGGCGAGCACGGTCGCGCGGCGGGCTTGCGCCCGCCACCACCGGCTTTCCGTGTCTTGGCCCTGTCATCCAGATCGGATAGGGCGTCCCCGTCTGCGACCGTACGAGGCGTCGGCGCCTCTTGTCACCCGCAACATCTCGCCGGAAGATCACGCGATTCTCACCGCCCGCCGGACTCGCCATGTACCGCCCGTTCCTGCGCTGGCTCGATCGCGCTCCGGTCATGGACCCAGTCGACCAGCGCAATGCGCGCGTGATCCAGGCGCTGTTGCTGTTTCTCGGCGTGACCGTGCCAGCGACGGTGGCCTTCGCCCTGGTGGCCAGCTGGCCGACACTGCGCGCCGAAGGGCTGCCGTGGCAGATCGCTGTTTCGTTGTCGATGAGCCTGGCGATCGGCCTGATCGCATTGGGCGGGGTGGCGCTGATCCGCTATGGCCGCTTCCGCCTGGCGGTCAAGCTGCTGATCGGCGTGCTGCTGGCGGTGTTCGCGGTGAACATGGCGCTCAACGGCCTGCAGCAGCAGATTCCCGACCAGCTCGCGCAACTGCTGGTGATGCTGCTCAGCGGGCTGGTGCTGGGACGGCGCGCGTTGTGGACGAGCTTCGCACTGCTCGCATCGAGCGTTGTGCTGGGCGCGGTGCACGATGCGCACGTGCTGTTTGCGCAGACGCCGGCGCGTGCGTTCTACAACCTGCCGTCGGTGCTGTTCACCTACCTGCTCGTCGCCATCCTCATCGACCGCACGACCGAGGCGCTGCGCGAGAGCCTGCGCGAGTCCAATGCACGCGGCGCGGCGCTCGAGCAGGAGATCCGCGAACGCGAGCGCACGCATGCCCAGCTCATCCACGCGCAGAAGAAGGAAATCACCGAGCGCATGGCCAGCGGCATGGCGCACGATTTCAACAACATCTTCTCGGTCATCGCGGGGTTTTCGGCCGAACGCCACGAGGACGACGGCGGCAGCGATGCCCAGCGCGCCGCGCAGTTGGAAAGCAGCCTGGCCTCGGTCGAAGCCTCGGCGCGGCGCGGCATGGCGATCAGCCGCAGGCTGCTGCGCTTCAGCCGCCGCGACGAGACGCAGGTCGAGGTCTTCGATGCCGGCGAAGCGATCGATGCACTGCAACCGATGCTGCGGCAACTGCTCGACGCGCGCATCGTGCTGCGCTTCGATCGCGACAGCGCGCCGCTGCCGATCCTGTTCGACCGCAGCCAGTTCGAGTTGATGCTGCTCAACCTGGCCTCCAATGCGCGCGATGCGATCAATGGCACGGGCGTATTCGACATCCAGGCACGACGCGCACCGGACCATGTCGCGATCACTCTGCACGACGATGGTGGGGGCATGCCGCCCGAGGTGGCCGCACGCGTGTTCGAGCCCTTCTTCAGCACCAAGCCGGCCGACAGCGGCACCGGCCTGGGCCTGGCGGTGGTGCACGAGTTGGTGACCACCGCCGGCGGCACGATCGCCGTGACCAGCGCGCCGGGCGCCGGCACCACGTTTCGGATCGCGTTGCCGCTCAGCCCTGCGACGTGAGCATGTAGCCGCGGCCGTGTACGGCCGTCAGCGGCAGGGTCTCACCGCAGCGCGTGCGGGCCTTGCTGCGCAGGCGATGGATCATCGAATCGATGCGGTGGGCATCGAAGTCATGCACCTGGTCGGTCAACGCCTCGATCAGCGCTTCGCGCGCCACCAGTTCGCCGGGCGTGTCGAACAGCCGCCGGCACAGCCGCCGCTCGCTCTGGGTCAGCGCCGCAGAGCCGCCCGATGGCGACAGCAGGCACCAGCCATCCGCACTCAAGCGCCATCGGCCGGGCGTGTCGCGTCCCTCGGTGGGCGCCGCGACGGTGTCCAGGCGCCGCGCAAGGCTGTGCAGCGTGGCGGCGAGCAGGTCGATCTCGATCGGCTTGGTCAGATAGGCATCGGCGCCTTCGGTTAGGCCGCGGACGCGGTCGCCGGTCTCGGCGCGACTGGTCAGCATCACCACCCCAAGCTGCGGCCGTGTCTCGCGCAGCGCGCGTGCCAGGCTGAAGCCGTCCCCGTCGGGCAGACCGACATCAAGCACGACCAGCTCGACCGGGTGCGCATCGAGGTGGGCGCGCAACGCCGCGATGGTCGCAAACCCCACCGCGGCGAAGCCGAAACGCTGCAGGCCGGGCAGCAGGATCCGCTCGCGCAACATGGCCTCGTCCTCGAGCACGGCGACGTGCAGCGCGGCGGTCATCGACAGTGGTCAGGTCCGGTCATGTGGGCCGCATCCTAGCCCCGCCGCCGAGCCGCGGACAAATCGCCTCTGCTTGCCTGCAGGCGCGGGCGGCAGTCCCCACTGCCGCCCGCGCGGTCCCTTCCCCGATCAGCTCTCGTAGGCCGATTCGCCGTGCGAGACGATGTCCAGGCCCTGACGCTCGTCCTCCTCGCTCACGCGCAGCCCGACGACCGCGCGCGTGACCAGAAGCGCGAGCGTGGTGACAACGGCGCACCAGAGAATCGTGAACAGCACGCTGAAGGTCTGCGCCCAGACCTGGGCGCCGATCGAGCCCTCGATCCCGGTACCGCCGAGCGAGGCATCGCTGAAGACGCCGGTCAGGATCGCGCCAACGATGCCGCCCACCGCGTGCACGCCGAACACGTCGGCGGTGTCGTCGGCGCGCAGCAGGCGCTTGAGGCCATTGACGCCCCACACGCAGATCGCGCCAGCGGCCAAGCCGATCACCAGCGCGCCGATCGGGCCAACGGTGCCGGCGGCCGGGGTCACACCGACCAGACCGGCCACTGCACCCGATGCCGCGCCCAGGGCCGACGGCCGCCCCTTGCTGATCGCTTCGACCAGACTCCAGGCGACCACGCCGGCAGCAGTGGCCACCATCGTGTTGATCATCGCCAACGCCGCACTGGCGTCGGCGGCCAACGCCGAACCGGCATTGAAGCCGAACCAGCCGACCCACAACAGCGAGGCGCCGATGAAGGTGAACGGCACGCTGTGCGGCTTGAGCGCCTCACGGCCGTAGCCCAGTCGGCGGCCGACGAAGTACGCGCCGACCAGCCCGGCGATGCCGGCGTTGATGTGCACCACGGTACCGCCGGCGAAGTCGATCACGCCCTTGTGCGCGAGGAATCCGTCCTCGCCGCTCCACACCATGTGCACCATCGGCAGGTAGGCGAACGTGACCCACAGCACCGAGAACAGCAGCACCGCGCAGAACTTGATGCGCTCGGCGAAGGCGCCGATCACCAGCGCGGCGGTGATCCCGGCGAAGGTCGACTGGAACACCACGAACAGGAACTCGGGCAAGCCACCGGCATCGCTCTGCGGGGTGATCCCGCGCAGGAAGGCCTTGTTGGTGAACGAGCCGAAGAACGCGTTGCCGCTGGTGAACGCGGCACTGTAGCCATAGGCGACCCACAGCAGGATCACCACCGAGAACACCACCAGCACCTGCACCAGCACCGACAGCACGTTCTTGGCGCGGACCATGCCGCCGTAGAACAGCGCCAGTCCCGGCACCACCATCAACAGCACCAGCAGCGTGGAGGTCAGCATCCAGGCGACGTTGCCGCTGTCGAAGACCGGGGACGGGGCCTCCGGGGCCTGGGCCATCGCGCCGGTCGAGACGCCGAGTAGTGCAAGTGCACACAGCAGCGACAGGCCCGCCGCCTGCATCCGGGTGGTCCACCCGCGGGTTTGGATCGAGTTCATGGCATGTCTCCGGATGGGGTTAGAGCGCATCGGCGCCGATCTCGCCGGTACGGATACGCAGGACCTGCTCGAGCGCGACGACGAAAACCTTGCCGTCGCCGACCTTGCCGGTCGCCGCGGCCGCGGTGATCGCTTCGAGCGCGGCCTCATAGGCCTCGTCAGTGACCGCGCATTCGATCTTGAGCTTGGGCAGGAAGTCGACGACGTACTCGGCGCCGCGGTAGAGCTCGGTGTGGCCCTTCTGACGGCCGAACCCCTTGACCTCGGTGACCGTCAGGCCGGTCACGCCGGCCTCGCCGAGCGCCTCGCGGACCTCGTCGAGCTTGAAGGGGCGGATGATCGCGGTGATCAGTTTCATGGATGTCTCCGGTTGCACGATCGCCGTGTCAGAACGACTTGGTGATCGCGAAGGTGAGGGTGTCGTCGGGACCGACGAGGTCGTTGTCGTGCCACGTCAGGGCGAGGTCGAAGCCGTTCTCGAAGGCCTTGCCCACGCCCACCGACCAGAACGCGTAGGTCGCCGTGCCCGCGCTGCCGGCGACCCACTGCTTGCCGGCGGCGCCGTTGAGCGACCAGCCCGGGGCGAACTCCCAGCCCAGGCCGAGGTCGAGGTTGCTGCTGCCGTCCGAGTCGGGAATGCCGAACAGGTCGGTCACGGCATAGGAATACTTCGCACTCAAGATGCCCCAGCTCAGCCCGGCATAGAGCTCGGTGGTGTCGGCCTTGTCGAAGCCGGCCGGATAGCGGCCCGGATACCAGTAGTGCACGGCGCCGACATCCCAGCCGAGGCCCGAATCACCGAAGTCGCCGCGGACACCCAGGTAGCCGTCGAGTTCGAGTTGGCTCGACACCTCCGGGTCGCTGTCGGCGAGCCAACTGATGCTGCTGCCCCAGGTGCCGGCATAGAAGCCGCTCTCGTGCGCCCACTCCACGCCGCCCTGCAGGGCAGGCTTCTCGTCGGTCTGGGTGATGCCGCGGAACAGGTAGTCGCTGGTCAACGTGATCGTGCCGGATACCTCCGCGTGCGCGGCGCCCCCAACAGCAACCCTGCACACAACAGGGCCTTGCGTACGTGCTTGCATGACGACATGACAGGCTCCTCATCTGAAAGGAAAGCCCTCCCCGGTCATTGCTGGCTGCATCGGCGATGCCGAGCAGATGGTGCTTCGGCGTGGCGACCTGCCCCCTGGCGGTCGTCCGTCGCGACCGGCGCTCTATGGCGTCTGTTGGCCGCTTTCGATCCCTCGTCGACTGCGTACGGCGCCGCTTGCGCGGTGAAACGAAGAAGGGCCTGCCGTGCGGCAGGCCCTTCGGGTGCATCAGATCGCGTAGTACATCTGATACTCGAGCGGGTGAGCCGGGCACGCTTGCGCGGCACTGCCGCGCGTGCCCGGCGAACGCCCGTCGCGCTGCGACGGGCCGGACAGCCGCCCCGTCGAAGCCATGGCGATGACGTACGCGATGTCCATCAGATCGCGTAGTACATCTGATATTCGAGCGGATGGGTCGCGCCTCGGAACGCGGTGACCTCCTTCATCTTCAACGCGATGTAGGCGTCGATGAAGTCGTCGGTGAACACGCCGCCGGCCTTGAGGAACTCGCGATCCTTGTCGAGCGCCTCGAGTGCCTGGTCGAGCGAGTGGCACACGGTCGGGAAGTTCTTCTCTTCCTCCGGCGGCAGGTCATAGAGGTCCTTGTCGCTGGGGCCGCCCGGGTCGATCTGGTTCTTGATGCCATCCAGGCCCGCCATCATCAGCGCGGCGAACGTCAGGTAACCCGACTGCATCGGATCGGGGAAGCGCATCTCGATGCGGCGCGCCTTCGGATTGGCGACGTACGGAATGCGGCACGAGGCCGAGCGGTTGGACGCCGAGTAGGCCAGCATCACCGGCGCCTCGAAGCCCGGCACCAGGCGCTTGTAGGAGTTGGTCGAGGCATTGGCAAACGCGTTGATCGCACGCGCGTGCTTGAACACGCCGCCGATGTACCACAGCGCGGTCTGGCTCAGGCCACCGTAGCCGTCGCCGGTGAACAGGTTGGTGCCGCCCTTGGCCAGCGACTGGTGCACGTGCATGCCACTGCCGTTGTCGCCGACGATCGGCTTGGGCATGAAGGTCGCGGTCTTGCCGTTGCGGAAGGCGACGTTCTTGACGATGTACTTGAGCGTCTGCAGTTCGTCGGACTTGGCGACCAGCGAGTTGAAGCGGGTGCCGATCTCGCACTGGCCGGCGTTGGCGACCTCGTGGTGATGGACCTCGACCTCGATGCCGACCTGCGAGAGCGTCTTGCACATCTCGGCACGGATGTCGTGCAGCGAGTCGAGCGGAGCGACCGGGAAGTAGCCGCCCTTGATGCCGGGACGGTAGCCGCTGTTACCGCCTTCGTACTCCTTGGCCGAGTTCCAGTGCGCTTCTTCCGAATCGATGTGGAAGAAGGTGTGGCCCATCTCGTTGCCGTAGCGCACCGAGTCGAAGATGAAGAACTCGGGCTCGGGCCCGAAGAAGGCCTGGTCGGCGATGCCGCTCGACTTGAGGAAAGCCTCGGCCTTCTTGGCGATGCCGCGCGGGTCGCGCTCGTAGGACTGCATCGTCGTCGGATCGAGGATGTCGCAGGTGATCACCAGCGTCGGATCGGCGGTGAACGGATCGACGAACGCAGTGGAGGCGTCGGGCATCAGCACCATGTCCGAATTCTGGATGCCGCGCCAGCCGCTGATCGACGAGCCGTCGAACATCTTGCCGTCCTCGAACAGGCCGGGCTCGACGATCGACTGCGGGAACGTGACGTGGTGCTGCACGCCGCGCATATCGGTGAAGCGCAGATCGATGAACTCGATCTTGTGGTCCTTGATCAGCTTTTCGACATTGTCGATGGACATCGGGAACGATCGCCTTGAGGTTGGGTGTGCTGGTGATCAAGCAACCCTCATGCCAACCGATGTCTTTCTTTTAGATCAATGGCTTACGCCCAGACAGCGGATGATGCGACAGAGGCCACGCACCATGTTGGTGCTATCTGCGCAAGTTTGCACGGATCCGGTGCGGCTCAGACCGGCAGCGGCAATCCGCGCCAGGCCTTGACGGTGCGCAGCACGAAACTGGAATTGACGTCGTCGACCGCCGGCTGGTTGAGCAGCCGGTCGAGCAGGAATCGCGAGAAGTGCTCCAGATCGCGCACCGCGACCTGCAGCAGGTAGTCCATGTCGCCGGTCAGCGCGTGGCAGGCGACGACCTCGTCCCAGTCGTCGACCAGCTGCGCGAAGCCGGCGACCGCGGCGCTGTCGTGGTGTTTGAGCTGCACGCGGACGAAGGCCTGCAGTCCGAGTCCCAGGCGCTCGGCATCGACCTCGGCGCGGTAGCCGGCGATGACCCCGTCGCGCTCGAGCCGCTGGACCCGGCGCAGGCACGCCGAGGCCGACAGGTGCACGCGCTCGGCGAGATCGGCATTGCTCTGCCTGCCGTTGCGCTGCAGTTCGGCGAGCAACAGCAGATCCGTGCGGTCCAAGGTGGCGGCGGCCATGGATTGCTCCATTTCGTATTCACACGCACGGATCTTGCGCACAAACCGGCTTTTCGCGCAATGAACGCAAGCCCGTTGCGAGCCTGCCGCGTTATCGTCCAAGGCTCGTGTTCTTTCCAGGAGCGTGCGATGTCCGCCCAGCCTTCGAGCGCCCCGCGCCGGGTCGAGAACCTGCAGACCGACAAGGGCAAGGTCCCGGTCTACGCCACTGGCATCGTCGAGCAGCCCTGGGACGACTACAGCGCCGACGACCACGCGACCTGGGCCACGCTCTATGCGCGCCAGCGCGCGCTGCTGGTCGGGCGCGCCTGCGACGAGTTCCTGGAGGCGCAGGACGCGATGGGCATGACGCCCGACGCGATTCCGAAGTTCTCCGAACTCAACACCGTGCTCGAGGCCGCGACAGGCTGGACCCTGATGGGCGTCGAGGGCCTGTTGCCTGAGCTCGATTTCTTCGACCACCTCGCCAACCGCCGCTTCCCGGTGACGTGGTGGATCCGCCGCCCGGACCAGATCGACTACATCGAGGAGCCGGACCTGTTCCACGATCTGTTCGGCCATGTGCCGCTGCTGATGAATCCGGTGTTCGCCGACTACATGCAGGCCTACGGCCGCGGCGGGGTCAAGGCGCATGGGATCGGCCCCGACGCGCTGCAGCACCTCACGCGGCTGTACTGGTACACGGTGGAGTTCGGGCTGATCCGACAGGCGCAGGGCCTGCGCATCTTCGGCGCCGGCATCGTGTCGTCGAAGGGCGAATCGATCCATTCGCTCGAGTCCGACGCGCCCAACCGCATCGGGTTCGATCTGGAGCGGATCATGCGCACGCGCTACCGCATCGACACCTTCCAGAAGACCTACTTCGTCATCGACAGCTTCGAGCAGTTGATGGAGGCCACGCGCCCGGACTTCGCGCCGATCTATGCGCGGCTGGCACCTATGGACGCGATCGATGCCGGCACGGTGCAGGACACCGACCGGGTGTTCCACCGCGGCACCGGCGAAGGCTGGGCCAGCGGCGGCGACGTGTGAGACATCGCCTGCGCACGATGCGCTGATTTTTCATTCAGCGGTGCCAAGTCCACTGTGCGCCAATCAGCACACCACGACCGGGGCCGGGTTCGTAGAAACGGCCGTTGCCTTCGTTGACGATCACCGAGCCGATATAGGCCTGGTCGAGGAGGTTGTCGACACGCAGGTACGTGCGCAGCTCGCCAGTCTCGAAACGCCAGCGGCGCGCGCCTTCCAGATGCAGCAGGGCGTAGCCCGCGGCGCGCCCGGTGGCGAGATCGTCGACCACGACATCGCCGACGCCAACGCCTTCGATCGCCGCACTCCAGGCGCCGCCGGTCCAGTCCAGCCGCGCAAACAGCTGGCGCGCCGGCACACCGGGAATGCGCGCGCCAGCCGCGACCGGCGTCGTCGGCACGGTGCAGCCCGCGCCGGTGCAGACGCGGTAGGCGTCGCGGAAGGTCGCATCGAGCCAGGTCGCCGCGACACTGAGTTCCAAGGCCTCACCCAGCGGCTGGCGCAGCGACAGTTCGGCGCCCTGGCGACGCGCGCGTCCGACATTCTGGAAACTGCTGCGGCCGCCGACATTGCGCGCGACCGCGAGCTCGTTGTCAGTGTCGGCACGGAACAGCGCGGCGTTCCACGTGGCGCCGGCGGGCGCGCGCCACTTGGCACCGAGCTCGAGGTTGTCGCTGATCGCCGGCGCGAGGTCGAAGGCCAGCCCGGCGCCGCCATCGCTGCGATAGCCCAGCTCGTTGAAGGTCGGCGTCTCGAAGCCACGGCCAGCCGACAGGTAGGCGCGCAAGTCGTCGCGCGGTGCGAACACCAGCCCGGCGACCGGCGAAGTCTGACGGTAGGCAATGCGACCGCTGTCGTCGGGATTGGTCGCGGTGACGTAGGCGTCGCGTGAGACGAACTCGACCTCGCTGTGGCGCACGCCGGCCAGCAGCGACCAGCGCGCTGCGAACGCCCAGTACGCCTGCGCGAACTGGTCGCGGTTCTCGACCGTGTTGCGCTCGTCGCGACGCCGGGCGCCGCGCACGCCGAGCGCATCACCGACGACGTTCTCGAAGCCCTGGCGATGCTGGCGCTGGCGGTCGGCGTTCGCGCCGACGGTCAGTTCCAGCGGCCGGCCGACGAGTGCGCCTTCCCAGCTCCAGCGCAGGTCGAGACCGCCGTAGGCGTTGTCCAGGTCGATGACGCCACCCGCGTTCAACGGATTGGCCTGCGCGGCCGCCGGGATCGGCAGGAACTGCACCACCGCGCGCTCGCCGCCGTAGGCCATCGCGCGCAAGGTGTGCGCCTCGCCCACGCCATGCTCGTAGACCGCACCGGCCTGCTGCTGGCGCACCGTCTTGCGGGTGTCGAACTGCCGCGCCACCGAGGCGACCTGGCGCGGATTCGCGCGCACTTGGTCGGCGGTCAGCCCCAGCGGATCCTGGGCATCGATGTCGACCCAGTTGGCGACCAGGTCCAGGCGCCGCCGCTGGCCAAGGTCGAAGTGCAGCTTCGCGTTCGCCGAGTCGCGGCGCGCGGCACTGTGGTCGCGCCAGCCGTCGGTGTCGAAGCGCGACAGCGCGAGGTTGTAACCCACCGTCTCGCTGCCGCCGCGCAGCTGCGCGGCCAGGCTCGTGGTGGCATCGCGTCCGTGACTGGCCTTGAATCGCCAGTCGTCGCCCGGCGCGCCGTCGGCACTCCAGATCTGCAGCACGCCGCCCGAGGAATTGCCGTACAGCGACGAGAACGGCCCGCGCATGATCTCGATCCGATCACCGCCGACCAGACTGAAATGCGACAGCTGGCCCTGCCCGTCGGGCATTGAGGCCGGAATGCCGTCGGCGTAGAGCCGCACGCCGCGCACGCCGAAGGTCGAACGCGCGCCGAAGCCGCGGATCGACAGCTGGGTGTCCTGCGCGTGGTTCTGGCGATCGCGCGCGAGCAGCCCGGGCACGCCGGCCAGCGGCTCGGAGGCGACAGTGCCGCTGCGGTTGCTGCCGGCATCGTCGAGCCGCAATGCATCGACCGAGGCCGGTGTGTCGAAATCCGACACACCGCGCAGCCGGGTCGCGTCGACCCGCACCCGGTCGAGGGTGCGCGGCGCTTCGAACGCGCCGGCCGGGACGGCAGCGCAGCCGGCGGCGATCGCCAGCGGCAGGGACGCGAAGAACGGGGCGGAGCGGAACGCGACGAACGACAGAGGCATCGGCAGGCAGGCGCAACGGGGGCGTGCACCGTAGCAGACGTCCCGCGACGCGCCCGTGCCGCCGGCCGCATCCGGGCCGGCGGCGCTGTGCAGTTCAGGCCGCGAAGTCGAGGACCACGCGCCCTTCGATCTTGCCCGCGTGCATGCGCGAGAACACGTCGTTGATGTTCTCCAGGCGGTCGGTCGAGACCGTCGCTGCGACCTTGCCCTGCGCGGCGAAGTCCAGCGACTCCTGCAGGTCCAGGCGGGTGCCGACGATCGAGCCGCGCACGGTCACACCATTGAGCACCATGCCGAAGATGTCGAGCGGGAACTCGCCCGGCGGCAGGCCGTTGAGCGAGACCGTGCCGCCACGGCGGACCATGCCGATCGCCTGCTCGAAGGCCTTGGGCGAGACCGCGGTGACCAGTGCGCCGTGTGCGCCGCCGATCTCCTTTTTCAGATAGGCGACCGGATCGGTGGTGCGGGCGTTGACGGTGACCGTGGCCCCCAGCCGCGTGGCGAGGTCGAGCTTGCTGTCGTCGACATCGACCGCGGCCACGTTCAGTCCCATGGCGCGGGCGTACTGCACCGCCATGTGGCCCAGTCCACCGATCCCTGAGATCACGACCCAGTCGCCGGGCTTGGTGTCGGTAACCTTCAGGCCCTTGTAGACGGTGACGCCGGCGCACAGCACCGGGGCGATCTCGACGAAGCCGACGTTCTTCGGCAGATGGCCGACGTAGCCGGCATTGGCCAGCGCGTACTCGGCAAAACCGCCGTTGACCGAGTAGCCGCTGTTCTGCTGCGCCTCGCACAGCGTTTCCCAGCCGCCCAGGCAGTGTTCGCAATGGCCGCAGGCCGAGTACAGCCACGGAATGCCGACCCGGTCGCCTTCCTTGATGTGGGTCACGCCCTGGCCGACCGCAACCACGTGGCCCACGCCCTCGTGGCCCGGAATGAACGGCGGGTTCGGCTTGACCGGCCAGTCGCCATCGACCGCATGCAGGTCGGTATGGCAGACACCGCAGGCCTCGATCTTGACGAGGATGTCGCCGGCCGCCGGCCGCGGCACCTCGACCTCCTCGATGACCAGCGGTTTGCCGAACTCGCGGACCACCGCGGCCTTCATCGTCTTGTCCATCGTCCAGGCTCCAGAACAGTCAAGGGGACGATCAGGCTAGCGCGGCGCAGGCGCGGCCGCCTTGATCCGTATCAATCCCGTCGCCGCGGCGGCGGGCGGGTCAGATGACGCGCAGCGTGATCGCCTTGAGCACCGCGCGCGTACGGTCGCGGGTGCCGAGCTTGTCGAGGATCGCCGAGACGTAGTTCTTCACCGTGCCCTCGGCCAGAAACAGGCTGCGCGCGATCTCCTTGTTGGAATAGCCGCCGGCGAGCAGGCGCAGGATCGCGACCTCGCGTTCGTTGAAGGTCTCGCGCGGGGCCTGGTCGTCGTGGAACCGGTAGCGCGCCCGCACTGGTTCGGTGCTGACCGGCTGCAGCAGCGTCTCGCCCGCGGCGACGCGCGCGATCGCATCGCGCAGATCCTCGGGCGCGGCGTCCTTGAGCAGGAAGCCCTGCGCGCCGGCGTCGGTCGCGCGCAGCAGCAGGTCGCTGTCGTCGAAGGTGGTCAGCAGCAGCACCGGCGTGGCATCGCCCCGCGCACGCAGCGCAGTCAGGGCATCGATGCCGTCCATTCCGGGCATGCGGATGTCACTGAGCACCACATCGACCGGCTGCGCGGCGATCCGCTCGAGCAGGCTCGCGCCCGAGTCGGCCTCGAACACGATGACGATGCCCTGGCGTTCCAGCAGCGCGCGCAGCCCGGCGCGGACCAGGGCCTGGTCGTCGGCGAGCGCAACGCGCACGGGCGATGTATTCATGCCGGCAACTCCGCATCGATCCGCATCGCGCCACGGGCATTGCGCGCCAGGCGCACCCGGCCCCGCAACGCCGCCAGGCGCTCGCGCATGCCGGCGATGCCATTGCCTTCGCGCCAGTCCTCGCGCACCAGGCCGTCGTCCTCGATGGTCACATGCAGCACATCGCCTGCGCGGTGCAGGGTGACATCGAGCGTGTCCGCGTCGGCGTGCTTGGCGGCATTCGTCAGCGCTTCCTGCACCAGCCGCAGCACCGCCTCGGCGATCGCGGGGTCCGTCACCTGCACGTCGTCGGCGATGGTGAGCCGCAGCACCGGGCGCGGCATCGGCGCGGCGAGCGCGCGCAGCGCGGTGGCCAGATCCAGGCCACCGCGCTCGCGCAACGCCTGGACCACGTTGCGGATATCGGCGAGCAGTTCGCCGGACAGTTGATCGGCCACGCGCAGCTGCGCGTTGCTGGCGAACGCCGGTTCTTCGGTCAACGCGCGCAGGTTCAGGCGCATCGCGGTGAGTTTGTGGCCGGCGACGTCGTGGAGTTCCCGCGCCACCCGCAGGCGCTCGGCATCGCGGGCACTGTCGGCGAGCAGCGCGCGTGTGGCCAGCAGATCGGCATTGACCCGCGAGAGGGTATCGCGGGCGCGCTCGGCACTGCGCGCGTAGTGCATGCACAACCCGGCGAAGGCCTGAAAGCCGGCGAAGATCAGCACCGACATCAGCGGCGCGCCGAAGCCGGCGATGTGCTTGAGGATCAGGTAGTAGACCGTGTCGGCGAGGACCAGCGCGATCGTCGCCACACGCGGCGACCAGTGCGAGAACGCTGCCGCGATCCAGACCACCAGCAGCACCGGCGCGGTGCCGGGTTTGGGGGCGAGCGCGATCAGGGCCAGCGCGATCACCGGCAGCAGCGCGACCATCGCGTGCTCGACCCGTCGCAGCCTCGGCGGCCACAGCGGCAGCGACAGGAAGCCGACGGCGAACAGCCCCAGCAGCAGCCAGGCCGTCGGCTGGTGCGAGGGCTCGTAGTAGCGCACCGAGAACGCGACCGCCCCGAGCGTCAGCAACGCGGCGAGATTGAGCGGTTCGAACAGGCGGCGGGGCGGGGTCATGGCGCCATGCTGCAAGCCGGCGCCGGCAGCGGCAATGGGTGGGGCGCAGAAAGTGACTTCCGGCACTGCGGATCGATGACCACTGGCAGCAGGCATCGGGGACAGCGCACGGAAGACTGTGGCCACACCCAACCAGGACATCGCCATGCGCCGCAGCCCCGCCTCCATCGTCGCCCCGTTCGCTCTGCTGGCCGCCGCCGCGCTCGCCGCGCCCGCGCAGGCTGCCACTCTCGAGGTGACCATTCGCGATGCCCGCAACCAGGACGGGCAGTTCCAGGTCGCCCTGGTCGATGCGGCGGGCTATGCCGGCGAAGCGCCGCCGATCGCCGGCCGCCTGCTGGCCCCGAAGGCGATGTCACCCACCTGCGCTTCGACGACGTGCCGGCCGGACGCTACGCGTTGCTGGTGATCCACGACGAGAACGGCAACGGCAAGCTCGACACCAACCTCACCGGCATGCCAGTCGAAGGCTACGGCTTCAGCAACAACCCGCGGGTGATGCGCAAGCCGACGTTCGACGAGGCGGCGTTCGAGGTCGGTCGCGACACCGCCGCGCTCGACATCGCAATCCGTTGATCCGGCCGCCCCAGGAGAGCCCCCATGGACCGCCGCCACTTCCTCCGCAATCTGCTCTCGGGCGCCACCATCGCCGCACTCGGGCCCGCGCTGTTGCACGGCGCGGACGCATTCGCCGGCGATCCAGCCGAGTTTGCCGCCGGCCTGCGCGAGCACCCGTATCTGGCCGGCTGGCGTCAGGTGTCGGCCGAGGCTTTCGGCCCGACGACGGTGCAGATCGAAGGCCGTCTGCCGGCGGACTTCGCCGGCACGTTGTATCGCAACGGGCCCGCCTGGTTCGAGCGCGACAGCTTCCGCTACGAGCACTGGTTCGACGGCGACGGCATGGTCCACGGTTGGCGCTTCGGCGACGGCACCGTGACCCATCGCGGGCGCATGGTGCAGACCCCGAAGTTCAAGCGCGAACGCAGCGCCGGGCGCTTCAACACGCTGGCGGCGGGCACCACGATCGCCGACCCGGTCGCGCTGCGCAACAACGACGATGCCAGCACCGCCAACACCTCGGTGGTGGTGATCGACGGGCGCCTGTTCGCGTTGAGCGAGGCCGGCTCGGCCTTCGAGCTCGACCCCGATGCGCTCGACACGATCGGTCCCAAGACCTGGCGACCCGATCTGCAAGCGCTGCCGTTCTCGGCCCACCCACTCCAGGACCGCGACGGCAGCTGGTGGAACTTCGGGGCGCTGTCGATGCTCGGCGGTGCCGGCCTGCTGGTGTGGCACATCGGCCGCGACGGGCAGCTGATCGACGCGCAGGTGCACGACATGGGCGCACCCGGCTACCTGCATGCCTTCGTGCAGACCGACCGGCATCTGGTCTTCCTGCTGACGCCGTTCGACTACACACCGGCCGGCTCGTTCTTCGAAAGCCTGACGTTCGCGCCACAGCGCGCGTCCACGGTCCTGGTCGTCGACAAGACCGCACCCGACCGAGTTGCGCGCCGCTTCGAGGTCGACTTCACGATGGCCTATCACTTCGGCGATGCCTTCGAGCGCGACGGCGAAATCACCGTGCGCACGATGCGGCTGGCCGATGTGGCAAAGGCGCGGTCGCCACATCGCGAGGCGATGTTCGGTCATCACGGCCCGGCCGCCCCTGCGGAGCTGGTCGAGTTGCGCCTGGACATGCGCACCGGCCGCGGCCGCTGGGAGACCACGGGCCTGGGCGGCATGGAGTTTCCGATGTTCGATGCCCGCACGCCCAGCGACCGTGGCGCCCGGCTCTACACCCCGACCAATGCCGGCGACGCGACCGCGCCGTACTTCAATGCGGTGCAGATGATCGACCCGGTGGCCGGCCGACGCGAACTGCATCGCTACGGGCGCGACATCCTCGCCGAGGAACATGTCTTCATCCCGCGTCCTGGCAGCACGCGCCCCGACGACGGTTGGCTGGTCGGTACGCTGCTCGACCCCACGCGCGACCGCAGCGGTATCGCGGTGCTCGACGCCCAGCACATCGGCGACGGCCCGGTCGCGACCGCCTGGCTCCCGTACGCGTTCCCACTCGGCTTCCACGGCCACTTCGCGCAGGCGGCCTGAAGCCGCGGCGTCGGGCCGGACATCAGGGCAGAGAGGCCCGCCGTCCGATCCGATGCGTCAGCCGCGCGCGAACGTCCGCGGCCGCGCCGCGACCCGGACTGGCCGTTCGCGCAGGCCGGCGGCAGTCAGCCACTGCACCAGTTGCGGCACAAGCGCCGGCAGTTCGGCACTGGTACCGCGCGGCACGCGCGCCACGCCGGCCAGAAGACTCACCGCCTCGACACCGGGCGCGGTGAATTCGAGCCGCGCGTGGTCCGATGCGCTCTGCCAGCGGAAGAGCGTGAGATCGCGCAAAGCAACGTCGCGCGGCGGCTGGCCCGGACGCTCCAGGGTCAGGCGCTGCGCATCGATGCGCAGCGTCACGGTCTCGGTGCCACGACGCAGCAGCGCCGTCAGCACCAGATAGCCGGGCAGGCCGACGACCAAGGCGAAGAGCAGGATCGCGCCGTAGGCGCCGATGCGCAGCACGATGTCGTAGAACGCGATCAGGCCGGCGATCGCCAGCGCCCCGGCGACCACCGTCACCGATCCGATCCAGACGGCAAGGGTGCGCGTGCGCATGGGCACGGCCGGAAAGCACAGCGTCCAGGCCGCGCCGTCGCGATGCCACTGCGTCCGCGTCATCGTCGCCGCGCGCGCCTGGGCGTCGCGCTGGAAATACCCGCTCACCCGCCCGAGCAGCGCCAGCCAGATCCAGCCGAACATCGGCGCGATCCCGAGCTGCATCCAGAGCGCGGCATGGCGCAGCGGCTCGGGCAGCGGAGACAGATCGGGCAGGTCGCCGTGGATCGCCCACGCCACCACTCCGACGCCGATCGCAGCGCCGGCGACATGCAGCAGGACGCCCAGACGCCGCGGTGAGACCCGGAAGGTCGCGGCGACGAAGGACACGCCGCACAGCACCCCGGCCAGCAACACCGCCAGGTACGGCGGGAACGCCATCCCGTGGCGTCCGGCGACGATCGCCAACGCCGTACAGGCCGCGGCCCAGGCCAGGGGCGAGCGCAGCGCCCGCCGCCACCACGGCTGTCGCGCCGGGCCCGGGCGCGCGCGGACGGCTGCGTTGCGGGAACGCGAACGCCGCCGGGCGCTCATGCCTGACTCAGCGCGCCACCGTCGCCACCGCCTCGGCGACGTAGTCGAGGGTCTTCAGGCTCAGCGCCGCGACGCAGATGCGCCCCGTACCGACGGCGTAGATGCCGAATTCGTCGCGCAGCCGGTCGACCTGCGCACGGCTCAGGCCCGAATACGAGAACATGCCCGCCTGGTCCTGGATGAAGGCGAACTGCGGCGCGCCGTGCGCGGCGAGCTTCTCGACCAGCCCGGCGCGCAGCGCGTGGATGCGCTCGCGCATCTGGCCGAGCTCGGCCTCCCAGCGCGCACGCAACTCGTCGCTGCCGAGCACGCCGGCGACCAACGCCGCGCCGTGCGTCGACGGGCTCGAGTAGTTCGCGCGCACGATGCGCTTGATCTGCGACTGCACCGCGCGGCTCTGTTCTGCGTTGGCCGAGACCACGGACAGGGCGCCGACGCGCTCGCCGTAGAGCGAGAACGACTTGGAGTAGGAGCTGGCGACGACGAACTCGGCGATGCCCGAGGCGGCGAGCAGACGCACGGCCGCGGCGTCCTGGGCGATGCCCTGGTCGAAGCCCTGGTAGGCCATGTCGACGAACGGGAACAGCCCGCGCTCGGCCAGCACCTCGATGACCTGGCGCCACTGGTCGGCGGTGAGGTCGGCGCCGGTCGGGTTGTGGCAGCAGGCGTGCAGCAGTACGACGGTGCCGGGCTGGAGCTTGCGCAGATCGGCCAGCATGCCGTCGAAATCGATGCCGTGGCGGGCGGCGTCGAAGTAGGTGTAGTCGACGACCTCGAAGCCGACCGCGCCGAACACCGCGCGGTGGTTCTCCCAGCTGGGGGTGCTGATCGCGATCGTCGCGTGCGGCAGCACCTTCTTCAGCAGGTCGGCGCCGGTGCGCAGCGCGCCACTGCCACCGATCGTCTGAGTGGTCGCGACGCGGCCATCGGCCAGCAGCGGCGAATCGACGCCGAACAGCAGCTCGCGGGTGGCCCGGGTGTAGTCGGGCATGCCGTCGATCGGCAGGTAGCCGCGCGGCTTGGCCTCGGAGGCCAGCCGCTGCTCGACCTCGCGCACCGCATCCAGCACCGGGATGCGACCGGCCTCGTCGTAGTAGATGCCCACACCGAGATTGACCTTGGTGGTACGCGGATCGGCGTTGTAGGCGTCGGTCAAACCGAGGATGGGATCACCGGGGACGAGTTCGACAGCAGCGAAGAAGGAGGACACGGCACGGCCTGCGACGGTTGAGGGGAGGAGATGCGGCGCGCCGGGCGCGCGGCAAACCCATGCAGGATAGCCGGCCGGCGCCGCGCGCGCGATGCCGCCGGGACAGCGCGACGCTTCCGGGCGACAATGCCGCCACCCTGTCCGCCGTGGAGCCGCCATGCCCGCCATCTCCCTGACCCGCCACCTGATCGAGGAGCAGCGCCTGGGGCACGTGACCCCCGACCTGCGGCTGCTGCTGGAAGTGGTTGCGCGCGCGTGCAAGCGCATCTCGGTCGCGGTCGGCAAGGGCGCGCTGGGCGATGTGCTCGGCGAGGCCGGCGGCGAGGCGGGCAGCATCAACGTCCAGGGCGAGGCGCAGAAGAAGCTCGACGTGATCAGCAACGAGATCCTGCTCGAGGCCAATGCCTGGGGCGGCCATCTGGCCGCGTGCGCCTCGGAGGAGATGGCCCATTGCGAGCCCATTCCCGACGCCTTCCCGCGCGGCAACTACCTGCTGGTGTTCGACCCGCTCGACGGCAGCTCCAACATCGACATCAACGCCAGCGTCGGCACGATCTTCTCGGTCCTGCGCTGTCCCGAGGGTGTGGCCGCAGTCGAGGACGCACACTTCCTGCAGGCCGGCCGCACCCAGGTCGCCGCCGGCTACTGCCTGTACGGGCCGAGCACGATGCTGGTGCTCACCATCGGCCACGGCACGCACGCCTTCACGCTCGACCGCGAGCAGGGCTCGTTCGTGCTGACCCGCGCCGATCTGCGCATTCCCGAGACGACCCGCGAGTTCGCGATCAACATGTCCAACCAGCGTCACTGGGAAGCACCGACCCAGGCCTACGTCGCCGACCTGCTGGCCGGCACCGACGGCCCCCGCGGCAAGGACTTCAACATGCGCTGGGTCGCGGCGATGGTCGCCGACGTGCACCGCATCCTGACCCGCGGCGGGATCTTCATCTATCCCTGGGACCGCAAGGACCCGTCCAAGCCCGGCAAGCTGCGGCTGATGTATGAGGCCAACCCGATGGCGATGCTGGTCGAACAGGCCGGCGGCGCGGCGACCAACGGCCGCACCCGCATCCTCGACATCGAACCCGACTCGCTGCACCAGCGCGTGCCGGTGTTCCTGGGCTCGCGCGACGAGGTCGAGGCCGCGACCGGCTACCACCTGCGGCACGACGGCGACGCGGCGTGAGCGCGGCCGACTTCATCGAAGTCGTCCCCGGCGCCCTGGCGCCACAGGCCTGCGCGGCGATCGTCGCGCGGCTGCGCGCCAGCCCCGACCTGCAGCCCGGGCAGGTCGGCGGCGGCCTGCATCCCGAGCTCAAGCGCAGCCGCGACCTGTCGCTGGGCGATCGCAGCGACTGGGCCGACGTGGTCCGGCAGCTCAACGTGGCCGTCTACGGCGGCTTGATGCGCTACCTGCGCCGGTACCCGCAGGCGCTGATCGCACCGCTGATGCTGCAACAGCCCGATGCGGCCGGCACCCCCCGGCGACTGGTCGCCGAGGACTTCGCCGACATGGACGACGCCCGGCTCGGCGGCCTGCTGCAGACCTGCCTGCGCCCCGGCCAGATCAACCTGCAGTGGTATGCAGCGGGAGAGGGCGGCTACCCGTACTGGCACTGCGAGCTGTTTCCGCGCGATGCCGGCTGCGAGACCCTGCACCGCCACCTGCTGTGGACGATCTACCTCAACGACGGCTTTACGGCCGGCGAGACTGAGTTCCTGTTCCAGCAGCGCCGGATCGCGCCACGCACCGGCGACCTGTTGATCGCGCCGACCGCGTTCACCCATACCCATCGCGGCAACAAGCCGCAGGGCGGGGACAAGTTCATCGCCACCAGCTGGATTCTGTTCCAGCGCGCCGAAGCGCTGTACGGCAAGGGCTGAGGCCTTCCGGCCATTGCGGCCCTGGACCAGGCGCATCGGCATCCGGCGTGCGTGCCCTGCACTCTGCCGCGACGTCGCCGGTCGGGGGCCGCGTCAGCCGCGCGGGTGGTTGAGCACCAGCCAGTACAGCCCGATCTGCTTGACGACCTCGACGAACTTGCCGAAATCCACGGGCTTACGGATGTAGCTGTTGACGCCCAGCGCGTAGCTCGCCTCGACATCGAACGGCTCGGTGCTGGTCGTGAGCACGACCACCGGCAGGCCGCGCGTCGCCGGGCTGGCGCGCAGCGCCTGCAGCACCTCGCGACCGTCGAGCTTGGGCAGGTTGAGGTCGAGCAACACGATCGACGGCAGCTCGCTCGCATCGCGTCCGGCGTGGCGGCCGCGTGCGAACAGGTAATCGAGCGCCTCGGCGCCGTCGCCGACCACCACCAGTCGGCCATCGATCCGGGCCTCCGCGAATGCGATGCGGGTGAGCTCAGCGTCGTCGGGATTGTCCTCGATCAACAGGATCGTGTGTTCGCTCATTGGGGCGATGCGTCCTCGGCCGGCGGTGCCGGCAGGTCGATGTGGAAAGTGGTGCCGACGTCCTCCGCCGATTCCACCCGAATGCGGCCGCCATGCGCATGCGCGAGCCGCTGGGCGATCGCCAGCCCCAATCCATGGCCGGCGCCGTCGTCGGCGCCGTGCAAGCGCCGGAACGGCACGAACAATCGATCAGCATAGCGCATGTCGAAGCCGCGACCGGCATCGCGGACGCGCAAACGCAGGCGGTCGCCGACCCGTTCGCCATCGAGATCGATCCGCACGGTGTCGCGACCGGCGGAGAACTTCCAGGCGTTGTGCAGCAGCTTGCCGAGCAGTTGCTTGAGGGCATGCTCGTCGCCCCAGGCCCACAGGTCGGGCGCGACATGGATCTGCGCCGCCCGCCCGGGATCGGCATCCTGCAGCTCGGCGCAGATCCAGTCGCCGAGCAGGCTGATGTCGACGGGCCCGGGCTGGCGCGGCGGACGCATGGCACGCATGGTCTCGAGTAGCGCATCGATCAGACCGCCGGCCTGGGTCGCCGCACCGCGGATCCGCTGCACATGGTCGCGCGCCACAGCGGCGTCGGTGTCCTCGCCCTGCGCGGCCAGGCGCCGGGAGAACTGCTCGATCGTGCGCACCGGCGCCCGCAGCTCGTGCGAGATGCCGAACGCCAGCGTGTCCTGCAGCAGCTCCATGGCCCGCAGCGCGGTGACATCGTGGGCCTGCAGCAGCGCGTCGCCGCCCGGCAACGGCGTCAGCGTCAACTGCAACGAGCGCGCCCCATCCTCACCCCGGTCGATCGCGACCGGGACCTCGTGCAGGCCGTCGCCCCCCCGGCAAACCCGGCCAGTGCCTGGTCGAGTTGCGCGGCGACCGGTGTCAGCGCCTCGCGATGCGCGGCGGTCCCGACCAGCGCATCCGGACTGCGGTCGAGCCACGCCGCCAACACGGCGTTGACGCGCCGCCACGTGCCGTCGGGCGCGAGCTGCGCCAGACCGGTGGCGAGGTGGTCGAACACGTCGATCGCCGCAGCAGGTGCATCGGGCGAGGGCAGGGAGACAACATCGGACATGCGCGGCGCTAGGCGGCGGGAAGCCCAACAGTGTAGAAAATCCGGGCGTGGACGTATCGTACACGCGCCGTGAATGGGCGCTAGAACAGCGTCCCCTGCGGCGAGGGCGGGCGCGGCGCGACGAACAGGTCGGTCCGCAGCGGCGGCAGCCGGCCAAAGCCCAGCGCGCGGCGCGCCCGCGCGAAGCGGTGGGCGAGCAGGTCGGCGAACGGCCCCTGGCCGCGCATGCGATGGCCGAAGCGGCTGTCGTAGTCGCGCCCGCCGTGGAGTTGCTGCAGCAGGCTCATCACGTGCTGGGCGCGATCGGGATAGTGCAGGTCCAGCCATTCGCGCCACAGCGTCTTGAGCTCATGCGGCAGGCGCAGCAGCACATAGCCCGCCGAGTCCGCCCCGGCCTCGCGCGCGGCGCCCAGGATCGCCTCCAGTTCGTGGTCGGTGATCGCCGGCACCACCGGCGCGACCATCACCCCGACCGGGATACCGGCCGCCGCCAGCGCGCGCATCGCGCGCAGGCGCGCATGCGGCGCGGCCGCCCGTGGCTCCATGCGGGCCGACAGGCGGTGGTCGAGCGTGGTCACCGAAAAGTGCACCGTCACCAGCCCCTGGGCCGCCAGCGGCGCGAGCAGGTCGAGGTCGCGTACGATCCCGGCGCTCTTGGTGATCAGGCTGAAGGGATGCCGGGCCTCGGCCAGCAGCGCGATCAACTCGCGGGTGACCTGGTAGCGACGCTCGATCGGCTGGTAGGCGTCGGTGTTGATGCCCAGCGCCAGCGGCGCACAGACGTAGCCCGGCTTGGCGAGCTCGACACGCAGCCGTTCGGCGGCGTTGGTCTTGGCGAACAGCCGCGTCTCGAAGTCCAGGCCGGGCGACAGGTCGAGATAGGCGTGCGAGGGCCGCGCGAAGCAGTAGATGCAGCCATGCTCGCAGCCGCGGTAGGGATTGACCGAGCGGTCGAAGCCGACATCGGGCGAGCGGTTGCGACTGAGCACGCTGCGCGCGCGCTCCTCGACGACCACGGTCTCCGGCGCCGAGGCCTCGTCCTGCAACATCTGCAGCGCCTCCCAGCCGTCGTCCTCGGCCACCGCGACCCGTTTCTCAAAGCGCCCGGCGATCCAGGACGCGCTGCCGCGCCCCTTGCGGGCCACGGGGGCGGGCGGGCGGAGGCGGTCGGCGCTCATCGAACCGACGATGCCGGGTTGGCGTCTCAACCGGTGCGACGCGCCCGTCATCGCAGCCGGCGTGCGCGCATTTATCCTGTGCGCGGCGCGACCGGCGCCGCCATCGCAGGAACCGACCGTGCAGCGCGCCTGGGATTCGCTCGTCACCGCCCCGCACCTGCTCTCGCTCCTGGCCGCTGGCTGGTTGCTCTATCTGGTCCTGCTGGGCGGCTGGATCGTGCTGCAGAAGCGCGAGCCGGTCGCGACCCTGAGCTGGCTGCTCGGCCTGGCGCTGCTGCCCTACGTGGGGTTTCTGATCTACCACGTGTTCGGGCCGCAGAAGATCCACCGCAACCGGCTGCGCCGCGGTCGCAGCCGGGCCTCGATGCAGAGTGCCCAGGTCGACGCCGAGGAGGGCGAGGCCGCTGAGCTGGTGCGCCTGGCGCAGAACACGACCGGCCTGCCAGCGACCTCGTCGGCCGAGGTCGACCTGCTGGTCGACGGCGCGGCCAAGTACACCGCGCTGCTTGCCGACATCGCCCAGGCGCGCCACCACGTGCACCTGGAGTACTACATCTTCGAGCCCGACGCGACCGGCTCCGCGCTGCGCGATGCCCTGGTCGAACGCGCGCGCGCCGGGGTCCATGTGCGGCTGCTGCTCGATTTCGTCGGCACCCGGGCGCGGCGCAGCTTCTTCGCGCCCTTGGTCGAGGCCGGCGGCGAGCTCGCCTGGTTCCACCCGATGCGCTTGGGCCGGATCTGGCAACGCCCGTGGACCAACCTGCGCACCCATCGCAAGCTGGTCGTGATCGACGGCCGGATCGGCTACACCGGCGGCATGAACATCACCGACGAGCAGGACGAGCGCCTGCGCGCGGACGCCTACCGCGACCTGCACATGCGACTGATCGGCAAGTCCGTGCGCGTGCTGCAGCTGGTGTTCGCCGAAGATTGGGCCTACGCGACCGGCCGCCGCGACTTTCTCGCTGATGTCGAGGCGCAGACCCCGGCCGCCGATCCTGGCCCGATCCGCACCCAGGTGCTGACCTCGGGTCCGGACTCGAATTGGGAAGCCATCCACCGCCTCCATGTCGGCGCGATCCATGCCGCACGGCATCGCGTGTGGCTGACGACGCCCTACTTCGTGCCGGGCGAGGCGGCGATGATGGCGCTGACCTCGGCCGCGCTCGCCGGGCTCGACGTCCGCCTGCTGGTGCCGCGCACCAGCGACTCGCGGCTGGTGACACTCGCCGCGCGGTCGTACTTCGGCCAGTTGCTGGTCGCCGGGGTCAAGGTCTACGAGTACCGCTCGCGGATGCTGCACAGCAAGTCGTTGCTGATCGACGACAGCCTGGCGATCATCGGCAGCGCGAATTTCGATCATCGCAGCTTCCGGCTCAACTTCGAGCTGTCGGTGCTGTTCGATGATCCAGGCGTCGCCGCTGCGCTCGCGCAGATCATCGAACGGGAATTCGCGCATGCCCCGCGCGTGCAGCGCGGCAGGCACCGGCCACTGTTGACCGCACGCTTGCCCGAGGCGCTGGCGCGGCTGTGCTCGCCGCTGCTGTAGCTGGACACACACGGCGCATCCGACCATCGCGCGTGTGCACACGAGGACATACTCCCATGGCTCCGAGCAACAAAGCGCCCGTCGAGCCGAAGCGGCTCCAGCTGTGGCAAGCGCTGTCGGACCTGTTTCTCGACACCGAGATCGACGACACCCTGATCGTCGCGATCGCCCGCGTGGTGCGCGACACCGGCTACCCCGCCGCCGAGGTGCATCGCGCCCTCTGGAGCGAGGTCTTCCCGGTCCTGGCGCCCAACCTGCGCAGCGTGGCCGGCACCTGGTCGGGCTGGTCGGATGCCTGGCTGCTGGCCCACCTGCGGGTCCATGCCGGCCCGGTGCAGCGGCCGCGCGGCCGGGCCGCCGACGCGATCGCCCACGACTGGGCGCGGGTTGCCGCCCATCTCCCGGCCGAGTTCGCCTGAGCCCAGGCACTCCGAAGATGGGCAGCGACGCATCGCGACCACAGCCCGACGGCAGGTCACGATCGGCCTCTGGCGCTGCGCCGGCGAGCGGTTAGACTGCACCCAAGTCAGGCGGAGGCCCTGCCCATGTCGTGGTTGTTGCTGCTGCTCGCGCTCGGCGCGATCGTCGTTGCGTTCACCACCACGTCGGTGCCGGTGGCGGTGGTCGCCCTGCTGTTGTCGTTGGCGCTGCTCGTCGTCGGCGTGCTCGGTCTGCTGGCCCAGCGCGTGGGCGAACGCAGCCGCAGCGAAGCGATGATGGTCGATCCGGCAGAACTGCGCCGTCTGCGCGAGCAGGCGCAAGCCCGCCGCGACGCCGCGGCTGCGACGCCGGACGTGCCACCCCCGCCCAGCGCATGAGCGACGCGCGCAACGCCCCTGCACGGCGCACGACCCGGCTGAGCGTCAACCTCAACAAGATCGCCGTGCTGCGTAATTCGCGCGGCGGCCGCGATCCCGACGTGCTGCACGCCGCCCGGGTCTGCCTGGATGCCGGCGCGCACGGCATCACCGTGCACCCGCGTCCCGATGCTCGACACATCCGGACCGATGATGTCCTTGCGCTGGGTGCACTGACGGCCGCGTGCGGCGTCGAATTCAACATCGAAGGCAACCCCTTCGCGCCTGCGCGCGGCGCCTATCCCGGGCTGCTTGCCCTGTGTGCGCAGGTCCGTCCTGCGCAAGTCACGCTGGTGCCCGATGGCGATGCACAGCTGACCTCCGATCACGGCTTCGACTTCGCCGCGGACAGCGCCACGCTGCGCCCGCTTGTCACCCAGCTGCAGACGCTGGGTTGCCGCGTCAGCCTGTTCGCCGATGCCGGCGCCGATATCGAGGCGGCAGTGTCCACCGGCGCCGACCGCATCGAGCTCTACACCGGTCCCTGGGCCGAAGCCTTCGCCGCCGGCACCCCCGGCGTCGCGCTGCCCGGTCTCGTCGACACAGCACGCCGCGCGCGCGCGGCTGGCCTGGGCATCAACGCCGGTCACGACCTGAGCCAAGCCAACCTCGGCGCCCTGCTCGATGCCCTCGCGCCGGTCGATGAAGTCTCCATCGGCCACGCCCTGATCGGCGAGGCCCTCGACGACGGCCTCACCGCCACAGTGCGGCGTTATCTCGCGATCTGCGACGCACAGGGCTGACATCAGGTTGGTTTCGCGGCGTCTGGTACCTCGCTACTGCTGCGGGTCGCAAGTCCGCAAAGCGCCCCCCGCCCGGCGCGCCAGGCGCGCCGACCTCCCCCGCACGCGGGGGAGGTGATCGCGACGTCTTCCTCTGTGTCCCACGCACACGGAAGCACGTCGTCGCGCAGGCCGCTCTGCTCCTTCCCCCGCATCACGGGGCATTGCGCCCTTTACGGGTGGAAGGTTGGGATGGGGGGCGCTTTGCCGTTGTTGACCTGACGCTTTGCGTACAACTCGCGATGACGTCGATGTCTGCTGCGTACCCTGAAACTGAGTACTCGCAACAGCATCTTTACCCCGTACCCCCATCGCAGCGCATTGCGCCCTTCATGGAAGAAAGCTGGGAATGAGGGCGCTTCGAACAGATTGACGCCGCGTCATCCGCGCATGGAAGACGAGCGATTCCGTGGCACTCACTCATCGACGTGCGTCGCGCGCGGACCCTGTCCGCACCGCACATGCGCGCAGCGACATCGCCCACGCGGCTGCGTCGCAGCCCGCAAAAAAAAACGCCGCCCGAAGGCGGCGTCAAATGAAGCGGGGTAAGCGCCGAGCGTGCTGCAGGCGCGTCGGCGGTACTGCGGATTACTTGCGGACGAATCCGATCTTGAGCATCTGCGCGTTCTTGGCCTCGGCCAACACCTTCGCCAGCACGCCGTAATCGGCGTCCTCGTTGGTGTCGATCTCCAACGTGGGCTGGTTGGTCGGATCGCGCTGGACTTCCGATTCCATCATGTTGCGCAGCGCCGAGACCGGCGTCGGGCTGTCGTTCCAGAAGATCTGGCCCGAGCCGTCGATGCGCAGCTTGATCGGTTCCGGCGGTTCCACCGGATTATCAGGCGGCGTCGAGGAACGCTGCGGCAGGTCGATGTCGATCGGATAGGACAACTGCGGCGCCGTCACCATGAAGATGATCAGCAGCACCAGCATCACGTCGCAGAGCGGAATGATGTTGATGTCGGCCATTGGGCCTTCGCCACCGGATGAAAATGCCATGGGTGATGCTCCGGTTTAGTTGCTTTCGGTCGTCGCCACGAAGCCGACCTTGCGCATGCCCTGGGCCTGCGCAACGTTGACCACTTGGTTGACGACCCGGTACTTCGCGGTCGAGTCGGCCCGGATGTTGACCGGCGGCTGAGGCGTCTTCTGCGCCTCGACCGACAGCGTGCTCTCGAGCAACTCGATCGACACCGGCTCGTCGTTGACGTAGATCTCGCCGGCATCGGTGATCGCGACCGTGATCGGCGGCGCCGGGGGCGCCGTATCCGGACGCTCGTCCAGATTGGCCTGCGGCAACTCGACCTTGACCTTGTGCGCCATCATCGGTGCCGTGACCATGAAGATGATCAGCAGCACCAGCATGACGTCGACAAGCGGGACGATGTTGATCGTGGCGTTGACCTTGTCGTTACCGCCACCACCTGAGCTGAAAGCCATATCGGGACTCCGTTGTCGCTACTGACGTACGTTCTTAGACCTTGGCCGGCGGGACGGCATCGCCGACGCGCGAACCGGTGGCGAAGAAGTCGTGCAGGTCGTGCGCGAACGTGTCGAGCTTGTTGTTCGTGCCGCGGTTGAGGCGGACGAAGAAGTTGTAGCCCAGCACCGCCGGGATCGCGACGCCCAGACCGATCGCGGTCATGATCAGCGCCTCGCCCACGGGACCTGCCACTGCGCCGATGTCGGCCTGGCCGCTGGCACCGATGCGGATCAGGGCGCGGTAGATGCCCCACACCGTACCGAGCAGACCGACGAACGGTGCGGTCGCACCGACGGTCGCGAGTACGGTCAGACCGTTCTCGAGCTTCAGCGATTCACGGGTGACGGCCTGACGCAGCGCGCGGTCGACGAACTCCGAACGGTTCAGCGACTCGACCAGACGCGAGCCTTCGTGACGCTGGTGGTGCGCGGCGGCCTGAGCGGCGTCCAGGGCGACCTTCGAGAAGGGCTCGCTCTTGGGCTGCTCTTCCATGTGACGGATCGCGTCCTGGGCGTTCGGGGTTTCCCAGAACGTGTTGATGACGCGGTCCGAGCTGCCGCGCAGGCGGGCATTCTTGATCGCGTTGTAGATGATCCAGTAGATCGACATGGCCGACATCGTGACGAGCACGATGAGGACGACCCAGCCGACCGCGTCCATGTGCTGAATCATGTCCGCGAAGCCCATCTGCTGCAGGGCTGCAGCGTTGCCGGCTCCGGTCGGGGCGGTGGTGGTTTCCTGCAGCATAACGCTTACCTTCTAGATGTAGTGGTTTGAAGAAGTGGAACGTGACGCGGGGACTAACAGGCGCCCGCGGACGGGCGCCGAATCTGCGCGGCCGTCAGGCCGCCATGATCAACTGAGGCTGAAGTCGACCGGGACGCGGACGCGACCGGCGGCCGGCTGGCCATCCTTCATCGCCGGTGCGAACGACCACTTGCGTGCGGCCTCGATTGCGGCGCGGTCGAGATCGCGATTGCGGCTGGACTTCTCGACCGACACATTGGTGACGTTGCCCTGCGCATCGACGTCGATGACGAGGATGACGGTGCCCTCGATCTGGGCGCGGGCAGCGGCCGGCGGGTAGCGCGGCGGGTTCATGTTCTTCGACGAGATGTCGACGCTGGCACCGATGTCAGCGACCTGCGCCGGCGGCGCGGGCGGGGCCGGCGGCGGGGCCGGGGTGTCGATCGGCGACGGGTCATCGAACACGACCGGCGGCGCTTCCGGCGGAGGTGGCACCGGTGTCGGTCGCGGCGGCGACAGCTCCTTGATGGGCTGCGGCTTGGGCGGTTCCGGCGGCGGCGGCGGCGGCGGGGGGGCGGCGGCGGCGGCTCGATGATGACCACGCGGGTGGCCATCTCTTCCTCGGGGGCCGCGTTCGGCGGATTCACCGGCGCCAGCAGCAGCATGACCGCGGCGGCGTGGAAGGCGACCACCATCGTGAATCCGGCGATGCGGGCCCAGTTCAGGCCTTCGTCTTCGTCGTTGGTCGTCGTCGAGCGTTGCGTCATGCGGAGAACTCACGTGAGGCCAGAGCGAAACGCTCCGGTGGAAAGGTCAACCTGCCGCCCTGTCTGGCGGCAGGAATCCTGAAGCTTATACCAATCCGAGTAACGTGCACCATCCGTGACGCGCAGAACTTTTCCTTAACGGGCGGAGATGATTCGCTCCGCGTCGGCGTTGGACTTGAGACCCTTGGCGATCGCCTGACGCGCAGCTTCCTTGGCTTCCGCGCTGCGTCCTTCCTGATGCAGTGCACGCGCCAGATTGAGGTAGGTCTCGCCGTTCTCGGCCAGCGGCGCCGCCTTGCGCCAGGTCTCGATCGCCGGCTCGATCTGATCGGAGAAGTAGTAGGCCTGGGCGAGCGCGGACAGGGTGCGGTAGTCGGACTGCAGAATGTTCTTCTGCAGACCTTCGTTGATCACCGCGATCGCCTCGCGCTCCTTGCCCTCGCTGTTGAGGTAGAGCGCGTAGAGGTTGCGGTACTCGGTGTCCTCGGTCAGCTGGCCGCTGCTGCGCAGACGCTCGAACACCTCGATCGCCTTGTCGTTCTGATCGGTCTGCAGGTACGACACCGCGAGGTTGATCTGCGAGCGCTTGTCGTCGGGCGTTGCCTGCGCGACCTGCTCGGCCAGACGCGTGGCCTCAGCGCTGTTGCCCGACTCGGCGTAGGCGCCCATCAGCACCTGCGTCCACTGCGGGTCGACCTCGCCGCCGCCTTCGACCAGCGGCTTGAGCGTGGCGATCGCCTCGGGGTAACGCTCCAGGCGATAGAGCAGATTGCCCTTGAGCGCCTGGTCCTTGGGATCGGTCGATCCGGACTCGGCGAGATAGCGCTCCAGCGATGCCAGCGCAGCGGCATAGTCCTGCTCCTGTGCTTGCAGCTGGGCGACGATCAGCATTGCCTGGAAGTGATTGTTGTTGTCCAGGCCGCCGCCGGCGATCGCCTGCTCCAGGTACGTGATCGCACGGGCATTGTCGTCGTTGAGCAGGAACTGGCCGGCGAGCAGCGCTGCCATCGACTTGTCGTACTCGTTCGCGCGCTCGTTGGCGATGATCTGATCGGCCAACGGCAGTCCCTTCTCTGCGTCCTGCGCGTTGTAAGCTTCCGACAGCGCGTTGAGATCCTTGACCACACGCTGGCTGGCCTGCACGCCCGGCTCCTTGCGCGTGGCGTTGGGATAACGCGCTTCTTCCTTCTGCTGCGCCTGACGGCTGCCGCGACGCTCGCTGCGGTCGGCCGAACGCGAACTGCGGTCCGCACGGCTGCTGCGCTCGCTGCGGTCACTACCGCCCTCGTCCTGCGCCATCGCCGGCACGCCGAAGGCCAGCAGCGCAGTGGTCATCGCGGCGACCAGCGCCTTGTGGGAAAAACGGGACTTGGACATCGGGTCACCTCGATTGGGGTGGATGCGCCGCGAGCATGGGCGCAGGAGTCTGGAGGGCGATTATGGCCGACGCTTCGCCGTCGTGGGCAACCTGATCAGCCGCAGTTGGGACGGCGACCGGCAGCGCGGGCCTGTTCGTAGACCGGCACCAGCGACGTCGCACGTGCCTGCAGTTCGGCGATGCGGTTCTGCGGATTGGGGTGCGTCGACAGCCACTGCGGCGGCTGGTTGCCGCCACTGGCGGTGATCATGTTCTGCCACAGCGCGACGGCCGCGCGCGGGTCGAACCCGGCCTTGGCCATCAACTCCTGCCCCACGACGTCCGCCTCGGTTTCCTGGGTGCGGGTACCGGGCAGCAGGAACGTCGCCTGCAGCGCCGCACCGCCGAGCTGGCTGGTCGTCTGCTGCGCGCCTTCGCCGTAGCGCGAGCCGAGCAAGGCACCGGCCACGCCGAGCGCGCCCTGTGCGCCGAGCTGGCGGGTGATGCGCTCGTCGTGGTGGTTGGCGTAGACGTGGCCGATCTCATGCGCGATGACGGCCGCCAGCTGATCCTGGTTCTTGGCCACGGTCAGGATCCCGGTATGCACGCCGACCTTGCCGCCGGGCAACGCAAAGGCGTTGGGGTTGTCGTCCACGAACACCACCGACTCCCACTGCAGCTGCTGCCAGTTGGCAGGCAGCTCGCGCACGATGTCGGTCACGATGCAGCGCACGTAGGCCTGTTGCCGGGCATCGCTGGACTGGCGGGTCTTGGCCTTGGTCTCGGCGAATGCCTCCGCCCCCATCTGGTTGAGCTGGGCCTGCGAGACGCCGCCCACATACTGGGTGCGCCCGGTCGGCGACGTGGTGGTGGCGCAGGCGGTCAGCAGCAACGCAACGGCGGCTGCGATGGGCGCTTTCATGGTCGGGCTTCCCCTTGCTCGATACGGATGGTCAGGGCATCCGTTGTAGTGCGGCCCGGATTAACGTTCCGTCAATCCGGGCGCACGGCCTGCACGGCGCAGGCCGCGTGGTCACGGCCCTCAGACGTCGAGGTTGGCGACCTTGAGCGCGTTGTCGTCGATGAAGGCGCGGCGTGGCTCGACGACATCGCCCATCAGCGTGCTGAAGATCTCATCGGCCGCCACGGCGTCCTCGATCCGCACCTGCAGCAGGCGTCGCGTTTCGGGATTGACGGTGGTGTCCCACAGCTGCTCGGGGTTCATTTCGCCCAGGCCCTTGAAGCGCTGGATCTGCCGGCCCTTCTTGGCTTCCTCAAGCAACCACGCCTGGGCGCCGGCGAAGGACTTCACCGGCTGGGCGCGATTGCCACGGACGATCTGCGCGCCCTCGCGGATCAGGCCGTGCAGCTGGCGCGCGACCTCGCCGACCGCACGCAGGTCACCGCTTTCGAGCGCAGCCAGCGGCACCATCTGGATCAGGTCGACGCCCATGTGCTGGCGTTCGATCGTCAGCACGGCGCCGCGCGATTCGTTGGCCGGCTGCACCGAGAACCGGTAGCGCGGACGGCCCAGCCCGGACTGGTTGAGGCGCCCTTCCAGCGCACGCAATGCATCCTGCGCGGCCTCGGCATCGCCCGACAGCGGCGCGGCGTCGAGCAGCAACTCCAGCACGGCCGGATCGTAACGGTGTGCGTTGCGCGCGATCGCTTCCTTGGCCGCGGCGAAATCGAGCAGCAGACGCTCCAGCGCGATACCCTCGATCGCCGGTTCGCCAGCGGCCGGAATCAACTGCGCGCCCTCGACCGCATTGCCGGCCAGATAGGCGTCGAGCGCGGCGTCGTCCTTGAGGTAGAGCTCGTTCTTGCCCTGCTTGATCTTGTACAGCGGCGGCAGGCCGATGTAGACATGGCCGCGCTCGATCAGCTCGGGCATCTGCCGGTAGAAGAACGTCAGCAGCAGCGTGCGGATATGCGAGCCGTCGACGTCGGCGTCGGTCATGATGATGATGCGGTGGTAGCGCAGCTTGTCGGGGTTGTACTCGTCCTTGCCGATACCCGTGCCGAGCGCGGTGATCAGCGTGCCGACCTCGGCCGACGCGAGCATGCGATCGAAGCGCGCGCGCTCGACGTTGAGGATCTTGCCGCGCAGCGGCAGCACCGCCTGGTTGCGGCGATTGCGCCCCTGCTTGGCCGAACCGCCGGCCGAGTCGCCCTCGACGATGAACAGTTCCGACAGCGCCGGGTCCTTCTCCTGGCAGTCGGCAAGCTTGCCCGGCAGGCCGGCGATGTCCAGCGCGCCCTTGCGGCGGGTCAGGTCGCGGGCCTTGCGCGCGGCCTCGCGCGCGCGCGCGGCATCGACGATCTTGCCTGCGATCGCACGCGCCTCGTTCGGGTTCTCCTCGAGGAACTCCTGCAGCCGCTGGCCGAACGCGCTTTCGACGACCGGGCGCACTTCGGACGAGACCAGCTTTTCCTTGGTCTGCGACGAGAAGCTCGGGTCGGGCACCTTCACCGACAGCACCGCGATCATGCCCTCGCGCATGTCGTCGCCCGACAGCGCGACCTTGGCCTGCTTGGCGATGCCGTTGTGCTCGATGTACTGCGTCAGCGTGCGCGTGAGCGCGGCGCGGAAACCCTGTAGATGCGTGCCGCCGTCCTTCTGCGGGATGTTGTTGGTGAAGCAGAACATCGTTTCCTGGTACGCGTCGGTCCACTGCAGCGCGACATCGACGGTGATACCACTCTGCTCGCCCGTGACGGAGATCACATTCGGGTGCAGTGGCGTCTTGAGCTGGGCGAGGTGCTCGACGAACGAGCGGATGCCGCCTTCGTACTGGTAGGTATCGCGCCGCCCTTCCCCACGCAGGTCGACAAGCGTGACCTTGACCCCGGAATTGAGGAACGAGAGCTCCCGCAGGCGGCGGGCCAGGATGTCGTAATGGAACGTGACGTCGGTGAACGTCGCGACCGCCGGCCAGAAGCGCAGGGTGGTACCGCGCTTGGTCGAGGGCTCGCGGCGCTCGAGCGGCGCGACCGGCTCGCCGGTCGCGTACTCCTGATGGTGGTGGTAGCCGTCGCGCCAGATGTCGAGCGTGAGCTTCTCGCTCAGCGCGTTGACGACCGAGACACCCACGCCATGCAGGCCGCCGGAGACCTTGTAGCTGTTGTCGTCGAACTTACCGCCAGCGTGCAGCTGGGTCATGATGACCTGCGCGGCCGACACGCCCTCTTCCTTGTGGATGTCGACCGGGATGCCACGGCCGTTGTCCGACACCGAGACCGAGCCATCCTCGTGGATCGTCACGACGACCTCGTCGGCATGGCCGGCGAGCGCTTCGTCGATCGCGTTGTCCACGACCTCGAACACCATGTGGTGCAGGCCGGTGCCATCGTGCACGTCGCCGATGTACATGCCTGGCCGCTTGCGAACGGCCTCGAGGCCGCGCAGCACGGTGATCCGGCTGGAGTCGTAATCGGTATTGGCGGGGGCGCCGCCGGGGATGGTCTCGTCGCTCATTCGATTCGCTGTCTGGCAGGCGCGCGGTCCGCGACGCGCAAGCGCCGCGAGGCGACATGCGGCGGTCGAACAGGCCGGCATAGAGGGCCATCATACCACCCCACCCCTGCTGCCCCCCGGGGTGGTTCCACGTGGAACCTTTGCGTTCAACGGCGTCGAATCGCGCCGCTGGTGATCGGCGTATTGCCGGCGATCGCGGTAAGACGGAGAGACGGGAAGCGGCAGGGCGAGCGCATGCTGGGTCGAATGCGAGTCTTTGTCTAAGCCCTGACCACCGCCCCGACGCAGAGTGGCTGCCGCATAACGACCCTCTGTCGTGATCGGGCAAGCGACTGCGGTGGGACCTCAAAGCGGGATCGACCGGGCTGCATGGGCGGGGGGCGACGCCGACAGATGCGGTGCGCGGCTTACGGTAGGGCCTACACCTGCTAGGGCACCTTCAAAGCGTCGCTGCTCTGCGTTGCCGCGCGTCCACTGTCGCTTCCAGCCGGCCGGCCAGTCGGGCGCAGGCGGCGCCATTCGCTCGCGCGATCCGCGATCGGCGTCCCTGCGCGGGCCCGGAAGCAGCGGCGTGCAGTGGCGGCGGCCACGGCGATCGCCCCGCCCCAGCCCGGGATGCGAAATGCGAGGAACGAGGCATGGGTGCTTCGAGTCGAGCACTTGCCGCAACGACGCTGCCCCCGCGGCCATGTGTGGCACCCGATCGGGGGAAGAGGGTCGACAGCATCCCGCTTGGACAGCCGTGCACACGGCGAAGCGAAAGCGCTCGATGAGACTCCACGTGAAACACACCTCGCGCTTGGCCCACACAGCATGGTTCCACGTGGAACATCACCTGTGCGACAGGCAACCGAGGTCGCTGGGCAACTTGGGCTCAGCTGACGCTTTCGACCCTGCCGTGTTCCACGTGAAACACACGGGCCTCCTCCAGGAGCGCCACCGGCCAGTGCGGAGGCTGCTCCGTGCCTGTCAGCAGGACCTGCGCATCTGCAGCGTGCAGAAACTCGAGCACCTGACGCTGGTGATCACGATCGAGTTCCGAAGCGAGGTCGTCGAGTGCCACGACCGGCCAGCGTCCAGCCGCCGCGTCTGCGCAATCCGCGGCCTGTGCCAGCAGGCAGCACAAGGCGGCCTGCTTCGCCTGGCCACGCGACAGCAAGCCCTGCTCGGGCCGCGCCTCGAATCCGATCCGCCAGTCCGCGCGGTGTGGGCCGACGGACGTGTGGCCAAGCGCACGATCGCGGTCGCGCGCGACCAGCAGCGCGTCCGCCAGCGACAAGTCGTTCCTGCGCCACCCGGGCAGAAACGAGAGCGTCGCCTCGCCCAGCGCCGGCGCCAGCACCGCCGCAATCCGCTGCAATGCCGCCTGCAGCCGGACCAGATAGGCTTCGCGGCGCAGATCGAGCGGTTGGCCCGCATCCGCAAGCTCGTGGTCCCAGGCGTCCAGCTGTGATCCCCCGACGCCGGCCTTCAACAGCGCGTTGCGCTGGCGCAGCGCCCGCGCGTACCGCCGCCACTGCCCCAAGAAGTCATGTTCCACGTGGAACAGCCCCCAATCGAGGTAACGCCTGCGAATCTCGCTCCCCCCGGAAATCAGCGCGTGGCTGCCGGGTTCGAAGGTCACGACCATCAGCGCCGCGCATAACTCGCCGAGTTGGCTCACGGACGCACCATCCAGGCGTCCCGTCCACGCCTGCCCGCTATGGCGCAGACCCGCGCGCCGCCGATGCTCGGGGCGCGTGGGATCCGGTTCCCACTCAGCAAAGACCTCCAATGCATCGGCACCGCGCTGAATCAGGCCGTCACGGACCCGGCCGCGGAAGCTGCGGCCATAGGCCAGCAAATGCAGGCCCTCGAGTACGCTGCTTTTGCCGGCCCCATTCGCGCCGAGCAGCAGGTTCAAGCGCGGCCCCGGCGCCAGAGAGACCGCGTCCAGGTTCCTTACGCGGCCAAGATCGAGACGGGTGAGCTGCACGCAGGTCCTGTGAGGTCGGAAACGGAAAACGCCCGGCATGGCCGGGCGCTTGTTCCACGTGAAACATTGCGTCGGGCGGGCCCGCGCATGATAGACCGGGCGTCAGAGACGCAGCGGCATCACAACATGGCGGCTGCGCTCGTCCGCCGCCTCGCGCACCAGTGCCGAGGAGTTGGCATCGCGCAACTTCAGAATCACCTGTTCGCCGCGCAGCGCCGTCAGCGCATCGAGCAGATAGTTGACGTTGAACCCGACCGCAAGCTCGTCGACCTTGGTGTCCGCCTCGACCTCTTCGTGCGCCTCTTCCTGCTCGGGGTTGTGCGCGTTGATCCGCAGCATCCCCGGCGACACCTCGACGCGCACGCCGCGGTACTTCTCGTTGGACAGGATAGCCACGCGCTGCAGCGCGGCGCGCAGCAGTTCGCGATCCACCGCGACTTCGCGATCGGCGCCGATCGGAATCACCGCCTCGTAATCGGGGAAACGGCCGTCGATCAGCTTGCTGGTGAACGTCACATCGTCGCGCTTGACCCGCAGGTGGTTGCGGCCAAGTTCCAGCTCCAGGATCTTGTCGCCCCCCTCGAGCAGGCGTTGCAGCTCGGTCACTCCCTTGCGCGGCAGGATGATCTGGCGCTTGGTCTGCACCGCCGTTTCGAGCTCGGTCTCGCACAGCGCCAATCGGTGGCCGTCTGTTGCCACGCAACGCAGGCGGGTCTCGCCCAGGTCGAACAGCAGGCCGTTGAGGTAGTAGCGCACATCCTGCTGCGCCATCGCAAACGCGGTCCGTTCGATCAGTTCCTTGAGTGCGGCTTCCGGCACTGCGATGCGTTCGGTCGCTTCGACCTCATCCACCGACGGGAAGTCCCCTGCCGGCAGGCTCGCCAGCGTGAAGCGGCTGCGGCCAGCCTGCACCGTGATCTTGTCGCCCGACTGCGAGATCGCGACCTTGCTGCCATCGGGCAGCGCACGAACGATGTCGAACAGCTTGCGCGCCGGAATCGTGGTCTCGCCGTTCTGCGCGTCGTCGACGGCGCGGCGCGAGACCATCTCGACTTCGAGGTCGGTACCGGTCAACGACAGCTGGCCATCCTGGACCTGGACCAGCAGGTTCGCCAGCACGGGCAGGGTCTGACGCCGCTCGACGACGTTGACGACCTGGGCCAGCGGCTTGAGCAGGGTTTCGCGTTGCAGACTGAAGCGCATGTCGGTGTTATCCCCTTGAGCCGTGCTTTCTTAAGATGGTTATAAATCTAAAAAAGGTGGAGCTGGAAGCAGCGAAAACCGGGTGATATCTCATTTAAGCTGCTGATTTCTAACACTATTTCCGGCCTTCAAACTCGGTGGACAGCGCCTGTGGAGAAGTGGATCAAGCTGTGGACAAGTTTGCAGGTCCGAAATTGTCCACATGCTGTCCACTGCGCGTCCCGGTGTTGTGCAGTCCCCGGATTTGCGCAGCTTACTCGCTGAGCTTGCGGATCAGCTTGTCCCAATCCTCGCGTAATTTGCCGTCGCTTTCGATCAGGGTGCGAATCTGACGGCAGGCATGCAGCACCGTCGTGTGGTCGCGACCGGCAAAGGCCTCGCCAATCTCCGGCAGGCTGTGCTCAGTCAGCTCCTTGGACAGCGCCATCGCCACCTGCCGGGGCCGCGCCAGCGAGCGCGTACGGCGCTTGGACAGCAGGTCCTTGATCTGCAGGCCGTAGTAGTCGGCGACGACCTTCTGGATGTTGGCGATGCTGATCGCCTGCTGCTGGGCGCGCAGCAGATCGCGCAGTGTCTCGGTCGCGAACTCGACGGTGATCGCCCGGCCCATGAAGTTCGCGCGTGCGGCCAGCGTATTGAGGGCGCCCTCGAGGTCGCGCACGTTCGAATGCATCTTCTTGGCCAGCAGGAACGCCACGTCGTCGGGCACCTGGGTGCCGCGCTCGGCGGCCTTGGCGAGCACGATCGCCGCGCGCGTCTCGAAGTCGGGCGGGTCGATCGCCACCGACAGGCCCCAGGCCAGTCGCGACTTGAGCCGCGGCTCCAGGCCCTCGACCTCGCGCGGGTAGCGGTCGCAGGTCATGATGATCTGCTGCTTGCTGTCGAACAGCGTGTTGAAGGTGTGGAAGAACTCTTCCTGGGTGCGGTCCTTGCCGGCGAAGAACTGGATGTCGTCGATCAGCAGCGCATCGATCTGGCGGAACTGGCGCTTGAACTGGTCCGACGTCTTCTCCTGGATCGACCGGAAGAATGCGCTGTAGAACTCCTCCGAGCGCAGGTACAGCACGCGCGCGCGGGGTTCTGCCGGCGCATCTCGTTGCCGGCGGCAAACATCAGGTGGGTCTTGCCCAGGCCGGTGCCGCCATAGAGCAGCAGCGGGTTGTGCGCGCGGTCGCCCGGCTTGAGCGCGGCCTGCCAGGCTGCGGCCCGGCCCATCTGGTTGCTGCGGCCTTCGACGAAGTTGTCGAAGGTGTAATGGCTGTCCATGTTGCCGGCGAACGCCTCGATCGGCGCAGCGGGCGTGCTCGCACGGGCCTCGCCGAACGGCGCGGGGGCGGCTTGCGGCGGCGGCGGTGCGGCGGCGCGCGGCAGCGACCCGACCTGCAGGCTCACCTCGTCATGGCCGGCGAAATGAGCCAGCAGCTCGCGGATGCGGGGCATGTAGCGTGCCTGCACTTCGTCGCGGACGAACGCATTCGGCGCGTACAGCACGGTGGCCTGCGCATCGGCCCGGGCCTGCAGCGGCTTGAGCCAGGTGTGGACTTCCTCGGCCGGATACTCGGCTTCGAGGCGTTGGAGGCAGCGGGGCCAGACATCCATAGGGCGCGCAATCGACCAAAAAGTACGGTGCGGCCGTCGCGCAGCCGCGCGACTTCCGGCACCGGGAAAGAGGGCTGGCAGACTACCATGTCGCTGTCGGCACTCGCCCTGCGACGCGGCGGCACGCCCGCCGCGTGTCGGAAGGCCGACTTGACCGGCCCGGCACGGCGCCGCTAGAATTTCCGGTTCCTTTTCGTCGCGTTGCCCCAGAAGGCGTCACCATGGCTACCAAGCGCACCTACCAACCCAGCAACCTCAAGCGCAAGCGCGACCACGGCTTCCGTGCCCGCATGGCGACTGCCGACGGCCGCAAGATCCTGGCCCGTCGCCGCGCCAAGGGCCGCAAGGTCCTCTCGGCCTAATCGCCGCCAGGATGCTTCCTGCCGGAACGGTGCGCCGCGACCCGCCGCGCGCCGTTCCGTCCACCGCGCCATCCCGATGAACGCAGGTGCCCGATACCCGCGGCACATGCGCGTGCGCGCGCGTGCCGATTTCGATCGTATCTTCGCCAGCGCAACGCGAACCGCGTCGCCCTTGCTGGCCGTGCACCTGTTGCCCGAGCCCGGCCCGGCGCGTCTGGGGCTGGCGGTCTCGCGCAAGGTCGACAAGCGTGCGGTCGGCCGTAACCGCATCAAGCGCGTGCTGCGCGACCAGTTCCGGCTGCTGCAGGCCGAGTTGAAGCCCGGCAGCTATGTCGTCGTCGCCCGCCCGCCCGCGGCCGGCGCCGACAACGCCGCGCTGCGCACTGCCTTTATCTCCGCGCTGCGGCGCGCGCGCGCGTTGCCGCTGGCCGCCCCGGTCGGCACAATGCCCGCTTCCCCGATTCCATCCACGCCGGCCACGCCCGGCGCATGAGCCTGCCCGCCTGATGAACCAGATCCGTACTTTCCTGATCCTCGCCTGGCTGATGGTCGCCGTGCTGCTCTGGATGGAGTGGGGCAAGGAGAAGGCGGCTGCCGCGCAGCCGGCCCAGACCAGTGCCGCCAACGCCTCGCCGACCGTGCCGACGCCGCAGGCGCCGGGCGCCGCCGTCCCCGAGGCGCCGGCCGCGACCGCGGCGCCCACCGTGCCCGGTGCGAGTTCGGCGCCGGTGACCAGTGCCGCCGCCGCGGCGCGCCGCGTGGTGGTGCAGACCGATGTGCTGCGCGTCGTGCTTGATGGTGGCAACGTCGTCGAGGCTGACCTGCTGACCTATCCGCAGACCCGTGACGCCGACAGCCCGCCGGTGCGCATGCTCGACACCGATCCGCTGCATTACTACGCCGCGCAGGCCGGTTGGGTCAGCGGCAACAATGCCGCGCCCAGCCACGAGGGTGCGTTCGTGCCCGAAGGCCAGGCCACGTCCTACACGCTGGCCGATGGCGAAGGCACGCTGGTGGTGCCGTTCGTGTGGACCGGTGCCGACGGCGTCACCATCCGCCGCAACTTTGTGTTCTCGCGCGCCGACTACGCGATCGAAGTGCGCGACGAGATCGTCAACGCCGGCAGCGCGCCGTGGCAGGGCTTTGCCTATCGCCAGCTGATCCGGACCGCACCTGCGGTCAAGCGCGGCATGACCAATCCCGAGTCCTACAGCCTGGTCGGTGCGACCTGGTTCGGCAGCGAGATCGGCTACAGCCGCCGCCAGCTCGGCGACTTCGAAAGCGACGGCCCGCTCAACGCGAAGGACACCCAGGTGTGGATCGCGATGGCGCAGCACCACTTCTTCAGCGCCTGGATTCCGCGTGCCGACGATGCGAGCACGATCTCGATGCAGGTCGATCGCAGCACGGGCGCGCCGCGCTACCTGATCCGCGAGCTCGGTCCGCCGATCTCGGTCGCCGCCGGTCAGCAGGCCGCCACCAGCGCCCGGCTGTGGATCGGACCCAAGCAGGTCGACCTGATCAAGGCGCAGGGCGTGCGTGGTCTCGACCGCGTCGTCGACTACAGCCGCTTCACCCTGTTCGCGATGCTCGGCGAAGGCCTGTTCTGGGTGCTGGCCAAGCTGCACGGCCTGATCGGCAACTGGGGCTGGTCGATCATCGGCCTGGTGCTGCTGGTGAAGCTCGCGCTCTATCCGCTGTCGGTCGCCCAGTACAAGTCGATGGCGAAGATGCGCAAGTTCCAGCCGCGCATCGCCCAGCTCAAGGAACGCTACGGGGACGACAAGCAGAAGTTCCAGATGGCGATGATGGAGCTGTACAAGAAGGAGAAGATCAACCCGATCGGCGGCTGCCTGCCGGTGCTGCTGCAGATGCCGGTGTTCTTCGCGCTGTACTGGGTGCTGCTCGAATCGGTGGAACTGCGCCACACGCCGTGGATGCTGTGGATCCAGGATCTGACCGCGCGCGATCCCTACTTCATCCTGCCGGTGCTCAACATCGCGATCATGTGGGCGACGCAGAAGCTCACGCCGATGGTCGGCGTCGACCCGATGCAGCAGAAGATCATGCAGCTGATGCCGCTGATCTTCGGCGTGATCATGATCTTCTTCCCCTCGGGCCTGGTGCTGTACTGGGTCACCAACGGCGGCCTGGGCCTGCTGCAGCAGTGGTGGATGATCAAGCGCTACAGTGAGGCGCCGGCCAAGGCCTGAGCACCCACCAAAACCGGGGTCAGAGTGGATTTCTTCGCGGATGTCCACTCTGCCCCTGGTTCTTCGAAAATCCACTCTGACCCCGGTTCTGAGGAGGCGTGGATGCCGTCGACCGACACCATCGCTGCGATCGCCACTGCGCCCGGCGCTGGTGGCGTCGGCATCGTGCGGCTCTCGGGGCCGCGTGCGTCCGAGATCGCGCAGGCGCTGTGCGGCCGGATATTGCGGCCGCGCCACGCCCACCATGTGCGGTTCGAGAATGATGATGGCGAGACACTCGACGACGGCATCGCGATTGCGTTTGCCGGCCCGGCCAGCTACACCGGCGAAGACGTGGTCGAGCTGCAGGGCCATGGCAGTCCAGTCGTGCTGCAGCAGGTGCTGGCCCGGTGCCGCGCGCTCGGCGCGCGGCTCGCGCGGCCCGGTGAGTTCAGTGAACGCGCGTTCCTCAATGGCCGCCTCGACCTGACCCAGGCCGAAGCCGTTGCCGACCTGATCGCCGCCGGCGACGTGCGCGCCGCACGGGCCGCGCGCCGCACGCTCGACGGCGCGTTCTCGATCCGCTGCGACGCACTGGCCGCCGAGTTGCTGCACCTGCGCGTGCACGTCGAGGCGATGATCGATTTTTCCGACGAGCCGATCGATGCGCTCGGCGGCGATGTCGTGGCCGAGCGGCTCGATGCGCTGGCCGCCTCGCTGGCTGTGCTGCTTGCCGAAGCCGAGCAGGGACGCCGGCTGCGCGACGGCCTGCATGCGGTGATCGTCGGTCCGCCCAACGCGGGCAAGAGTTCGCTGCTCAATGCGCTGGCCGGCAGCGAGCGCGCGATCGTCACCGAGATCGCCGGCACCACGCGCGACCTGCTGCACGAAACCGTGCGCATCGCCGGCGCCGAATTGACCTTGGTCGACACCGCTGGCTTGCGCGAGGCCGGAGACGCGATCGAGCGCGAGGGCATCCGCCGCGCCCGCGCCGAATTGCGTCGCGCGGACCTGGCAATCGTCGTGCTCGATGCGCGCGATCCGCAGGTGGGCCTGCGCGCCGTGGCCAGCGACATCCAAGATGTGCCAGCGCGATTGGTCGTGCACAACAAGGTCGACTTGCTCGAGGGCGCGGCCCCGGACGATGACGTGGTGCGTGTTTCGGCGCGCACAGGGGCGGGCCTGGACGCGCTGCGCGACGCACTGGCGACGCAGGTTGCCGGGCCCGCGACCGGCGAAGGCGCGTTCACTGCCCGGCAGCGCCACGTCGATGCCCTGCGCATTGCCGCCGATGCGGTGGACGAGGCGCGCGCGACGCTGCAGGCGCAGACTCTGGAACTGACGGCCGAGGCCTTGCGCGTGGCCCACGACGCGGTCGGTGAGATCACCGGCCGTGTCCTGCCCGACGATCTGCTGGGGCATATCTTCTCGAGCTTCTGCATCGGCAAGTAGGCCGTTCCAGTACCGGGCACTCGCGCTGAAAACGCACATGTTCGGTGAACGCGCTGCCAACGCGCTTACAATCGGAGCCCGCACGCCGACCTGCGCGGTTGACAAATCGTCTGCGCTGCCGCGTGCTACGCACTTTGAAGAACAGGCACCCTGGGGAACGATGATGGTCTCGAATCGATCGACGCCCGCAGTGTCGTCGCGGACCGGGCTGGCCGCGGCGTTGTGCGTGGCGCTGGGACTGGCTGCCTGCGGGGGCCGGGACGAGGCACCCGAGCCCGACGCGGCACCGGCCGAGACCGCGGACGTGAGCCGCCAGGCGGCCGACCAGGCCGCGCGTCAGCAACGCGCCGCCGACGATGCGCTGGCCGCACTCTCGGCGGACGATCTGCGCAAGGCGGCCGGCCAGGCGTATCAGGACAGCCGGCTGTATTTTCCGCCCGGCGAGAATGCGATGGAGTACTACCTCGCGCTGCGCGACAAGACGCGCGGTGACGCCGCGGCGACCAGCGCGCTGATCGACCTGCTGCCGCTCACCGTGATTGCCACCGAGCAGAACCGCGACCGCGGCGATTTCGCCGAGGCGCGCCGACTGCTGGGACTGATCGAACGTGCCGATGCCACCCACCCGGCGCTGGGCCGGTTGCGCACCAGCATCGCCACCGCCGAAGAAGCGGCCGTGCATCAGCAGCGTGGCGCCGCGCAGGAGGCCGAGCGCCAACAGCAGATCGCGCGCGAGCGCGCACAGCAGCAGCGCGAGCAGCAGGTCTCGGCGGCACAGCAGCTGCCGGGGCCGCCACCGGCCGATAGCACCGGCGCGCGCAGCGCACCGGCGTCTGCGCCGACGCCCGCGCCCGCACAGCAGGCCCCGCGTCCAGCGCAGGACACGCCGCGCCCCGCACCCGCACGCCCGGCGCCCACCCCGGCCACCGAAGCACCGCCGCCCGAAGTGGCGCCGGCTCCGGTCCCCGTCCAACTGCACCCATTGAGCACACCGGCGCCGCGTTATCCCCCGGATGCGTTGCGGGCCGGCATCAGCGGTGAGGTGCAGGTCGAGTTCACCGTCGCGGTCGATGGCTCGGTGAGCAGCGCGCGCATCGTGCGCGCCGATCCGCCCCGCACCTTCGATCGCGAGGCGTTGTCCGCAGTGCGACGCTGGCGCTTCGAGCCGGTGCCGGCACCGGTCACCACGCGCCGCACGATCGGCTTCTCACCGACCGCCAACTGACGCAAGCGCCCACCGGCGCGTGGCCGGCGGGCACGCGGGGGCGCGTGCAACGCACGCGCCCCATGCCGTCTGCGCGATCTCAGCCCGAGATCGCGAGCCGCTCCTGACGGTAGCGCCACACCGCCAGGCCCCAGAACACCGCCACCAACGCGAGGCTGGCGAGCAGGTACACCGCCCAGACCTGCGGCGCGATCGGCTCGGCGCGGATGATCTTGAGCAGCAGCTGGTTCTGCGACAGGAACGGCACCGCGAACTGCCACAACTCGGTCTTGATCGGATTGATGATCAGCACGAACGTGGGAACCATCGGCAGCAGCATCAGCCAGACGATGTGGCTCTGCGCTTCCTTCATGCTCTTGGCCGCGGCTGCGAGGAACGTCAGCAGCGACGTGCCGATGAACAACATCGGCAGCAGCACCAGCAGCATCTTGCCGATCGCCGCCAGCCGGACGTCGAGCATGCGGGTCATGCCGGTGCCGATCTGGGCGCTGAGCTTGAATGCCAGCAATGTGAGCAGCAACGACAACAGGCCGATCACGCAGGCGGCGAGCATCTTGCCGCTGACGATCGCACCGCGTGCAGCCGGCGTGGCCAGCAGCGGCTCGATCGACTGCCGCTCGCGTTCGCCGGCGGTCGCATCGATGATCAGGTACGAGCCGCCGATGAAGCTCGACAGGATCAGCAGATACGGCAACAGCGCCGCGAGCAGCATGCCGCGCTTGGCCTCTTCGCTCGCCATGTCGCGCGTGCCCACCGCGATCGGCTGCACCACCGATGGGTCGATACCGCGTGCGAGCAGACGCAACGCACCGACCTGCTGCCCATAGCTGGCGATCGCCGCGCGCACCCGCGTGGCCGGTGTCTGCGCGTTGCGCTGGGTGCTGTCGCTGATGACCTCGACCGTGGCCGGCCGCCCGGCCTGCCAGTCCTCGGCGAACGAAGCCGGGATCTCGATCGCGACGTCGACGTCCTGTCGGGCGATGGCCGCATCGAGGTCGTCAGGCGCATCGACCGCGACGATGCCCAGCGTCGCCAGGTGCGCGACCAGGTTCGGCGCATGCGCCGCGCCCAGCACCGGGACTTCGAGAACGCGGTCCTGTTCGGTCTTGGCACGCTTTTCCATCATCACGTTCATGCCGGTCATCAGCACCGGATACAGCAGCGGGCCGAGCAGCAGCGCCATGAACAGCGTGCGCCGGTCGCGCCCGATGTCGAGCAGCTCCTTGCGCATCACACACCACACCCATCGCAGTGCGCTCATGCCAGCAGCCCCTCTTCCGAGCCGATCGCACGCACGAAGGCGTCCTCGAGGTTCTGCGTGCCGTAGCGCGCGCGCAGTTCGTCGGCGGTGCCGGCGGCCACTACGCGCCCCTTGGCGATGATGACGATGCGGTCGCACAGCGCGGCGACCTCTTGCATGATGTGGCTGGAGAAGATCACGCAGCGGCCCTCGTCGCGCAGCTTGAACAGGAATTCGCGCATCGCGCGGGTGGTCATCACATCCAGGCCATTGGTCGGCTCGTCGAGGATGACGTTGCGGGGGTCGTGCACCAAGGCGCGTGCGATCGCGGTCTTGGTGCGCTGGCCCTGGCTGAAGCCATCGGTCTGGCGGTCGAGGATCTCGCCCATGTCCAACTGGTCGCTCAGCGCCTGGGTGCGTGTGGCGATCTGGGCCTGGCTCATGCCGTGCAACTGGCCGAAGTAGTGGATGTTCTCGCGTGCGGTCAGCCGCTTGTAGACGCCGCGTGCGTCGGGCAGCACGCCCAGCACGCGACGCACGGCAGCCGGGTCGCGGCTCGCGTCGATGCCGTCCACCAGCACCTGGCCGCGGTCGGGCTTCATCAGCGTGTAGAGCATGCGCAGTGTCGTGGTCTTGCCGGCGCCGTTGGGACCGAGCAGGCCGGTGATGCGGCCGTCCTCGGCGACGAAGTCCACGCCGTCGACCGCCTGGACCAGGCCGGCCTTGGTCTTGAACGCCTTGTGCAATTGCTGGGCGGTGATCATCGATGAAGCTCCGAAAGGAAGAGGGGCATCGCGAAGCGCGGCACGATCATGGCGACCACCCGTTGAAGCTGGTGAACGGCGGCACCGGGCGCATCGCGTCCAAGCACTTGGCGTCGAGCGCCTTGGCATCGGTGGATTCGATGAACTGCGCGAGCAGCTTGGGCGCGCAGCCGAGCGCGAACGTGCCGTGCCCCTGGCCCTTGAACACCAGATGGCGTCCGTTCGGCAGGCCGGCGAGCACGCGCTCGGCGTAGGCAGGTGGCGTCACTGGATCGAGTTCGCCCGACATCAGCAGGGCCGGCACATCGGACTGCAGGGCCGCGGTGTGGTTGGCCGGCGGCGCGCCGATCGGCCAGGTGCGGCACGCGCCGAAGAACATGCGCGCGACACCGGGGCCGAGGATCGTATCGGCGACGCGCCCGTCCTCGCGGTAACGGCCTGCGTCTTCGGCGCAGATCACCGACCACTGCATGCCGCGCGTCATCTGGCCGTCGACGTTGCTGTACATCAGTTGCGACAGCGACATCAGCGGGCCGTAGCGGCCCTGCGCCGCTTCGTCGAGAATCAACGGCAGCAGCGACGCGGTCTGTGGCGCATACGAGAACAGGAACGCGAGGCCGGTCACCGTGTCCGGCGTGACCACGCCGTCGCGCTGCGCGCCGGTGGTCGGGTCGCGATAGGTCACCGGTGCGGGCGTCGTGTGCAGCGTCGACAGCACGCCGCGCAGCTGGGCCTGCAGATCGGTGGGAAAGCGTGCGCGGCATCCGGCGTCCTGAGCGCATTGCTTGGATTGCAGCGCCAGCGCGTCCTCGAAGGTGTGCGCGAACTCGCCGCCGACGACCAGGTCGTTCGGGGCCACGCCGTCGAGCACGATGCTGCGTGTGTGCTGCGGATACGCCATCGCATACTGCTGAGCGACGCGGGTGCCGTAGGACCCACCGACCAGGTTGATCCGATCGGCACCGAGCGCGGCGCGCACGGTGTCGAGGTCGCGAATCGCATTGGCAGTGGTGTAGAAACGCGGATCGGCGCGACCATCGAGGCCGGCCAGGCATCGCCCGACATAGGCGTCGAGCGCGGCGTCGTCGGGCGCGGTCAGCGCGTCGAGCTCCAGCGCCTGGCCATCGGCATCGGTGCAGGTCAGCGGGTTCGAACCGCCGGTCCCGCGCTGGTCGACCAGCACGATGTCGCGCTGACGGCGCACTTCGCGCAGGCCGGCATTGATCTGCGCGGCGAGTTCGGTCGCGGCCTGGCCCGGGCCGCCAGCGAGGAAGAACACTGGATCGGCGGTGCCGCCGTCCTTCGCATCGGCCGGCAGCCAGGCGATGTTGAGCGCGATGCGCCGGGCGTCGGGCGCATCGGGATTCTCGGGCACCTCGTAGGTGGCGCATTGCGCCTCGACCCGGGTTGCCGCATTGCCCCCGTCCAGCGTGCAGGCGTGGAAGGGGATCTGCCCGAACATTCGCTTCGGCCGGACGGCCTCGCCGTCTGCCGGTACCGGCGCGCCCCCGCTGCAGCCGGCAAGCGCGATGCCCGCGGCCAGCGTCAGCACGGAAAACCTCGATGTCCTCATGGAACGTCCTCGAACAGGAAAATGGATTCGATGGGCTCGGCGAACTCGCGTGCGATCCGGAACGCCAGCGGCAGGCTGGGGTCGTACTTTTCCGTCTCGATCGCGTTGATCGTCTGTCTCGACACTTCCAGACGTTCGCCCAGCTGTGCTTGTGACCAACCCCGTGCCTCGCGCAGCGCCCGCACCCGACTCTTCATGCCGACCCCTTACCGGTACCGCCGCGCGACGACCGATTTTGCGATGCCGTAGAGGCCGCACACCAGGGGGAACACCCACAGCATCGCGGCGCTTGCCGGCACGTCGATGACCTCCGCCGCCTGCAGGAAGCCGCCGGTCATGTAGCCGAAGGACACCAGCGCGGTGGCGATGCAGATCGCTTCGAGCTCGATACGCTGCTGCAGCTCGTCCACGCCGCGGATGAAGCGCAGCATCGCGCGCATCAGCAGAGCGATCGGCGCGACCGGCAGCAGCGCGATCAGCGCCCGCAGCGCCGGCGTCTCCACCGCGCGCAGCAACAGCAACGATGCGAACAGCAGCACCACATAGCTGACCATGCCGACCGTCATGTCGCGGATGTAGCGGCGCCGCAGGGCGGGCGGCGCATCCATGCAGCCGGACGCACCGCCGCGCATCGCGACCGCGCCGATCACCACCGCCGACAGCAGGATCAGCGCCGGTGCCCAGGCGGGGACTGCGGGCAGCAACAGACGCAGCGCGATCGCAGCGGCCATCAACATCGCGGCGACGGCCAGCAGCGGCTGGGTGTGTAAGGAACGGGTCATGGCGGTCTGCGCTGTCAAGTGTGCTTGACACTCAGCATGCGGCTGCCCCAAGCGCGGTGTCAAGCGTGCTTTACAAAGATGGCGCAAGCGATTGAGCGAGTGTCTCGAGCCGCTCGTCGAAGACCGTCCGGCTGGCCGCGTCCGGAATCCGGTCGGCCAGTGCGCGCGCCTGGGCCAGGTGCGTCGCCAGCGCGGTCGCATCGCCATCGAGCTGTGCGAGCTCGGCATCCAGCCACGCCCGGTAGGGCGAAAGATCCAGCAGCCCGCCTTCGCAGCGCGGACGCCAGGCCGCCAGCAAGGCCCGGTCGCCGACCAGCAACGCCGCATGGCTGGCCAGCGTGACGGCGATGGGGCCTTGCGACACCGTGGGCGCGGACGCGAACGCCACTGTCAACGCGACGGCGTCGGGCCAGGCGGTCGCGGCATCGCGCCGGTCGATCGCGCGCGACAGGCGCAGCATCCGTCCGCTCAGCGCCAGACCGTCGCTGGCGATCGAGGCCGGCAGTCCAGGGATGGACGCCTCGGGCCAGTCGCGCGGCCGCACGCCGGCCAGGCTCAACGCCATCAGCTGGTTGATCTGCAGGTGCAGCGCGGCGTCGGGTGTCCGGCGCAGCAGGTCCCACAGCCCCCGGCCATCCGATCGCCAGCCTGCGATGTGCATCGGCAGCAGGTTGCCCAGGCCCATCAGCGCGGCGGCGATCGCGCTGCCCAGACCGGCGGCCGCGAGCTGCACCGGCATGGGCAGCCACGTCGCACAGGCGAACAGCACCGCCGCGGTGACAAGATTGGCCATCGGCCCGCCGAGCAGGAAGATGGCCTGGTCGAGGCGCGACAGCCCGCGCTCGCCGCTTGGCAGCAATGCCGCAAACCCGCCGATGCCGCGGATTCCGCCGCCCCGCCGCCAGTGCCAGCGCGCGTCGCGTCGCTCCAAGCGGAATGGTCCTACGCCGAACGCGATCGCGTGCATGCCGCGCGACAGACCGCCCACTGCGTGGCCGGCCTCGTGCAGCACGATGTGCGGCCACACCGACAGCACAACGCCGAGCAGCAACGCCGTCATCGACCCAGGCGGCAGGGCGTCCAGCAGCGGGACGCCGATCATCGCCGCGCCCAGGCCGACCACGACACCGCCGACCATCCCGCCCAACGTCGGCAGCATGCGGCGCCAGCCGGGACGCTTGGGCGCCGGTGCATCGGGCGGAGGCGGCATCAGCGCCGCGATGTCCGCCTCGGCTGGCGTCGACAATCGAGCGTCCGGTGCTGACACGGCGGCCCCCGACCTACTTGCTGCTGACGTACTTCTCGCGCCGGATCCGCGGCACCGGCAGACCGAAGCCCTTCAGCGCCTCGAACGCCGCATCGACCATGTCCGGGTTCCCGCACAGGTAGGCGATGTCGTCGGCGTCGGGCGCGAACTCGCCGACGAACTGTTGCACGTAGCCGTGGCGCACGTCGGCATGCGCATGCGGGTCCCCGGGCGCCGGCAGCTCGCGCGAGAAGCACGGCACGAAGCGGAACTGCGGGTGCGCCTGCGCGAAGGCACGGAAATCGTCGCCGTACAGCAACTCGGCCGGCGTGCGTGCGCCCAGCAGCAGCACGACCTCCACGCCGCGCTCGGCGATCGCCCGTTCCAGCAGCGGCAGCATCGACCGGTACGGCGTCACGCCGGTGCCGGTACCGATCAGCAGGTAGCGACGGTTGCTGTCCTGCGGCAGCAGGCAGAACCGGCCGAACGGGCCACTGGCCTGGACGTGGTCGCCCAGCGCCAGGCCCTCGAACAGGGCCGTCGCCGCACCGCCGGGCACATAGCTGACCGCGATCTCGACCGCATCGCCCGGCCCCATCGCGTGATCGTGGATCGTCGCCAGCGAATACGAGCGCTTGGTCGGCGTGCCGTCGGCGTAGGCGAAATGCACCTGAATGAACTGGCCGGGCACGAAATCCAGCGGCTGGCCGTCGTCGCGAATGAACGACAGATGGGCGACGGTGGGCGCGATCATGCGCCGGCCGGTGAGCTTGAGCGGGAAATGCTGGATGGCCACGGGTCAACCGGATCGTAAGCGGAACGGACGCGCGTCCGCGCAACGGTGTATCGCGGGGCCGGGTGCGACCGGGCGCCTATACTAGCGTCTTCCGCCGAGGCCTCCCCCGGGCCGCCGGCATCGGACCCCTCGCACCCATGACTCCAAGCCGCCCCCTGCCGGCCGATGTGCCGGCGCTGTCCGTCCGTGAACTGCGCAAGACCTACGCCGGTGGCGTGGAGGCGCTCAAGGGCATCTCGCTCGATGTCGCGCCGGGCGATTTCCATGCCCTGCTCGGCCCCAACGGCGCGGGCAAGAGCACGCTGATCGGCATCGTCTCTTCGTTGGTCAACATGAGTGCGGGCAGCGTGGAGGTGTTCGGCGTGGACATCGTCCGCCAGCGCGACCAGGCCATGCGCCTGCTCGGCCTGGTGCCGCAGGAAATCAACTTCAACCTGTTCGAAAAGCCCTTCGACATCTTGGTCAACTATGCCGGCTTCTACGGCGTGCCGCGCCGCGAGGCCGCCGAGCGCGCCGAGGCCGAGCTGCGCGCCGCGCAGCTGTGGGACAAGGCGCATGTGATGAGCCGCACGCTGTCGGGCGGCATGAAGCGGCGGCTGATGATCGCCCGCGCGATGATGACCCGGCCCCGCTTGCTGATCCTCGACGAGCCGACGGCCGGCGTGGACATCGAGATCCGCCGTGGCATGTGGCGCGCACTGCGCGAGATCAACGCCGCGGGTACGACGATCATCCTGACCACGCACTACCTCGAGGAAGCCGAGTCGCTGTGCCGCAACCTGGCGATCATCGACCACGGCCGCATCGTCGAACAGGGACCGATCCGCGCGCTGCTCGCCCAGCTCGATGTCGAGGGCTTCATGCTCGACATCGATGGCACCTTGCCTGACGCATTGCCGGCGATCGACGGCGTGACGATCGCCGCACCCGACGCGCATACGCTCGATATCGACATGCCGCGCGCGATGGATCTCAACCGGGTGTTCGCCGCGCTCGATGCGGCCGGGTTGCGTGTGCGCTCGATGCGGACCAAGTCGAACCGACTGGAAGAACTGTTCGTGCGGCTGACCGCACGCGATGTGGGATCGGGGCATCAGGCGTCGTAGACGCCGGTCGCGCGCAGCGGCCTCCCCGCCCTTCCCCTCTTTCGACAGACGCCGAGCATGAGCACAGAAGCCACCACGACCGCCCGCAACCTGATCGCCCTGGGCACGATCGCCCGGCGCGAGATCGTGCGCATCCTGCGCATCTGGGCCCAGACCCTGGTGCCGCCCGCGATCACGATGACGCTGTACTTCCTGATCTTCGGCGGCCTGATCGGCGCGCGCATCGGCGACATGGGCGGCGTGTCCTACATGGACTTCATCGTGCCCGGCCTGGTGATGATGAGCGTGATCCAGAACAGCTACGGCAACATCTCCTCGAGCTTCTTCGGCGCGAAGTTCGGCCGCCATGTCGAGGAACTGCTGGTCAGCCCGATGCCCGGCTGGGTCGTGCTCGGCGGCTATGTGCTCGGCGCGGTTGTGCGCGGGGTTGCGGTCGGCGTGATCGTGCTCGGCATCGCGATGCTGTTCACCCACGTGCGCATCCCCCATCCGCTGGTCACGCTGAGCACGGTGCTGCTGGGCGCCACGATCTTCTCGCTGGCCGGCTTCATCAACGCGGTCTACGCCAAGAAGTTCGACGACGTCGCGATCGTGCCGACCTTCATCTTGACCCCGCTGACGTACCTGGGCGGCGTGTTCTACTCGGTCAAGCTGCTGCCCGACTGGGCCGAGGCCGCGACCCACGCCAACCCGATCTTCTACATGGTCAACGCCTTCCGCTATGGCCTGCTCGGCACCTCGGACATTCCGCTGACCGTGGCCTACACGCTGATGCTCGGCTTCGTGGTCGTGCTCACTGTGGTCGCGCTGACCCTGCTCAAGCGCGGGGTCGGCTTGCGCAGCTGACGCAAACCTGTGTCCGCGTCGCCGATCGCCATAGCGAACGCGATGGAGGCAACGGTTCGGCGGTCGCAGCGTTGCGCGCACCGCTAAGCTGGACGCGACACCCGTTCTTGCCAGGAGTCCCCCATGCGCATTCTCGTCCTCGGTGCCGGCGGCACCGGCGGCTATTTCGGCGGTCGGCTGGCCCAGGCCGGCGTCGATGTCACGTTCCTGGTGCGCCCTGCGCGCGCGGCGCAGCTCGCACATGAGGGCTTGCGCCTGCGCAGCCCGCTCGGCGATGCCGACCTCGCGGTCGCGCATGTCACCGCCGATGCGCTGCCTGCGCTCGCTGCGGCGCAGCCGTTCGATCTGGTCGTCCTCAGCTGCAAGGCCTACGATCTGGGGACCGCGATCGATGCGATCGCGCCGGCGGTCGGCGATGGCACGACCGTGATGCCGATCCTCAACGGGCTGCAACACTATGCCGCGCTCGATGCGCGCTTCGGCGCGGACCGGGTGCTCGGCGGCTTGTGCTTCATCAGCGCGGTCAAGGGCATGGAGGGCGAGGTCGTGCATCTGCCCTCGCCGCCGTCGTTGACGTTCGGCGAACGCGACCCGGCCCGCAACGGCAGCGCGCGCACCCAGACGCTCGCCGAGGCCTGCGCGCGCGCCGAGGGCTTCGAGGCCGTGCGCAGCGACGACTTCCTGCAGGCAGCGTGGAACAAGTTCAGCTTCCTCACCGCGATGGCTGCGGCGACCTGCCTGATGCGCGCCAGCATCGGCCGGATCGTCGCCAGCGACGAGGGCGCCGCCTTCATGGCCGCGCTGCACGATGAATGCCTCGCAGTCGCCGCCGCGCAGGGTCAGGCCATTCCGGCGCAGGCCGCCGAGCAGGCCCGCTCGCTGTTGACCCGTGCCGGCTCTGCGGCCACTGCGTCGATGCTGCGCGATCTCGAATCGGGCCAGGATGTCGAGGCGGCACAGATCGTCGGCGACATGCGGGCGCGGGCAATGGCGGCGAAGATTACAGCGCCGATGCTGCAGGCCGCCTGGGTGCACCTGCAGTGCTACCGCAGCCGCCGCGAGACCCCGGACACCCCGTGATGTGCGATCGCAGCCGTGCAGTCAGCCTGCCACACCCGCTCTGCTAGGCTCGAGACCTACCCGATCATGGAGATCCCCCGGATGCGGCCATTGCGTGTACGACTTCCCCTGGGCCTGGCCATCGCCGGCGCGCTCGCCCTCGCTGCCTGCGGCGACCGACAGGCCGACGGCGCGCCCGCGCAGACCGCGCCGGTCGAAGACACCCGCACCGTGCCCTCGGAGGCCGCGGCCGCCCAGCTCGAGGACGGCAGCGCACCGGTCGAGGCGCCGCTGACCGGCGACGCCGCGACGACGATGCTGACCCAGCTCGCCGGCCTCGGCGGTGCGATGCATGCGGCGGTCGAACTGTGCGATCCGAACATCCCGGCCGACCAATTGGCGCAGGCCAAGACCCGCCAGCAGCAGGAGTTCGTGAAGATGGGCGGCGATGCGGCGATGTTCGACCGCGAGTTCGCGTCAGCGCACGACAAGGTGCGCGCGCAGTACGAGAGCGCGACGCCGGCGCAGCAACAGCAGATGTGCGCCGAGCTCGAATCGATGGCCTCCTCGGGCCGGCGCCGGCCACCGAGTAGCGGACAACGCGCCGCGCGGGGCTACGGTCCCGCGGCAGCCGCGTCCAGATCGCCCGCGACGACGGTCGTGATCGCGTCGGGGTCGAGGTGCCGCGCCATCGCCGCGCGCACGGCCTCGGCGTCGAGCGCGCGCAGCCTGTCCTCGAACGTGGCCGAATAGGCCATGTTGCGCTCCAGGTAGAGATTGTCGTTGAGCGTGCCGGCCAGTTGCGCATCGCTCGCGCGCGCCGTGCGGCGCGCCAGCAGCAGGCCGTCGCGCGTCTGCGCCAGTTCGGTCTCGTCGATGCCATCGTTGAGCAGTCGACGCAGTTCCTCATCGAAGGCCTGCGCGACCTTGGCGATATTCTCCGGCGCGGCGATCGCCTGCGCCGAAAACGTGCCGACGGTATCGAACGCGCTGGCGCCGAAGCTCGAACTGACCCCATAGCTCAGGCCATCGCGCTGGCGGATGCGGTCGGCCAGCCGCGACTTCATGCCGCCGCTGCCGAACAGGTGGTTGCCCAGATACAACGCCGGATAATCCGGGTGATCCTGGCCCAGCGGCAGCGCCTGCTGCGCCAGGAATACGGCATTCGGCCGGTCGGGCGTGACCACGCGCAGCTGCGCCGCCGGCTGCGCTGCATACGGCGTGGGAATGCGCACGAACGGCGTCGCCGGGCGCCAGTCGCCGAACAGTGCTTCGAGCTGCGCACGTACCGCCTCGGCATCGACATCGCCGACGATCGCGATCGTCGTGCCCGGGCCCATGCCGTAGAACGCACGATGGAAGGCTGCCGCCTCGTCGCGCGTCGTCGCCTTGAGCCCATTGATGCGCTGCTCGAACGTACGCGCGTGGAAGGGATGGCCGGGCGGGAAGATGTCGAAGTGCTGCGCCATTGCCTGATTGGCCACCGCGCCCGGCTCGCTCATGCTGCCCTGGATGCCGGTGATCCACTGCGTGCGCAGCTGCGCGAACTCGTCTTCGGGGAAGGTCGGCCGGCGCAGCACGGTTGCGGTCAGATCGAGCAGATCGGCCAGGTGCGTCCGGTCGCTTGAGGCGGCGACGCTGACCGTGGTCGCGCCGCCACTGGCGCCCAATGTCGAGCGTAGTGCGGTGAGCCGGCGCGAGATCGCCGCACGGTCCAGATCGCCAGCGCCGCGCATCAGCATGCCGCCGGCCAGCATCGCCGCATCGGTGCGCCCGGTCAGCGTGTCCTCGCTGCCCAGGCGCAGGGTCATGCGCAGTTGTACTGCCTGGCCGCGGGTCGCCTTGTCGAGCACGGCGAGCCTGGCGCCATTGGACAGCGTCCAGGTCCGCGTGCGCGCGTCGATGGCCTTGGGTGTCGGATCGAAGGCCTCGCCGGCCGCGAGCGCCGGCCGGCCGACGAAATCGGCCAGCAGCGTCGCCGCGTCTGGCGCCTCGGGAATCTCGATGCGCTCGGGCGCGTCGGTCGGCACGAAGTGGCCGGTCGTGCGGTTGTCGCGGCGCAGGTAGGCGCGCGCCACGCGCTGCACGTCGGCCGCGGTCACCGCTCCCAGCCGGTCGCGCGCATGCAGCAGCAAGCGCCAGTCGCCCTGCGCAATTGCATCCGACAACGCCACGCCGACCGCATTGGGATCGCGCAGCGCGCGCTCGAAGCCGGCCAGCAGCCGTGCCCGCGCCTCGTCCACCTCGTCATCGGTGAACGGCGCCGGGTCTTGTTCGAGCACATCGAGCAGCCGTGCCTGCAGTGCCTCCAGGTCGCTGTCCGCTGGGGCCTCGACCACCACGCTGAGGTAGCCCGGCTCATCCAGGCTGTAGCCCGTAGCCGAGACCGAGGTCGCCAGGCCCAGTTCGACCAGGGCCCGGTGCAGCCGGCCGCTCGGCGCATGCCCGAGGACCTGCGCCAGTACCGCCAGCGCGCCGGCATCGGGATGCCGGCCGGCGGGAATGTGATAGCCCGCGGCCAGGTAGGGCGTGCGGCCGACGCGGCGCACCACGACGTGGCGTTCGCCATCCTGCGCCGGCTCGCGGGTGTAGGTGCGCGGCAGCGCGCTTGTCGGCTGCGGCAGCGCGCCGAAGTGCGCGGCCACCCGCTCAAGTGCGTGCGCGGGATCGAAATCGCCAGCGATCACCACCACCGCGTTGTCCGGCCGATACCAGGTGCGATAGAACGCCTGCAGCCGTTCGATCGGCATGCCCTCAATGTCGCTGCGCGCGCCGATCGTCGGATTGCCGTAGTTATGCCAGTCGTAGGCCGCCGACATCAGCCGCTGCACCAGCACCCGCACCGGGTTGTTCTCGCCGGCCTCCAGCTCGTTGCGGACCACGGTCATCTCGCTGTCGAGATCCGCACGCGCAATGCGCGAGGCGACCATGCGGTCGGCCTCCATGCCCAGCAGCCAGTCGAGCGTGGCCGGATCGCTGGAGAAGCTGGCGAAATAGTTGGTGCGGTCGAACCAGGTCGTGCCGTTGAAGCGGATGCCGCGCCGCTTCATCTCGCCGGGGATGTCGGGATGGGTCGGCGTGCCCTTGAACAGCAGGTGCTCGAGCAGGTGCGCCATGCCCGTTTCGCCGTAGCCCTCGTGGCGCGAGCCCACGCGGTAGGTCACGTTGACGGTGGTCACCGGCTTGCCGGGGTCGGGGAACAGCACCAGCTGCAGGCCATTGTCGAGGCGGTACTCGCTGATGCCCTCGGCGCTGTGCACCGGCGCATCGAGCTGCGGCGCCGCGATGGCCGGTGCGATGCCCGCGCACAGCAGCAGCGCGACCAGGCAGACACGGAGGCGGCGACGCATGCGGTTTCCCTTCGGACAAGTCGATCGCCGAAAATAGCAGATCGCATCCGCGCGCCCGGATGCCCCACGACGCCCGGAGCGCAACAGATGACGATCGATGTGCGGTATGCGGACGACTGGCTGGCGGTGGTCGACAAGCCCGCCGGCCTGATGGTCCACGACAGCGCGCTCGCGCGCGGCGAGCACGATTTTCTCGCCGACCGCCTGCGTCTGCAGTTCGGCCGGCCGCTGTTCCTGGTCCATCGGCTCGACCGCGCCACCAGCGGCTGCCTGTTGCTGGCGTTCGATCGCGAGACCGCCTCGGCGCTGGGCACGCAATGGATGGCGCGCAGCGTCGACAAGCACTACCTGGCCGTGTGCCGCGGCTGGCCGGAGGCCGATCTCGAAGTCGACCATCCGCTCGACGGTGGCCCCGGCAAGCCGTTGAAGAAGCCTGCGGTCACGCGCTTCACGCGGTTGGCGACCACCGAACTGGCGCTGCCGTCGGCGGGCTTTGCGACCTCGCGCTACGCCCTGCTGCGCGCCGAGCCGATGACCGGCCGCTTCCGGCAGATCCGCCGTCACCTCAAGCACCTCTCGCATCATCTGATCGGCGACACCAGCCACGGCGACGGCCGCCACAACCGCCATTTCCGCAGGCTCGGTATCCACCGCATGCTGCTGCACGCCGAACGCCTGCGCTTCACCCATCCGCACACCGGCGAACGCATGGACATCGCCGCGCCGCCCGGCGATGCATTCGCCAAGGCCCTGCTGCTGTTTCCCGGTCCACCGGCATGACGGGCTGTTGTCCCGCGAGCCCGCGTCGACACCCACCCTCTTACAATCGCTGACGATGTCCACGCCGCCCGCCATCCCCGAGTCCGAACTCGTCGAACGCTTCGTGCGTGCGAGCGGACCGGGTGGGCAGAACGTCAACAAGGTGTCGACCGCGGTCGAACTGCGCTTCGACATCGCCGGCTCGCCGTCGCTGCCCGACGCCGTGCGCGCCCGCCTGCTGGCGCGCCGCGACCGTCGCGTGACCGATGCCGGCGTGCTGGTCATCAGCGCCCAGCGCTTCCGCACCCAGGAGCGCAACCGCGAGGACGCCCGCGCGCGCCTGGCCGCGTTCGTGGCGACCGGTTACGAGGTGCCCAAACCGCGCGTCGCCACCCGCCCCACGCGCGGCGCCAAGGAACGTCGACTGGGTGCCAAACGCGAACGCAGTACCATCAAACGCGGTCGCGCCGGGCGCGACTGGGAATGACGCCCGCCGGAGCGGGCCTTCGCGCCGAGGACGCATGAGCACATCGAAGTACCCGTTTCTGATCCCCGTCCCGCCGCTCGCGCCGCGGGTCAAACCCAGCCGGCTCGCGCGCTGGATCGGGCGCAGCATCCTGCGCCTGGGCGGCTGGCGCATGGTCGGCGAACTGCCGAACATCCCGCGGCTGGTGCTCATCGGCGCCCCGCATTCGTCCAATTGGGACGGCGTCTGGGGCTTCGCAGCCAAGGCCGCGCTGGGCCTGGACATCCGCGTGCTCGGCAAGGATTCGCTGTTCCGCGTGCCGGTCCTGGGCTGGGCGCTGCGCGGCCTGGGCGTGATCCCGGTCGACCGCAGCCGTGCCTCGCGCGTGGTCGAACAGGCGGCCGCGGCGATCCACGGCGAGACCCCGTTCTGGTACGGCCTGGCCCCCGAAGGCACGCGCAAGCGCGTAGAGCGCTGGAAGACCGGCTTCTGGAAGATCGCCAAGGCCGCCAACGTGCCGATCCAAACCCTGTACTTCCACTATCCGGACAAGGTCATCGGCTTCGGCCCGCTGATCGAGCCGGGCGACGACCTCGATGCCGACATGGCCAGGATCCGCGCCTGGTACGCCCCGTGGATGGGCAAGAATCGCGGCACCGTCTGAGCGGTTCGCACTGCCCCACCCAACCCTCCCCCGCGCGCGGGGAGGGCTTCGAATCATCGCCCGCTCGAGTGCCCCGCCGCTTTCTCACCTTCCCCGCATGCGGGGAAGGTGGCGCCGCAGGCGCCGGGTGGGGCGACGCGGCCCACCTCACTCCTCCTCAGGCCACGGTGGCACCGGCTTGCTCTGCCCTGGCGTCAGCCCGCCCAAGTGCGCCAGCACCGCCGCGTACTCCGGGGTGCCTGGCCGATAGCGGATCTCGGTCTCGCCATGCGCCGTCCCGCCATCGAGTGGCGCGCGCAGCTGCAGCACCAGCGTGCCGTCCTCTTGCATGACCGCCGTCCCGATTGCCTCGGCCACCGTGCCCGCCGCCGGGGCCATCACCGGCGCCTCGGCCGCGCCCGCGGCCCCGGATGCGCCGCCGGTCAGCCCGGCCAGCACCCCCACGATCAGGCAGAGGGCCCATCTCGCCGGCGCGTCGTGCCGGAGGGACACGCGCAGAACACCCCACCCCGCCATCGCCCACCTGAACCGGCAAACCAACGGCACATTTCCAAGCTCTACCATTGGGCGCACCCTGCGCGGTTGGCGGGCCGCGTGCCGCGACCGACGCCGTCCCTGCGCTGTCCCCTAACGGAGTTCCCTCCATGTTGCATAAGCTGCTCCTGTCTTCCGCGATCGCGCTGGCGCTCACCGCCTGCGGCGACCGCCCTGCTGCCGAGTCCACGATGCCTGCTACTGATGCCTCCGCCGCGGCCGCGCCGGCCGACAACCCGCTGTTCGTCGCCAGCACGCTGCCGTTCCAGGCCCCGCCCTTCGACAAGCTCAAGGACGCCGATTACCAGCCGGCGATCGAAGAGGGCATGAAGCAGCACCTGGCCGAGATCCGCAAGATCGCCGACAACACCGAGGCGCCCACCTTCGAGAACACCATCGAAGCGATGGAGCGCAGTGGCGAACTGCTGACCCGCGCGGCCAACGTGTTTTTCATGCTCACCGGCGCCAACACCAACGATACCCTGCAGGCGGCCGAAGAGGCGTTGGCGCCCAAGCTCGCCGAGCACAGCGACGCCATCTACCTCGATCCCGCGCTGTTCGCCCGGGTCAAGACCCTGTACGACCAGCGCGACTCGCTGGGCCTCACGCCTGAACAGGCCACCGTGCTCGCCCACACGCACGACAACTTCGTGCGCGCCGGCGCATTGCTCAATGACGCCGACAAGGCCGAACTGCGCAAGCTCAACGCCGAGTCGTCCACGCTGTCGACCGCGTTCGGCAACAAGCTGCTGGCCGCCAGCAACGCCGGCGGCGTGTTCGTCACCGATGTGGCCGAACTCGACGGCCTCGACGCTGGCGCGATCGCCGCTGCGGCCGATGCCGCCAAGGCCGCCGGCAAGGATGGCCAGTGGCTGCTGAGCCTGCAGAACACCACCCAGCAGCCGGTGCTGGCCTCGCTGAAGAACCGGAGCTTGCGCGAGCGCGTGCTCGCCGCCTCCACCGGCCGCGCCGAGAAGGGCGATGCCAACGACACCCGCGCCACCATCCAGCGTCTGGCCGAACTGCGCGCGCGCCAGGCTCAGCTGCTCGGCTACCCCAACTACGCCGCCTACAGCATCGCCGACCAGATGGCGAAGACCCCGGAAGCCGCGCTCAAGCTGCTGACCGACACCGTACCGGCCGCCACTGCACGCGCACGTGCCGAACTGGCGAAGATCCAGGGCGTGGTCGACGCACAGAACGGCGGCTTCACCGCCGGCGCCGCCGACTGGGACTTCTATGCCGAGCAGGTCCGCAAGGCCGAATTCGACCTCGACGAAGCGCAGATCAAGCCCTACTTCGAGCTCGACCGCGTGCTCAACGACGGCGTGTTCTTCGCCGCCAACCAGCTTTACGGCATCACTGCCAAGGAGCGCAAGGACATCCCGGTCTATCACCCCGATGTGCGCGTGTTCGACATCATGGATGCCGACGGCAAGCAGCTCGCGCTGTTCTACCTCGACCCATTCAAGCGCGACAGCAAGCAGGGCGGCGCGTGGATGGGCAACTTCGTCGAGCAGAACGGCCTGACCGGCACCATCCCGGTCGTCTACAACGTCGAGAACTTCACCAAGCCCGCTGCCGGCCAGCCTGCGCTGCTGAGCTTCGACGACGTGACCACGCTGTTCCACGAGTTCGGCCACGCGCTGCATGGCTTCTTCTCCAACACCAAGTACCCCTCGGTCGCCGGCACCAACACCCCGCGCGATTTCGTCGAGTTTCCCTCGCAGTTCAACGAGCACTGGGCGCTGGATCCCAAGGTGTTCGCCAACTACGCCAAGCACCACGAGACCGGCGAAGCGATGCCGCAGGATCTGGTCGACCGGATCGTCAAGGCGCGCACGTTCAACCAGGGCTACGCGACCACCGAGTACCTCTCGGCCGCGCTGCTCGACCTTGCCTGGCACACGCTGCCGGCCGGCGAGGCCAAGCAGGACGTCGATGCGTTCGAGAAGCAGGCGCTCGAGAAGTACAAGGTCGACCTCGCCGCCGTGCCGCCGCGCTACCGCACCAGCTACTTCAGCCACATCTGGGGCGGCGGCTACGCGGCGGGCTACTACGCCTACTTCGGCGCCGAAGTCCTCGACCACGACGCCTTCCAGTGGTTCCGCGAGAACGGCGGCCTGACCCGCGAAAACGGCCAGACCTTCCGCGACAAGATCCTGTCGATCGGACACTCGCGTGACCTCGCCACCGCCTACCGCGAATTCCGTGGCAAGGACCCGAGCGTCGAGCCGCTGTTGGAGCATCGCGGGCTGAAGTGAGCCACGTCGCGCGCTGCGGCGCATGACATGCAACACCGAGCAGGGCGGCCTTCGGGCCGCCCCGTTTTCGTTTGCAGGGGATGCGTCTCGTGCTGTGTCGGCAGACACGCCCCGCCATCGCCCGCCTATCGTCAGACACAGCGGGGTCGACACTCCACGCAGAACCCGACCGATAGCACGCGCCCGCACGGCGCCCCATACTCGACGTAATGCCCTGCCCGTGGGCGAATGCCGCCCGAATGCGCGGCGCCGCAAGGAGCAACCGCCGATGCGTCGTAATCCAGTCTTCCGTGTCGCTCTGAGTCTCATGTTGGCGGTAGGGACGTCGCAGGCACAACCGCCGCCCGAACGCGGGACGCAGGTCGAGCATGGGGATGTGGCGTTGCCGCCCGAGCTGGCACGCGTGCTACGCGATTACGAACAGGCATGGCGCGCCGGCGATGCCGTGGCGCTCGCCGCACTGTTCGCCGAGGACGGCTTCGTGCTGCAAAGCAATCGCCCGCCTGTCCGCGGCCACGCCGCCATCCAGGCCGCATACGCAGGCCAGGGCGGTGGGCCTTTACGGCTACGCGCGCTCGCGTTTGCCGCCGAAGACACTATCGCCTACATCGTCGGCGCGTACGGTTACGGCGATGCGCCCAGCGACACAGGCAAGTTCACGCTCACGCTGACACGCGAAGCCGGGGCACCGTGGCGGATCGCCTCGGACATGGACAACTCGAATGCGCCACCGCAACGCGCACAAGGCTCGAATCCGCCCTCGCCCACGCCACAGCAGCCCACCGAGCCGTGAGCTTGCCCCCGCAACCGATCGCGCCTACGTCGCGTGCGTAGCGTGAGAATGTGTGCGAGTGCGGACAGATAAACCAAAGTCTGCATCTCGCTCCGATGGCTCTGCACATGGCGACGCGTCATACTCCGCGAAACGCGCTGTAGGCCGCGGGTAGGTGCGGCGCCAGCAATCCGGCAGCTTTGAGGAAGAAGCAATATGGCGGAAACACATGGAATTCTAGCCTGGACGCTGGTTTCCGAATGCCCGATCCCTGGGGATGTGAACGATCTTTTGGTGACCGGCGAGACCGCGATTGCCGCATATAAGACGTTTCGGGATGCGGCCATCTTCACCAATAAGCGTCTTATCGTCAGGGATGCACAAGGATTGTCCGGGAAGAAAGTCGAGATCTACTCGCTTCCTTACGCGTCTATCTTCATGTGGTCTTCTGAGAATGGACATGGCATCTTCAACTTCAATTCGGAGATCGAGCTCTGGACGAAAGCGGGTCGCATCAAGGTGAACCTCCACAAGGGCCTTGACGTGCGTCGGCTAGATAAGCTCATCGCTGAGGCAGTGCTGCGGGACACGCAGGCCTAGAAGGCCATTCGATGCGATGCCTCTTCGCGAACTCGATCTATGCAGGCGCAACCGCACTGCGAGGCAACTTGGATGAAGGAGCCGATGTCCGATCGATCCCATGACGGCCTCTTCGTTACGAAAGAGACATTGAGTGCACCGAGCTTCTACATTCGCCCTTCTGGCATGTCCACGCGCACCTTGCAGCCGGCTTGCTCCCCTGCGCTCGCCCTATCTCTCGGCATCACGCCGATCTGGCGACGCTGACGCGTAATGCATTGATCCTTTAAAGCAATATCTTTCGAGCGCGCGAGACTGGGGCTAGACTTTTAAGTTGATATCGTTTTGCGGCACATCTCGATTCAGTGCGCAGCATCGGGGGCAAGTCGATGGCCGGTAAGAGCAAGAAGGACAAGATGGCTCGCGAGGTCGGCATCTTTATGCAGCAGTATCAGCGTAAGGCGCAGCGCCACACCGAGCCGAATGATCGTTGTTATGACCGTAAGCTGGAGTATCGGCTCAAGCGGCTGCCTCCAGAAGAACTGAGCGACTTGCTGTCGGGGGAGGGGGCGATGATGAGTAGAGAAAATTAACCCCGAAAGTCTTTAGACCGGTGCCCCTTCATAGTGCGACTCAACGCAAGCATCAGGACGTATGCCTAGATCACGAATGACGGTTAAAGCGATCTCGGATGCCGAGGCGGCTGTTGCTGAGCGTGCGCTCACCATTGCAGCAACGGAGGCATCTGCTCTAGACCTGATCGGGCAGACGAGCGCAGATCAGAACCACAGCTGCGCATGGAGACATGCTGTCATGTCCTGGAAACACTTCGCTTATGTTGCTGCGGTCTGTCTTTCGATCGCGCTGTCGGCGGCGGGATGTAGACCGTCCAGTCCCGAGGCGGAAACTGCGATCTCAACGCCTGGAGGCGATCCCGCGGCCGCCCTTGTGCAGCGCTTCGAGATGGGCGCGGGACTTGAAAGCCTTGCGAACCGGGCGGCGGGTGCGACGACGACGTTCGCCACGCTGGCGCAGCAGCATGGCGTCGCGAAGGCCAAGCAATGGGTGGCCGGCGAGATTTCGAAGCTGGTTCCTGCCTACCAGGCGCGGTGGGATCGGAATCTGGCGACGATCTATGCCAAGCACTTCACCGCAGACGAGCTTCGTTCCCTCGCGACACAGGGGACGCGTTCGCCCCACGCCGCCAAGTTTCGCTCCACGCAGGCGACCGTCGCGGCCGAAATGCAGGAGGCTTCAAGCCCGCTTCTGCAGCAGTTGGTGACCGAAGCATTACGCAACGTGCTTCAGCGATAGGCGGTGCGTGCCTGCTTGATCGTGCGGCGCCGAATGGCGAGCCCGGCTTCATGCCCGAATTCGAAACCGGGGTCAGAGTGCAATTTCGTGCACCGCGTCGCCATGGGTGTACGCAATCCTCAAATGTCGTGTCCGAACATGGCGAGCGTCATTTCAGTTCGACGCCCATGCTCCGCGCTCCTTCGAGACAGTGGAGACACGCATGCAACGCTTGCCCGGCAAGGTCGCGCTTATCACCGGCGCCAGTTCCGGCATCGGCCAGTCCGCGGCGCACTTGTTCGCACGCGAGGGCGCCTGCGTGGTGTTGGCTGCTCGTCGCGATGCACGGCTGCGGACCATCGCGACGCAGATCGTGGACGCCGGCGGCCAGGCTGCGTGGCTGGCCGGTGACGTACGTGAAGAAGCCTACGCCCAGGCGCTGGTCGCGCTGGCGACCTCACGCTTTGGCGGCCTGGACATCGCGTTCAACAACGCCGGCACGCTCGGAGCGCTGGTCCCGACCCCGCAGCTTGAGGCGCAGGCGTGGCGCGAGGCGCTCGACATCAATCTCAGCGGTGCGTTCTTCGGCGCCAAGCACCAGATTCCGGCAATGCTGGCGCGCGGGGGTGGGTCGCTGATCTTCACTTCCACCTTCGTCGGCCACACCGTCGGCTTCCCCTGTACCGCCGCGTATGCCGCCAGCAAGGCCGGCCTGATCGGTCTGACCCGGGCGCTGGCCGCTGAGTTCGGTCCGCGGGCGATCCGGGTCAACGCGTTGCTGCCCGGCGGTACCCACACGCCAATGGCCGAGGAGATGAACGGCACACCAGAGGCATTGGCTCAGGTCGCGCAACTGCACGCACTCAAACGGATCGCGCAGCCCGAGGAGCTTGCACACGCTGCGCTGTTCCTGGCTTCTGACGAGGCGGCGTTCATGACGGGCAGCGTGATGCTGGTCGATGGCGGCATATCGATCAACCGGAGTTGAACCATAGGCGCATGGCGCACGTGTCCGGTCCGGCAATTCCGTGGTCGCACCCGGGCCCGACTCGACATCGTGCAGTCTTGCGACTGCGCGCCCCGAGGTCATTGAACCAGCGCTTTTGGCCGGGCCTAAGATGGACGCATCTATCAGCACATCGAAAGTGAAATCGCGCATGCGCAAGCTCGAGAACGAAGCGGTCTACCGTGATTACATCGCCTGCCTCAACGCGCGAGATTGGGATCGGCTTGGACAGTTCGTTCATGACGATGTCCGCCATAACGGTAAACTACTGGGGCTCGGTGGGTATCGCGCGATGCTCGAAGGCGATCACGCGCAGATTCCGGACCTCCACTTCCAGATCGAGAGGCTGATCGCCGATCCGCAGCAGGTGGCGTGCAGGCTCCGGTTCGACGTGACGCCACGCGGCGCGTTCCTGGGTCTGCCGGTGAACGGCCGACGGGTCACGTTCTGCGAGCACGCGCTGTATGCGCTCCGGGACCAGAAGATCCAAGAAGTCTGGTCGATCATCGACAAGGCCGCGATCGAGGCCCAGCTCTGAAACCAGGGTCAGCGTGCAATTGTTGGCGGCGCCCGCGTTCGTGCGCGCGGGCGACCGCCTCAATCCGTCGCGGCGGGGTGTCCCGCCTGGGCCACGCGCACGACCGTGTCGCGTAACCAGGTGTGCGCGGGGTCGCGCTCCCGGCGTTGATGCCAGATCAGGTCGAAGTCGAACCGGGCAATCGCCAGTGGCGGCGCGAAGATGCGCAGGCGCGGGTCGGTAGCGATCGAGTCGAGATTGTGCCGGGCGACGGTCAGGATCAGATCGGTGCCGGCGATCAGGTCGTTGGCCACGCCCCAGTGCGGCAGGGTCATCGCGACTCGCCTGCGCAGGCCGTCGCGCGCGAGGGCACGGTCGATCTCGTTGTCGCTCTCCGCGCGCAGGGCGACCAGCACATGCGGGCGTGCCAGCCAGGCCTCGCGATCGAGCGTGCCGCTGGCCGGCAAGGTCGAGGCATCGGCCAGGCAGGCGAAGTCTTCAACGAAAAGTGTGTGCGCACGCACCGCGTCTGGATGGCGCCCGGGAAAGACGCCCAGCGCCATCTCGATCTCGCCGTCGATGACGTCGGCCAGCATCGATTCGCGGCTGGCCTGGCTGACGACGAGGTCGATCCCCGGTGCCTGGCTGCGCAGCGTGCGCGCCAGCCCCGGCAGCAGCACGCGCGCGCCGTAGTCCGACATCGTGAGGCGAAATGTCCGCTGCGCGGAAGACGGGTCGAACGTCGGCGGGTCGAGCAGCGCGCCCAGCTGCTCGAGTGCCTCGGTCAACGGCTGCATCAAGGCGCTTGCCCGCGCGGTCAGCTCGAGCTTGCCGGCGCGCCGGACCAGTAGCGGGTCGTCGAACAGCCGGCGCAGGTGCGCCAATGCGTGGCTCACCGCCGGCTGGCTTCTGTGCAGGCGCAACGCCGCACGGGAGATGTGCCGCTCCGACAGCAGCGCATGCAGGGTGACCAGAAGGTTGAGATCCATCCGTCTCAAGTTATTCATAGCGCGAATAATGAGCGGTCGAAGTTCGAATTTCCATTCGTGAATCTGATTCGTAGAGTGGATATACCCTCCCGAATTGGAGCGAACACATGTCTTCTCCGCTTTCCTACGCCGGCGCTGGCCTGGCGCTGGCTGCCGTGGTCGCCGGGGCGCTGGTGCCGTTCCAGGCCGGCAGCAATGCGGCGCTGGGGCGCGCGCTCGGCCATCCGCTGTGGGCGACCGTGGCCTCGCTGCTGGTCAGCCTGTTGGTCGTGCTGCCGGTCATCGTGGCCATGCGGGCGCCGTCGCCATCGCTCGGCCAAGCGGGTGCCCTGCCGATTTGGGCCTGGTTCGGCGGTGTCGCCGGCGTGATCTACATCACCTCGGCGCTGATGCTGACCCCGCGCCTAGGGGCGACCAGCTTCATTGTCTGCGTCGTCGCCGGGCAGATGCTCACATCCCTGCTGATCGATCACTTCGGGCTGATGGGCTTGCCGGTGAAAGAAGCGAACCTGGGCCGTATCGGCGGCGTGCTGACGATCCTCGCCGGCATGGTGATGGTGCAGTGGTCGTCCACAGTCCGCTAGCGGCACGCAGGTTGCTCCATCATGAGATGCCTGCTTCGAGCGCATGCCGGCATGGTCGGCGCCGTGCGCCCGATGCCATCATCGCGGCATGTCGCGTGACCCCAAGCCGCCAGCGTCGGCCTATGCAGAAGTGCTGCCGCCGGTGGCCGTGCGCGACCGCGTCAGGCGCGTGTGGCGCTACCAGTCCGGCGCCGCGCCGGCCGCACCGCTGATCCTGCCGGATGGGTGTGTCGACCTGATCTGGGATGGTGCACGGCTGTTCATCGCCGGTCCCGACCAGCAGGCCACGCCTGCCCAACTCGCGCCGGGCGCCACGCTCACCGGCCTGCGCCTGGCGCCAGGCGTGGCGCACCGCTTGCTCGGCACGCCGATGCACGCGCTTGCCGACCAGCGCATCGCCGCCGACGCCGTGATCGGCCCGCGCGCAGGCGCGCTGGAACGTCGCCTGCTCGACGGCGCCGATCCGGCCCGGACCTTGCTCGCGGCAGTGGCTGAGCGCGGGGTGCAGCCTGATCCGCGCATGGCCTGGCTGTTCGCGCAACTGAGCGGGCCGGATGCGCCGCGTCTCCCCGAGCTGGCACGGCAACTGGGCCTCAGCGAGCGGAGCCTGCACCGCCACTGCCTGCAGGGTTTCGGCTATGGCCCCAAGGTACTGGACCGCGTGTTGCGCCTGCAGCGTTGGCTGCGTCTGGCATCAGGTGCGAACACGTTGACGCCGGCGGCGTTCGATGCCGGCTACGCCGATGCCAGTCATCTGTCGCACGACGTGCGGCGCCTGACCGGGCTGACGCCGACGGCCTTGCTGCGCGATCACGGCCATTGAGTCTGCGCGGCCGGCTGTCCGATTCTTGCAAGCCGTCCGGGCCGCAGCGCTCGACAATGTTCGCTCCCCGACTGCCAGGATTCGCCATGACCCGCTCCGACGCGCATCACCGCATCGACTATCTCGAATACGCCGTGGCCTCCATTGAGGCGTCTCGGCGCTTCTACGGCGAGGCCTTCGGCTGGACGTTCCAGGACTATGGCCCGGACTACTGCGAGTTCCGCGATGGCCGCCTGACCGGTGGCTTCTTCCACGGCACCCCGACGCCCGGCGGCGCGCTCGTGGTGCTGGGGTCCGATGACCTCGTTGCCAGCGAGGCCGCGGTGCTGCGGGCGGGCGGGCGAATTGTCCGGGCGGCCTTCGATTTTCCGGGTGGCCGGCGCTTCCATTTCGCCGATCCCGACGGCTACGAGCTCGCGGTCTGGTCGCAGGCGTGAAGCTGCCGCCACGTCGTTGCAACGACGCGGCGGGGGGCCTCCACCGCGCGTGCTGACGCACGCGCCGATCGGGCCGATACCTATCGGTGGCCTGCGCGGCCTGCCGATGGCTGGTCGCGCGTACCGGCGACTGCGCGACGGGCTGCTCAGAGAAACGCGAGGATCATGTGGCCGGCCAGGAACGCCAGGAAGCCGATGAGCACGTAGGCGGCCATGAACGAGAAGATCCAGTCCTGGCGCAGCTGCAGGCGCAGTGTCTCGTCCGGCGGCAGCGTGCCCGCGTCCAGGCGCTTGCGATCGCAGCGCAACAACAGCATCGCCAGCACCAGGCTGACCGCCATCGGCACGTACACCACCACCAACGCGGCGAGGCTGGAGAACGAATTGCGCCCGGCGCTGAAGTGGACGAGGAACGCGTTCAGGGCTTCGTGATGTCCCAAGGGTGCATAGGCAGCGAGCAACGAGGCGATGCCGACCGCGTAGAGCGCGCTATACCCCGCACGCTGCCGACCGGTCGTGCGGACGCGTGGCACGGGCGGGCTCGCGACGCCGATCACCTGCACTGGCGCACCGGGTTGCAGCTCGCCCGCTGCGGTCTTGCGGCTGACGGCCCAGAACCGCCGGTACAGCGCGCGGTGCACGATCGGCAGCCCGACAACACTCAGCAGGCCGGTCAACATCAGGTTGAGCACGGCGTCGGCCGAGACCTTGGCGGTGGTGTAGACGTTGACGGCGTAGACCAGGCCGATCCATGCCAGTAGCAGCGCGGCCACCAGCGCGCCGCACAAAAGGTAGATGCCGAGCTGACGTGCGAGCTTCATGGGCGAGGTCTGGCAATGGCGAAGGTGCCCCGGTGGGCATCGGGATCGTAACGGGCGACGGGGTCACCAGGCACCGGCGGAGCACACGACGGGCGGCAGATCGCCATGGCCGTGCCGTGTGCAGCGATGTGGCGCACAATGCCGTTCTCTACCTGTCGGGCGATGTCTCATGGCGCTGCCGTCCCTGTCTTCCTCGATCCTGCGCAATGTCGGCGATGTTCCATCCGCCGGCGCGACCGTCCTGCGGTGGAATGGCCACGACCTCGCGCGCGCGTCCGACCGCTGCATGTGCGCATCCGGCCACAACGCCACCGGCTGCTGTGCGGGGCTGCGGCCATGACCGGCCTGCCTGGCGGCAAGCGCACGGTCGTGGGCACCTGCCACTGCAAGGCCGTGGCGTTCGAAGTCGATCTGATCGACGGCTTCGAGAACATCCGCCGCTGCAACTGCTCCTTGTGCAGCCGCAAGGGCGCAATCATGGCCGGTGCGACGCTGGACCGGCTGCGCGTGATTCGCGGCGCCGATGTGCTGACGCTGTACCAGTGGAACACGAAGATCGCCAAGCATTGGTTCTGCAGTGTGTGCGGCATCTATACCCATCACCAGCGCCGCAGCGTGCCGACCGAGTACGGCTTCAACCTCGCATGCATCGAGGGGATCGATCTCGACGCGATCGGCGAGATCGGCCGCAGCAACGGCGCGGCGCAGAGCCTCGTGGGTGACACCGCATGATTCGGTCTCTCGGGCTCGCGGTCCTGCTCGCGGCGTGCGCGACCGCCGGCGCGGTCGTCGTGCGCGACGATGTCGACGATGGCCAGTACCGTGTGCCGGACTCCGAGCTCCCCGCGCTGGTCGACATGCCGGGCGAAGGGCATGGCGTGCTGATCGCGCCGAGCTGGGTCGTGACCGCCGCACATACACTGCCCATGCAGGGCGGGCTCGAGTCGGTCGTACTGGGCGGGCGATCGCGCGAGGTCGCCGATGTCGTGGTCCATCCCGGCGACAGGACGCTGCCGCAATCGTTGATCGATCAGGCGATGGCCAGTGGCGAGGCGATGCTGATCGTGGTGGCCTTGGCCGGCTCGGACGACATCGCGCTGATCCGGTTGAAGCAGCCGGTCGAGGACATCGTGCCGGTCGGGCTCTATCGCGGCACCGACGAGGCCGGGCACGTGGTCAAGCTTCTTGGCAAAGGCGCGACCGGGACCGGGGCGACGGGGCACGACCCGGGCGGCCCGAACCGCACCGCACTTCGTCGCGCGTTCAACCGGGTCACCAGCGCGCACGAGCGTTGGCTGTGTTACGTCTTCGACGCACCGCCGGCGGCGATCCCACTGGAAGGGGCGCTCGGCAATGGCGACAGCGGCGGTCCCTTGCTCATCGAGACCGATGGGCAGTGGCGGCTGGCCGGCCTGGGGCCTGGAAGGTCGTGGCAGGCGACGTGAGAACAGCGCGACCCGGGCGCTACGGCCAGACGACCTGCAACGTGCGCCTGAGTCACTATGCTGATTGGATCGAGGACGTGATGTCCGGGCAGGCGTCGGTCCCCTGATCGACCGCGACGCTGCGGCGCGCGGCCGCAGCCCTCAGCGCGTTGGCGCGGGCTCCAGATGCGCCCGGATCCACAGATAGTCGCGGCGCACGGGTGCGGCCAGGACCGATGGATCGCCGTCGTAAAGGTAACTGCCGACTGTGGCGCCAGTGTCGTCGGTGGCCTGCGGGTCGGCGCCGGCTTCCATGAAACGCTTCACCGACGGGATATCGTTGACCAACGCGGCCTGATGCAGTGGGGTGAGGCCCGCGCGGTCGCGAACATCGAGCCTGGCGCCGGCGGCGAGCAGGCGCTCGATGTTGTCGGGCTCCCGGGCGCGCAGCGCCTCGAATAGTGCCGTCTGGCCGTTGCGCGGGTTGGGCACGTCCACGGCGACGCCGTGTTCGAGCAGCAGGCCGATCCAGTCGTCGTCCTTGGACAGCGCGGCTTCGTGCAGTGCGGTGCGGCCCTTGACATCGCCACGGGTGGGGTCGGCGCCGAGCGTGAGCAGCAAGCGCACGGCCTCACGGTCGCCCTGGCGGATCAGCCAGTTGAGCGCGGGCGTGCCGTCCTCGTCGGTGGCGTTGGGGTTGGCGCCTGCCGTGAGCAGTTGCCGCGCGAGCGCAGCGTCGCCGCTGCGAACGGCGGTGATGAACTGGGCCTGGTCGGGATTGGCGAACGTGGGCGCGTCCGGGGTCATCGGCGAGTGTCCTTGGGTGCAACCGGAGGTCGCCAGCAGCAGCGCGGCGAACAGCAGGTGCGGAAGCGGGCGACGATTCATGGTGCGCAGCATGCCGCAAGAGGCGTCAAGCCGCGTGAGATTTCCACCCATAGACCGCGTCGCGCAGTGCTGTGCGGAGGTCGCGCACGCACCGCGTCGCGGCTCACTTGAACGGATTGAGGAAGTCGACCACCTTGCCGGCGCCCTCGGTCACGCCGCGACCGAAGTCGCGCGCGCCGTCAGCGACGGTCTGCGCCACATCACCGGCGGTGTCGCTGACCGTCTGACCCAGGTCGCCAGCGAAGTCCGCCAATGCTTCGAAGCCGTCGCCCAACTGATCGGTGGCCGTGTCGATGGCCTCGCCTACGCCATCGGCGACGTTGCTGATCGTGCTGCCCGCGCTCTCGACGAAGCCGGCCACCGAATCGGCCGGCGTCTGCAGCCCGGTGATGCGACCCAGGTCACGCACGAAGCTGCCCGTTGCCTGGGTGGTGTTCTGAGCGGCATCGCCGACCAGGCGGACGGCGCCGTCGAGCACATCGCCGGCGGTATCGACGCTGGCGTCGGCCAGGTCGCCGAGCAATCCGCCGGTCGCGGCCACGCCCCGGCCCTGGGCGAAGTCGGTGACGAAGTCGCCGACGCCGGTCCTCAGTGCGGACGCCGTGCCGGCCAGGTCGCCGCCGAGGTCGACGACCTCGCGGATGCCGGAGGCGAGATTGTTGAACTGCAGGTCGCCGACGGCCTCGACACCGGCCACGAGGGTATCGGTACCGAAGGCGGTGGCCGCGCCGGCCACATCGCCCAGGGCATCGCTGCCGGGCCCGAGCACGGCGCCTGCGCCGTTGAGCAGACTGCCCACGATCCAGCTCTCCGGGGTCGCGCCCGGGCCGTTGCGCAGCACCTCGCCGACCGTGCCCAGGCCGGTCGCGAGACCGGCGCCGAGTGCGTCGATACCGGCATCGACCCGCCCGCCGAGGGTATCGCCGGTGCTGGGACCGAGCGCGGGATCGGTGGGCGTGCCGTGTTCGAACGCCTCGACATAGACCGCGTTCGGACCGCCGCCGCCATGCAGGTCGCCAAAGCCCGTGCCAGGTGGCGGGTCGATGCGCAGCGCATGGCCCACCGCCTCGGGCGGCGAGCCGACCACTGGCAGTGCCGGGAGATCCTCCTGCGCGGCCGTCAGCTGGTCGCCGTTGACGGCGTAGCGGCGGACCTGGCCGGTCTCGGCAACGCTGTCGCGGATGGCATTGGGGTTGAAGCCCAGGCTTTCGAGGGTCTCGTTGCTGAGGCCCGAACTATTGAAAGTGACCGCCGATGCGCCGGTGGCGAGCGACGCGGCCGAGGCCAGGCCGCCGCCGAGCGAATGCCCGGTCAGCGCGACGTTGCCGTCGCCGAAGACGCGCTCGGCATGCTTGGCCAGTTCGATCGCGCTGCTGTACTGGGACGACGCCATGCCCAGGCCCTGCTGGCCGTTGTTCACCCAGTCCATGTACTCGCTCGGCTTGCCGCCGAGCTCCGAGCCGCGATAGGCGACGACGTAGCCGCCGTCTTCGTGTTGGTAGATCTCGGCGTGGAAGCCGGTGCGATCGTCGTTGAGCAAGGTCGGATCGAGCGGGATGCGGTTGCCATGCGCGTCGATCATGCTCATGCCGTCGGCGCCGGGCCGCAGCGGGGTCCAGCCGGCCTCGGCGAGGGCGGCGGCGTACTCGGGGCTCTCGGGCGCGTAGGCGCCATTGGCCATCATCGCGAACAACGGGTCGCGGGCGTCCGGTGCGGTGCCCTGGATGCTGTCGCTCAGGCGGTGATCGCCGGCCCGGATGTTGTCGGCGACCGGTGCGCGTGGCGGCGGGGGGGCCTGTTGCGGCAGCGCGTGGATCCGACCGGAATCAGCAAGAGCGATGGCGGGGGCCATGGGACATCCATCCGCAGGGTTGATGGCATGACAGTAGTCGCCGCGCAGGCGGCGGACCACTCGGGCAGACCCTAGTGGAACGGCCGGGGCGGAACTTACCCCGATGCCTGGGGCGCGGACCGCACACGCCGTCCGCGACCAGGCATGACGCGCTCCGGCGCTACAACAACGTGCCGCCGAGGATCGCGGCGGCGATGCTGAAATAGATCACCAGGCCGCTGACGTCGACCAGCGTGGCGACGAACGGCGCCGAGGCGCTGGCCGGGTCGAAGCCCAGGCGCTGCAGAATGAAGGGCAGCATCGCGCCGGCCAGCGAGCCGAAGGTGACGATGCCCAGCAATGCGGCGCCGATGGTCAACGCGATCAGCATCCAGTGTGGGCCGTAGTCGTAGAAGCCGGCCAACTGCCAGATCGTGATGCGCGCGATGCCGAGCAGGCCGAGGATCGCGCCGAGGGTCATGCCGGTGGGTAGCTCGCGCAGCGCGACGCGCCACCAGTCGCGCAGACGGATCTCCTGCAGGGCGAGGCTGCGGATCAACAGCGACGTGGCCTGGCCGCCGGAGTTGCCGCCCGAACTCATGATCAACGGGATGAACAGCGTCAGCACCAGCGCCTTCGACAGCGCGTCTTCGTAGTGCTGCATCGCGCTGGCGGTGAGCATCTCGCCGAGGAACAGCACGCTCAGCCAGCCGGCGCGCTTGCGGATCATCGCGGGCAGGCCGATCTGCATGTACGGCCGGTCCAGCGCCTCGACGCCGCCGAAGCGATGCACGTCCTCGTTGGATTCGGCAATCAGCGCATCAAGTACGTCGTCGACGGTGACGATGCCCACGAGCTGCCGCTGTGGGTCGAGGACCGGGATTGCGAGCAGGTCATGGCGGCGGATCAGCCGGGCGACTTCCTCCTGGTCGGTGATGGGTGTCACGAACACCGGCGGGTTGGTCTGCGCGGCGTCGAGAATCGGTGCGTCGGGATCGGCGGTGATCAGCCGGCGCAGCGTCACCACCTGCTGCAGCGCGCGGGTCTGTGGGTCGAGCACGTAGATGGCGTAGATCGTTTCGCGCTCGCGTTCCACCTCGCGGACATGCTGCAGTACGTCGCCGACGCGCTGGTCGGCGGTGACGCTGACGAACTCGGTCGTCATCAGGCTGCCGGCGCTGCCGGGCGGGTAGTGCATGAGGTCTCGCAGCGCCTGCTGGGTGGCTGGCGGCAGCGCGGCGATGAGGCGTTCGCGGTCGTTTGCGTCCAACGCCAGCAGCAGGTCGGCGGCGCGGTCGTCGGCCATGGCGTCGAGCAAGCTGCTGGCCTGCGCAGGCGGCAGCCGTTGCAGGATCTGCGCAGCGTGGATCAGCTCGGGCTGCTCGAGCAGGCGCACGCCGCGTGCGGGGGGCGCTTGCGCGACCAGGCGCGCGGCCTCGACGACGTCCAGTTGGTTGAGATGCTCGACGGCATCGGCGGTGTTGAACGCCGCCAGCGGACCGGTGGCGGTGGGGTGTTGCTTGAACATGGGCTGCCTCGCAGTGCCGCAACAGCGGCGCGGGCAGCCGGTCCTTGCGGACGTCAGGCCGTCGTTGCCGTGGGCGGCGTCAAAGATCGACTGGGACTGTCGCTGGACATCGGCGTGTTTTCGCGAATGGGCGACGCGGTTGCGTCGCGGTGCGCGCAGTCTGGTCGCGCGCTGCGCGGGGGTCAACACATCCAGGCCCGCCGGTCGGACGCGGTTGTGGATGTCGCTGGCGGTACGCAGCGGCGCGCAGGGTATGCTCGGCCGCAGCCACCTTCCGGACGCCACGATGCCCTCCGCCGAGCCGCCGTCTTCCGGCCCCGCGCGTCGCCGCGCGCTGCGGGCGTATGCCGCCATCACCGCGATCGTCGGCGCCCTGTTGCTGCTGTTCGCATGGACCGCCGGTTGGTTGAGTCCCGGACGGCTGACGCCTGCGCGCATGACCGATGCGATCGAGGCGACCTCGACCACACCGTTCCCCGGTTTCCGACGCGCGCATGCGAAGGGCGTGTGCGTGGCCGGCCACTTCGAGGGCCTTCCGGCAGGCGCGGCGTTGAGCCGGGCCGCCGTGTTCGCCAGCCCGCGTACGCCGGTGCTCGGCCGGCTGTCGATCGGCGGCGGCTCGCCCTACGGGCTGGACGCGCAGGCGCGTGTGCGCAGCATGGCGCTAGTGCTCGCCAGCCCGGACGGCAGCCAGTGGCGCATGGCGATGAACAGTTTTCCGTTCTTCGGTGCGGCGTCGATCGAGACCTTCTTCGAGCAGACCCGCGCGTCGGCGCCGGATCCGGCGACCGGCAAGCCTGATCCTGCGCGCATGGCGGCGTTCGCCGCGCGCCATCCCGAGGCACAGCGCTTCGCCGCCTGGGCCAAGGCGGCGCCGTGGTCGGACAGCTTCGCCAACACGCAGTACAACGGTATCCATGCCTACCATTTCGTCGACGCCGCAGGCATGTCGCGGCTGGTGCGCTGGTCGATGCGACCGCAGGCGCCGTTTGTGGAGATGGATGCGGCGCAGCGCGAGGCTGCCGAGCGCGATTATCTGCAGGACGAACTGCGCGCGCGGCTGGCGCGCGGTCCGCTGCGTTGGGACATGGTCGTCACCCTCGCCGGTCCCGACGACGATGCTCGCGACCCGAGCACGCCGTGGCCGGAGGCGCGCGAGCAGGTGGTGGTCGGCACGCTGGTGCTGACCCAGGCGCAGGACCAGGCGACCGGTCCGTGCCGCGATCTCAACTTCGATCCAACCCTCGTACCGTCCGGCGTGGCGTTGTCCGACGACCCGATCCTGGCCGCGCGTGCATCGGTGTACGCGCAGTCCTTCGATCGCCGCGAGCGCGAGATCGCGCACGGTGACGATGTCGATGGCGTGCCGCCGCAGGAGACCGCGCGATGAGCCCGGCCCGCTCAGCATGATGCGTTCGCCCGCCTGCTGCACTGGAGCATGGCGGTGCTGATCCTGGCGATGCTGTTCATTGGTGTGACGATGGTCGCCTCGATGACCCTGCGCCCGTCGCTGCTCGCGCTGCACCGGCCGATCGGTGCGTCGCTGCTGGTGCTTGCGGTCGTGCGCCTGGCGCATCGCCTGATGCGCCGCACGCCGGCCCTGCCGTCGGACCTGCCACGTTGGCAGCGTGCCGCCGCGCACGCCTCTCATGTCGCCCTGTACGCGCTGATGTTGGCGATGCCGCTGATTGGCTGGGCGATGGTGTCGGCCGCCGGCAATCCGGTGGTGTTGTGGGGCGATGTGCGATTGCCGGCGATCGCGCCGCACGACCCCGCGCTCTACAGCGTGTTGCGCGCCGCACATGCCTGGCTCGCCCGCGCGCTGCTGGCGGTGATCGCGTTGCATCTGGCCGCCGCGCTCCGGCATGCGTGGGTGCGCCGGGACGGGGTGTTCCGGTCGATGGCGCCGTGGCCGCTTGAGCGCCGCGTGCGGCCTCGGTGAACGCGCCGGTCATCGCGGTACATCTGGCCTCGCTTCATCGACAATACGCGGATCGACCTCACGGAGCCTGGGCATGTTCGGACGTTTCAAGCGCAAGCCGCAGCCGGCGATGGTCACGGTCAGCCTCAATGCGCGGCTGGCGCCGGCCGATCGCGCGGCGCTCGAGGATGCGTTCGGGGATCTGTGCCGGCATCGCGAGATTGATGCCGAAGTCGTGGGCGGCGGCACGCTGCTGGCCGAGAGCGGAGAGGTCAAGGCCTGCGACATCGAGATCCAACTGGCCGATGCTTCGCAGACCCAGCTCGACTTCGTCCGCGAAGCCTTCACCGCGATGCTCGCGCCGATCGGCTCGCGTCTGCATGTGCCCGATCGCGACGCGCCGATCGTGTTCGGGGCGCATCAGGGCCTGGCGCTGTACCTCAATGGCACCGATCTGCCGCAAGCGGTGTACGACACCTGCGACATCCATCACGTCGTCGAAGAATGCGAGCGCCTGCTGGGCGAACGCGGCATGGTCAACAGCCATTGGCAGGGGCCGAGCGAGACGGCGTTGTACATGTACGGCGCCGACTTCGAGCAGATGCATGCGGCGATTCGCCCGTTCCTCGACGCCTATCCGCTGTGCCGCGAATGCCGGGTGGAACGGATCGCCTGACCGGCGCTGTCGAGCGCCGACGGGCCTGCTAGCATCGCCCGGCCGTCGCCATCGGGGCGACGCACGACACGAGGGGATCGCGATGCGCAATGGGGGAATCGGCGCTGCACTGGCGCTGGGGATGATGGCGGTTTCGGCAACGGCGGGCGCCAATGAGGGGCAACGGCGTGAGGTGCCCTCGCAAGACGGCGCGTTCACCGGTGAGATCGTCGGCACGCCGGCCGAAGGCAGCAAGTTCGCACAGCTGCAGATCGGCATGAGCATGCAGGATGTCCAGGAGCTCATGGACCGCGCGCCGGATCGGTTCCATACCTACGAATCGGGCAAGCGCTGGATTCCGTTCTACTTCGGCAACGACGCGACGCGCCTGCAGGCGCTGTTCCGCGGCGAGGGCTGCCTGATCTTCACCGGCGGCAATGTCTGGGGTGGCGGCGGCAGCGAGTTGATCGAGATCGAAGTCGATCCCTCGGGCGATTGCTACCAGCCCTGAGTACGACGATGCCTCGGGCGGCTCGGTGTCCTCGCCTTGCAGGCAGACGCTGGGCCGTCCGATGGACCGGGTCAGGCAGCGTGGCGGACGTCGGGATAGACCGATTCGACGGGTGCAGGCGCAGGTGGTTCGGCGACGGGCGGCGGCACGGCAACGGCCGGTGGCGGCACATGCGTGCCCTCCATGACCATGGCCAGCACCTCGAACGCGGAATAGGGCAGGACGTTCATAGCGGCTCCGGGTAGCAGCGAATGTCTGGCATCCGCCGGTGGGTGTGGGACCAAGGTAGAACTGCCCTGGGCGCCCGGCATTGATGCAGATCAACCGTCGGTGCGCAGATGGCCGCACGGGTTCACGTGTCGATCCGCATCGTGTTTCCTGACATGCAGACATGCGGACGCCCCGACAGGCGGGGCGTCCGGGTCCTACCGATTGCGGGAAGGTCAGTTGAACTTGAACTTCGCGCCGACCGTGAAGTAGCGGCCGATCGCGCCGCTGAAGTCCATCGGGTTGTAGTTGATGGCGCCGTAGGTCAGCGGGTCGAGCGGTGCGACGCGGTCGGTCAGGTTGGCGACCGAGCCGAACACTTCCCAGTGCTCGGTCGGCATCCAGCGCGCCGACAGGTCGATCGTGTAGAACGAGGCCAGCTTGCAGCCGCCGGGGGCATCATCGCCATTGGCGAAGCTGTTCGCGCAGCCGCTGCCTTCATACGAGAAGTTGCTGATGCTGTCGCGCCAGTTCACGACGCTGCTGATCGCGAACTGGTCCATCTCCCAGGTGGCGCCGAAGTTGGCCTTGTTCTTCGGGGTGCCGATGCAGTTGGTCACATCGCAGTTGCCGTGGGTGCCGGCGAACTCGTACACCGTGCCATCGACGTCGACACGTTCGAACTTGCTGATGTGGGTGAGCTGCAGATCCAGACGCAGGCGGCCCGCATCGCCCAGCTCGATCCGCTGTTCGAGATCGACGTCGAAGCCTTCGACGGTGGTCGACGAGGCGTTCTCGTAGCCCACCAGCACCGCGAGGATCGAGCCGCTGCCCGGCGTGCCCGGGATGTCGTTGGTGCCGCGGATCACGTTGGCACCACCGGCGGCGATCGCCGCGTCGGCACTGCCGCCGAAGATCTCGTCGGTGCGCTTGATGCGGAATGCGTCGAGTGCGAGCGAGCCGCCGGTCCAGGGCGAGAGCACCAGGCCGAGCGTGGTGCTCTTGGATTCCTCGGGCCGCAGGTCCGGGTTGGGCGAGGTGATCAGCGCGATCGAACCGGCATCGCAGTCCTGCGGTTCGTGACCGGGTGCGGCGCAGCGGACCGGGTCGACCGCGGTGCTGAAGGCCGCCAGGCCGCCAGTGCCGGCCTCGGCCGGGTTCGGGGCGCGGAAGCCCTCGGCATAGGTGCCGCGCAGCGCGATCCAGTCGGCGGGCGACCACTTCACGCCGACCTTGGGCGTGGTCGAGGTCTCGCCGCCGTCATACTTGTCCACGCGCAGCGCGCCGGTCAGTTCCAGGGTCTCGTGCACGGGTGCCTGCAACTCGACGTAGGCGCTGGTGACCTTCTCCACGCCGCCATAGGCCGAATAGCCCAGGCCGATGATGTCGCCGATGTCGGTGTAGGTCTGCGGCGTCAGCAGCACCGACTGGCGGCGGTACTCGGCGCCGACCGCCAGGCCCAGCGGACCGCCGGCCAGATCGGCCAGCGAACGCGTGGCCTTGGCGTCGATGATGTCCAGGCGCGTGCGGCCGCTGGCGCGGATGCGCGGCGAAATGTAGTCGTACAGTGCCTGGGTGTTGCTGCCGGCGTCATCGCCGATGCGCCACCAGCCGACCGGGCTGTTGGGATCCTCGAGCACGGTCTTGACGTGGCTGTAGCGCAAAAAGCCGGTGCGCTCGTTGGTCAGGTCGGTGCCCGAGTGCAGGTAGCCGACGTCGTAGTCCCAGGCCCCGGCGGTGCCCTTGAAGCCGAGCAGCAGGCGCATGAAACGGCTGTCGTTGTAGGTGGTGCGCGGGCCGACGTCGAACGCGGCGTAGCGCAGGCGGTTGGCGGTGCCCGGATACGGGTTGTCGGGATGGTCGGGGCCGAGCACGACCGCGCCGGGGCCCGGATCGGAGGCGTTGACCGGGCCGCCCGGATAGCCCCAGGCGCCAGACGCACTCGACGGCGTGTTCTGGAACACCGTCTGCTTGTTGGCAATGCCCAGTTCCATGTACAGCTCGCTGCTGTCGCCGACCGCGAACGCGGCGCGCGAGAAGAAGTTCACGTACTTCTCTTCGGGCGACAGGTCGCGGAAGCGGGCGACGTCCCACAGGCAGCCGCCAGCCGGATCCTGCGGAGTCACGTCCGACAGGCCGGCGCAGCCGGGCAGCGACTCGAAGCGGCCGGTGATCGGGTTCTGGATGGCGCCGCTCGGGCTGGCACCGGCGCCGGTGCCGCCACCGGTGATGCGGCCAGGCAGGTTGCCACCGATGCCATAGCCCCAGCGGCGGGTGTCGCCGGTTCCGATCCAGTCGCGGTCGCGACGGTCGTAGAGTCGGATGGCGTCGGTTTTGGCGGCCTCGATGCTGAAGAACGCGTTGTAGCCGTCCTCGGTGAGGCTGCCGGTGCCCGCGGTCAGCGAGGCCTTGGGCTGGTCGCCGCCGCCATCGCCCGACCAGCCGTAGGACACCGTCGCCACCGCGCCGGTGAAGTCGGTGCGCAGGATCACGTTGACGACGCCGGCGATTGCATCGGAGCCATAGACCGACGAGGCGCCGTCCTTCAGCACTTCGATGCGCTCGACCGCGTCGAGCGGGATCGTGCTCAGATCGGTGAACACCTTCTGGCCGTCGTCGGCCAGGCCGAATGGCGCCATGCGGCGGCCATTGAGCAGCACCAGCGTCGAACCGGCGCCCAGGCCGCGCAGCGAGATCGCCGCGCCGCCACCGGCAAAGCCGTTGCCGAAGCTCTTTGGCACCGAGCCTGCGCCATCGATCGCCAGGCTTTGCAGGTACTCGCCGACCGTGGTCTTGCCGGTGCGGTCGATCTGCTCGCGCGAGATCACCTGCACCGGCGAGGCGGTCTCGGTATCGGTGCGCGGGATGTTGGAGCCGGTCACGGTAATGCGGTCGAGCGTGGTGGTGCTCTGCTGGGCTGCGGCCTGCAGCGGCAGCGCGATGGCCGCCAACGCAAGAGGGATCGAAATGGCGAGCGCATGGCGGCGTGGCGCGCGGCGGGTGAGCGGAGTCATGGCAACGGGCGTCCTGTATGCAAGGGGCAAAAGGGGGAAAGTCGCCGGCCCGCGGCGCTGCCGGGTCGGTCAGCGCAGTTAAGATCTCGTTAATGTGAAGAATTCGTGAGGTTAGCGAATTCAGGTTCTGATGTTTCTGAGCCGTTCAACGCCGGTTTAGCGAGTCAACACCGTCCCGCTGGACGCAGGTGCAGCCGAGCGAGGGCTCGCGCGAGGTCCGGGCGGCTTGATTCCGCCGCGAGCAGACCAATATCGGCGCTCTCGCAACACGCCACACGGACCGTCATGACCGCCACCACCGAGACCCGCAAGTTCGAAGCCGAAGTCGCCCAGGTGCTGCATCTGGTGACCCACTCGCTGTACTCGCACAAGGAGATCTTCCTGCGCGAGCTGATCTCCAACGCCTCCGACGCCTGCGACAAGCTGCGCTTCGAGTCGATCGCCAATCCCGAGCTGCTGGCCGGGACCGGCGAACTGCATATCGACGTGAGCTGGGACAAGGCCGCGCGCACGGTGACGATCCGCGACAACGGCATCGGTATGACTCGCGACGATGTGGTCGCCAACATCGGCACCATCGCCAGCTCCGGCACACGGCGGTTCCTGGAGGCGATGAGCGGCGAGCAGAAGGCCGATGCCCGCTTGATCGGCCAGTTCGGTGTGGGCTTCTATTCGGCCTTCGTCGTCGCCGATCGGGTCACCGTGCTCACTCGCCACGCCGGCGCTGCGCCCGAGGCCGGTGTGAAGTGGGAGAGCGACGGGCGCGGCGAGTACGCGCTCGAAGACGTCACGCTGCCCGAGCGCGGCACCACGGTGGTCCTGCATCTGAAGGCGGACGAGGACGAATTCCTCGACGGCTGGAAGCTGCGTGCGCTGGTGCGCAAGTATTCCGACCACGTCGCGTTCCCGATCCGCATGCCCAAGGACGTGCCGACGTCGGCCGACGACGCAGCGGACGAGAACGCGGCCAAGGCCGACGCCGCGCCGGAATGGGAAACCGCCAACGACGCCTCGGCGTTGTGGACCAAGCCCAAGTCCGAGATTTCCGACGCCGACTACCAGAACTTCTACAAGGCGCTCGGCCACGACTTCAACGACGCGGCCGCGTGGACCCACAACCGCGTCGAGGGCAGCCAGAGCTTCACCACGCTGCTGTACCTGCCTTCGCAGCCGCCGTTCGATCTGATGATGGGCGGCCGCGACGAGCGCAAGGGCCTGAAGCTCTACATCAAGCGCGTGTTCGTCATGGACGCGGCCGAGGAACTGCTGCCCAACTACCTGCGCTTCGTGCGCGGTGTCGTCGATGCCGATGACCTGCCGCTCAATGTCAGCCGCGAGCTGCTGCAGCACAACCGCCAGCTCGAGCGCATCAAGGGTGCGTGCGTGAAGCGCGTGCTCGACCTGATCGAGAAGCTCGCACGCGACGATGCCGACAAGTTCGCCGCGTTCTACAAGGCCTTCGGCAACACGCTCAAGGAAGGCATCGTCGAGGACCCTGCCAATCGCGAGCGCATCGCCAAGCTGCTGCGCTTCGCCTCGACCCAGGGCGAGGGCGCTGCGCAGACCGTGTCGCTGGACGACTACGTCGGCCGCATGGCCGTGGGCCAGGACACGATCTGGTACATCACCGCCGACGGCTACGCCGCCGCGGCCGGCAGCCCGCAACTCGAGGCCTTCCGCGCGAAGGACATCGAGGTGCTGCTGATGTTCGACCGCATTGACGAGTGGATGCTCGGCCACCTGCACGAGTACGCCGGCAAGTCGCTGAAGAACGTCGCCAAGGGCGAACTGCCGCTCGACGCTGCCGACAAGGCCAAGCAGGAGGAAGCGGCGAAGGCGGCGGCACCCTTGATCGAGCGGCTTAAGGGCCTGCTCGGTGACCGCGTCGGCGACGTGCGCGTCTCTGCGCGCCTCACCGACTCGCCCTCGTGCCTGGCGCTGGCCGACTACGAGATGGCCCCGCACTTGGCGCGCTTGCTGCGCGAGGCCGGCCAGGCGATCCCCGACAGCAAGCCGACGCTGGAGATCAATCCGCAGCACGCGTTGCTGCAGCGGATCGAAACCGAGGCCGACGAGGCGAAGGCGACCGACCTGGCCACGCTGCTGCTCGAACAGGCCGAGATCGCCGCCGGCGCCCCGCTGCCCGACCCGGCTGCCTTCGTGCAGCGCCTCAACCGCGTCCTGCTGGGCTGAGTGCCGTGTGCCTCCCCCGCGTCACCGGGGAGGTGCCCTTTGCTCGAGCGTGTCTTACACGGTTACGCCCGTGCTGCCGACTTCATGTCACCGGCGCGGCGACCCTAAGCCCTCCCTGCATGCGGGGAGGGTTGGGTGGGGCGGGAGCAGGTCGAGGTGTGCATGCGGAAAGCGCCTGCGCAAAAGCCCGTGCCCCCACCCGGCGCCGGTGGCGCCGACCTCCCCCGCGGGCGCGGGAGGTACGCTGCGTGCGTGCGTGCGTGCGTGCGTGCGTGCGTGCGTCGTGCGCGGTTGCGCGTGCGGTGCTGACTTCATGTCGCTGGCGCGGCGACCCTGAGCCCTCCCCCGCAAGCGGGGGAGGGCTGGGTGGGGGCCGAGCAGGTTGCGGAAGGGATCCGGAAGGGACTGCGTAGACGTCCTTTCCCACCCGGCGCCCATGGCGCCGACCTCCCCGCGAGCGGGGGAAGTGTGCCGCGCTCAAGCGGGTCGTCCACGGCTATGCACGCGTACGCTGCAGACGCATATCACCGGCGCAGTGACCTTAAGCCCTCCCCGCAATGCCGGGGATGGGTGGGTTGGGGGGGGCACCGGTGTCGGTCAGCGCTGCGAGACCTGTGTGTCGAGGGACTCGCGTTGCGGGAGCGACTGCGGCCAGCCGCCGGCGAGCGCGCGGTAGAGCGCGACGGCGCCGGTCGCGGTGCGGGTACGGCCCGCGGCGAAGGCGTCTTCTGCCTGCAACTGCGTGCGCTCGGCGTCGAGGACGTCGAGCAGCCCGGTCGCGCCCGCTTCGAAGCGCATGCGGGCCAGCCGTGCAGCGCGGGCGCTGTCGCGGGCGGCGCGGGCGAGCTCGACATCCTCGTCGTGGGCACGATCGAAGCGTGCGAGCGCGTTGCCTGTGTCTTCGAGTGCGCGCAGCACCGTCTGCTGGTAGCGCGCCAGTTCCAGTTCGGCGTCGGCATCGGCCGCAGCGATGCGGGCGCGCACGCGGCCGATGTCGAGGAACGACCAGTCGATGCCGAGGGCGACCAGCCGGGTCTCGCTGTCGCGCTTGAACAGCGCGTCGACATCGCCAGCCTGGCTGCCGATCAGGCCACCCAGGGTGAGCCGCGGGAACAGGTCGGCGGTCGCCACCCCCACGCGCGCGGTCGCGGCGTGCAGCCGGTGTTCGGCGGCTGAGACATCCGGGCGCAACCGCAGCACGTCGGCCGGCGTGCCGGGATCGATCGCGCGCGGCACGGCAGGCAGATCGCGCGCGGCGCTGAGGGCATCGCGCAGCGTGTCGGGCGTGCGGCCGGTCAGGACCGCGATGCGATGGATCGCGACCGCGATCTCGGCCTCCAGCGCCGGAATCCGCGATGCGGTCGAGGCCGCCTGCGCGGAGGCGCGCGCGCTGTCGAAGTCGCTGTCCTGGCCGGCGTTGCGGCGGGCCTCGACCAGCGCCAGCGTGTGCTGCTGGTTGCCGGCGTTCTCGGTCGCCACGCGCAACCGCTCCTGCAGCCCGCGCAGGTCCAGGTAGGCGGTCGCGACCTCGCCGACGATCGCGACCTGCAAGGCGCGCAGGTCGTCGGCGCTCGCGGCGGCTTCGGCGCGGCCGGCCTCGACGCCGCGCCGCACGCGGCCGAACAGGTCGAGCTCCCAGCTCGCGCCGATGCCGGCCTCGAAGGCGTCGCTGTCGCGTGCGTCACGCGGCGCGCCCGGTGCCTGGTCGGCGCTGGCGCGGCTGCTGGTCGCACGGCCGCTGGCGTCGATCGTCGGCAACTGGTCGAAACGCGCGCCGCGCAACAAGGCGTTGGCACGATCGAAGCGGGCGAGTGCGATGCGCAGATCGTGGTTGGCCGTCAGCGCGTCGTCGACCAGTGCGGTGAGCTGCGGGTCGCCGAAGGCCTGCCAGAAGGCACCATCGGCCGGTGCGGAGACGGGCAACGCCGCCGCCGCATCAGTCGCGGACGCCTGCTCGCCGAACGTGTCGGGCACTGCCATCGTCGGACGCACGTGGTCCGGGCCGACGGCGCAGGCGGCGAGCAGCGCTGCGGCCAAGGTGGTGATGAGTGGGCGCGTCACCATGGCAGTGCCTGGTCGAAGTAGAAGTAGCCGCCGGTCGGGCCGTCATCGTCGATCAGCGCGAGCCGCACACTGGTGCGCGCGCCGTCGACGACCTCGAGCTCGCCGTTCTGCTCATCGCCGGCCTTGTTCATGTCGGTGCGCACGTAGCCGGGATGGATCGTATTGACCTTGATGCCGGCGTCCTTGAGCACGTGCGCCAAGTGCACGGTCCACACGTTCACCGCGGTCTTGGACACGTTGTAGGCCGGTATGCCCTTCATGTCGTAGATGAAGGAGGCCGGGTCCTGGTGCTGGCTGATCGAGCCGAGCAGGCTCGACACGTTGACGATCCGCCCCGCCTTGGACTTGTGCAGCAGCGGCAGCAGCGCCTGCGTGGTCGCGATCAGGCCGAACACGTTGGTCTCGAACGTCGTGCGCCAGGTGTCGAGCGATTGGCCGGTGGTGCCCTTCGTCGGATCGTCGGCGACGATGCCGGCGTTGTTGACCAGGATGTCGAGACGGCCGTGGCGCGCCTCGATGGTCTTTGCGGCCTCGGCGATGCTGGCCGCCTCGGTGACGTCGAGCGCGATCGCCTCGACCGGCAGCCCTTCGGCCTGCAGCTTGAGCGCGGCCTCGACCGCGCGGTCGCGGTTACGGCCCGCCAGCAGCGTGTGCACGCCGGCGGCGCTGAGCTGGCGCACGGTCTCCAGGCCGATGCCACGGGTGGCGCCGGTGACCAGTGCGATACGGGAATCGGAAACGGACATGAGCAACTCCTAGCGGGGGATCAGGAATGGGCCGGTGCGACGGGCGCGACCGGTGCGTGCGAGACGAGCGGCCGGTTCGCGAGCTTGCGCATCGCGACGTAGAACACCGGCGTCAGGAACAGGCCGAAGAGCGTGACGCCCAACATGCCGGCGAACACGGTGATGCCGGTGATCGAACGCACCTCCGCACCCGCACCGGTGGACAGCACCAGCGGCACGGTGCCGGCGATGAACGCGACCGAGGTCATGACGATCGGCCGCAAGCGCAGGCGGCTGGCTTCCAGCGCAGACGTGATGATGTCCTTGCCTTGCATCTCCAGTTCGCGGGCGAACTCGACGATCAGGATCGCGTTCTTGCACGCCAGGCCCATCAGCACCACCAGACCCACCTGCACGAACACGTTGTTGTCGCCGCCGGCCAGCCACACGCCGAACAGGGCGGACAGCAATGTCATCGGTACGATCAGAATCACCGCCAGCGGCAGCGACCAGCTTTCGTACAGCGCGGCCAGCACCAGGAAGGCGAGCATCACCGCCAGCGGGAACACCACCAGCGCCGCACCGCTCTGGTTGGACTGCTGGTAGCTCAGGTCGCTCCAGCCGATGCCCATGCCGTTCGGGAGCACCTGGCCGGCCAGCTCGGTGACCTTGGCCATCGCCTCGCCCGACGACAGCACGCGCGGGTCGGCATCTCCCAGCAGATCGGCGGCCGGATACCCGTTGAAGCGGATCACCGGGTCCGGGCCATAGGTCTGGCGGACATTCACCATCGAGCCCACCGGCACCATTTCGCCGGCTGCATTGCGCGTGCGCAGCGCGGCGATGTCCGACACGTCTTCGCGGAACGGGCCGTCGGCCTGGGCGATGACCTGCCAGGTGCGGCCGAACATGTTGAAGTCGTTGACGTAGGCCGAGCCCAGATAGGTCTGCAGCGTGTCGAACAGTTCGGTCAGCGGCACGCCCTGGGCCTTGGCCTTGACGCGATCGACCTCGGCATCGAGCTGCGGCACGTTGGCCTGGTAGCTGCTGATCGGATAGCCCAGCCCCGGCGTCTGCATCGCGGCACCCTGGAAGGCCTGCACCGCGGCCTGCAACTCGCCGTAACCCAGACGCGTGCGGTCCTCGACGAACAACGACCACCCCGACCCGTTGCCCAGCCCCTGGATCGGCGGCGGCATGAAGGCGAAGGTGAAGCCTTCCTGGATGGTCGAGAACTTCTGGTTGAGTTCGGCGGTGATCTCCTCGGCGCTGCGGCTGCGTTCGGAGAACGGATCGAGGGTGAAGAACACCACGCCGTTGTTGGGCGTATTGGTGAACTGCAGCGGGTTCAGGCCCGGGAACGCGATCTCGCTCGCGACGCCGTCGACCTCGCTGGCAAGTGCCGCCATCCGCTTGAGCACCGCGTCGGTGCGTTCGATCGATGCGCCTTCGGGCATTTTGACGCCTGCGATCACATACATCTTGTCCTGCACCGGGATGAAGCCCGCCGGCACGATCTTGAACATCAGGGCGGCGCCCGCCAGCAGTACGGCATAGACCACGAAGACGGCGCCGCGACGGCCCAACGAACGCGAAACCGCACTTTCGTAGCGCTCGGAGCTGCGATGGAAGAAGCGGTTGAACGGACGGAACACCCAGCCGAACGTCCGATCGATGAGCTGGGTCAGCCGGTCCTTCGGTGCGCCGTGCGGTTGCAGAAGCTTGGCTGCCAGGGCCGGCGACAGGGTTAACGAGTTGATCGCCGAGATCACGGTGGAGATGGCGATGGTCACCGCGAACTGCTTGTAGAACTGGCCGGTGACGCCGGTCAGGAACGCCATCGGTACGAACACCGCGCACAGCACCAGCGCGATCGCGATGATCGGCCCGGACACCTCGCGCATCGCCAGGTGGGCCGCTTCCAGCGGGGAGGCGCCCAGCTCGATATGGCGCTCGACGTTCTCCACCACCACGATGGCGTCGTCGACGACGATGCCGATCGCCAATACCAGTCCGAACAGTGTGAGCGTGTTGATCGAGTAGCCGAGCAGATACAGCACCGCGAACGTGCCGACGATCGACACCGGGACCGCGAGCAGTGGAATGATCGATGCGCGCCAGGTCTGCAGGAACAGGATCACCACCAGCACCACCAGCAGCGTGGCTTCGATCAGCGTCGTCACCACCGACTTGATGGAATCGCGCACGAAGATCGTGGTGTCGTAGATCGACTGGATCTCCACGCCGGGCGGAAGCGAAGGCCGCAACCGTTCCATCGTCGCGACCACCCCGTCGCGGATCTCGAGCGCGTTCGCGCCCGGGGCCTGGAAGACACCGATGGCCGCGGCGTTCTTGCCGTCCAGGCGCGCGCGCAGCGTGTAGTCGCCGGCCGCCAGTTCGATACGGGCCACGTCGGCCAGACGCACCAGCTCGCCGTCAGTGCCGGCCTTGAGCACGATGTCGCCGAATTCCTCGACGGTCTCCAGGCGGCCCTTGGCATTGATCGGCAGCAGGAAGTCGCTGCCGTTGGGCATCGGTTCGGCACCGAGCTGGCCTGCCGACACCTGCACGTTCTGTTCGCGCACCGAGCGCACCACGTCACCGGCGGTCAGGCCGCGCGCGGCGATCTTGTCCGGATCCAGCCACAGGCGCATCGCATAGTCGCCACCGCCGAAGACCTGGGCATCGCCCACGCCTGCGATCTTGGCGATCTCGTCCTTGACGTGCAGGCGCATGTAGTTGCGCAGGTACAGCGAATCGTAGCGGCCGTCCTGGGAGGTCAGGTGTACGACCATCAGGAACACCGGCGACTGCTTCTGCGTGGTCACGCCCTGCCGTCGGACGTCCTCGGGCAATCGCGCCTGCGCCTGCGCCACGCGGTTCTGGACGCGCACCGCCGCGTCGTCGGCGTCGGTGCCGGGCTTGAAGGTCACGGTGAGCTGCAGCACGCCGTCGGAGCCGGCCACGGACTTGATGTACATCATGTCCTCGACGCCGTTGATGGCTTCCTCGAGCGGGGTCGCCACCGTTTCGGCGATCACCTTCGGGTTGGCACCGGGGTACACCGTGCGTACGACCACCGAGGGCGGCACGACCTCCGGGTACTCGCCAATCGGCAGCAGGGGAAGCGCGATCAGGCCGCCGGCGAAGATCAGGATCGACAGCACCGCGGCAAAGATCGGCCGGTCGATGAAGAAGCGGGAGAAGTCCACGGGAGAATCCTTGTGGGCGGCGCGAAGGCCGCAGCGAAAGAGAACGCGGGTACAGCGAGGCTTTCTCCGTAACGGAGAAGATGCCCCGAGGTTGCGGATGCGCACCGGGCTTGCTCGGCAAGTCCCGATCCGCACCCGATGCGCTGCACGCGTCTCCCCAGAGGGAGGCCGCGGTCATGCGACCCTTAGTGTTGTGCGACCGCCTTGACCGGCTGGCCATCGCGCATCGCAACCGTCTGCGGTGCGACCGGCATGCCAGGCATGAAGACCTTCTGCACGCCATTGACGATGACGCGGTCGCCGGCGGCCAGGCCCGACTCGACCACGCGCAGGCCATCGACCATGCGCCCGGGCACGATGTCGCGGCGTTGCGCGGTGTTGCCCTCGCCCAGCACGTAGACGTACTTGCGGTCCTGGTCGGTCAACACGGCCTTGTCATCGATCAGCACCGCCTCGCGTGCGGTCGCGCCTTCGAGCTGCACGCGGGCGAACAGCCCCGGCGTGAACCGGCGGTCGGGGTTGGGCAGCACGGCGCGGGCGCGCACGGTGCCGGTGGCCGGATCGACCTGGTTGTCGAGGAAATCGACCGTGCCGGCATGCGGGTAGCCGGTCTCATCCGACAGACCCACGCGCACCGCGTTGCGACCGGCGGTGCGCGCGCCCTCGCGGGCCAGCGCCTGGTGCCGCAGGAAGGTGCGTTCGTCGGTCTCGAAGTAGACGTGCACCGGATCCTGCGAGACCACCGTGGTCAGCAGCGAGGCATCGGCCTGGGCGAGATTGCCGGCGGTCAGCAACGCGCGCCCGGCGCGGCCATCGACCGGTGCACGGACCTGGGTGAAGGCCAGATCCAGCTTCGCGGTTTCGACCGCGGCCTGGGCGGCGCGCACTGCGGCCTCGGCTTCGGCGCGTCCGGCGCTGCGGGCCTCGAAGTCGTCGCGCGAGATCGCGCTGGCCTCGATCAACGACTGCGCGCGGTCATGCCGCGTTGCCGCCAATTGCGCCTCGGCGCGGGCCCGGGCCAGTTCGGCCTCGGCGCGCTGCAACGCGGCGCGGTACGGACGCGGGTCGATGACGAACAGCAGGTCGCCCTGCTTCACTTCATCGCCTTCCGCGTAGGCTACGCGCTCGACGTAGCCGCTGACGCGCGGCCGCAGCTCGACGCTCTCGACCGCGGCAATCCGGCCGGTGGCGTCGTTCCAGTCCTTGACCGGCTCGGCGAGCACTGCGGCGACTCCGACTTCGGGCGGGGGCGGCGGGCCGGCCGATTCGGCGCGGCTGTCGCAGCCGGCCACGGTGACGGCGATCGCGGCGGCCAGCAGCGAGCCGGCCAGGGCGCGGGTGAGGATGGGGGTCATGAGCGGAACTCCTGGGGGATCGGGAACGGGCCGCGATGCGCTGCAGCAGCGCCTGCGCGGCGGTGTCGTGGGTCGACGCGGGGACGCACGGCGGAGGTGCGAGATCGATGTCGTCGGACAGGCCGGGCGGGCGCACCGGGCCATCGCTCGGGAACCGCAGCAGCGCGGCGTCCGGGCGCAGGCGGCCGTCGACCATGCGCAGCGCGTAGTCGGCGATCGCATCGGCGTCCGGCCACTGGGTGCAGGCATGCGCGGCGTTGTGCGCAGTGCGCACCGGCGAGTCGATCGCCAGCATCTGTACCCGGACCGGCAGCGTTCGCGCTTCTTCGTGCAGTACGCGGGCCAGCATCTGCAACGCGGCCGCGCCGATCGAGCGGTGTCCGTAGCCCGACCAGGGCTGCTCGGCGCCGGGGCCGCCGACCAGGACATAGGCGCCGCCGGGGACCGGGGCCAGCAGCGGCAACAGATGGCGCGCGGCGGCCAGATGCGGCAGCAGGTCCTCGTCGAGCCGCCGACGCAGGAAGTCGGCCGGCGCGTCGAGCAGTCGGCGTGCCGGGGCGGCGCCGCGGATCGCTGCAACCACCGCACCGGGTCGGGGGCCGGCCAGCGCGGCGACGCGGTCCGCGAGCGCGGCGGCGTCGGCATCGCTGGACAGCGTCGCGGCCAGCGGCATCACGGTCGCGCCGTGACGCTCGCGCAGCGCGGCGAGCGCGGCGCCGTCGCGCGCCACCGCGATCGTTCGACGTCCGGCGGCTGCAGCGCGGGCGACCAGGCGCGCGCCGATCGTCCCGGTCGCGCCAAGCACCAGCAGCGGCGACATTGTCCCGGTCATGGGATTTTGTCTCCCGAAAAACAGGCTTCGACCGAGGCCGGGGCATCCTGATCGGGGGTCGACGCCCCCAGCCAGGCCCACATCCGTCGCCAGTCGAAACCGCCGCCACGCACCCCGCGGGGGACTGCAAGGCGGGCGCTAGACGATTGATTTGGCGGGATTTCCAACCGACGCCGGGACGCAGCCGTGCGGCCCTGTCGGACGATGGCGTGCGGGCTGGGAACAGGGCGGTCGAGGGACACCGGCGGACTCCGGTCGGGCGAGGCTGCAAACGATAGGCGGCCATCCCGGACTTGATTAGTCCCGATTCGAGGGAATAATTGTCCCTCGAACGGGCCAATCGCGTCCGTCCCCACCGGAGCGCGCGCATGGCCCACGATCTCAACGACACGCTGATCTTCGTCAAGGTGGTCGAGCAGGGCAGCTTCATCGCTGCCGCCAACGCGCTCGGCCTGCCCAAGACCACGGTCAGCCGCAAGGTCCAGGAACTCGAGCAGCGGCTGGGCGCGCGGCTGCTGCACCGGACCACACGTCGCCTGGGGCTGACCGAGGCCGGCGCGGTCTACCACGAGCATTGCCAGCGCATCGCGCGCGGGCTCGAAGAGGCCGAGGCCGCAGTGGGCCAATTGCAGGGCGGTCCGCGCGGCTGGCTGCGTTTCACCGTGCCCTACTCGATCGGTATCACCTGGATCGCGCCGCTGCTCGGCGATTTCCAGGCGCAGTACCCGGAGATCCTGCTCGACATGCACATGGGCAACGAGCAGCTCGACCTGATCGCCGGCGAGGCCGATCTGGCGTTGCGCGTGGGCACCCTGCCCGACTCGAACTTCGTCGCGCGCAAGCTCGGCAGCCTGCGCACGCAGGTCTTCGCCAGCCCCGCCTACATCGAAAAGCACGGCGAGCCGCTGCATCCCGACGACCTGCAGCACCACCGCACACTGGTGATGCGCAAGAGCCGCAACCCGCACAACGGCCGCTTCGTGTGGTCGCTGACAGACGGTCAGGCGCTGCGCGAGTTCCCGGTCAATCCGCAGCTGGTCGGCAACGACCCGGCCGCATTGAACTGGGCGCTGATCAAGGGCGAGGGCTTGATGCTGACCGGCGACGTGATGGCCAAGGCCTTCGTCGAGGCGGGCATGGTCCAGCGCGTGCTCGCCGGCTGGACCGGTCCGGAGGTCGACTTCAATGCGGTGTTCGCCGGCGGCCGTCTGGTCTCGCCGAAGGTCCGTGCGTTCGTCGACTTCCTGATCGAGCGTCTGAACTTCGACGCCGACCACATGCAGACCCTGTGCATGGTGCAGAAGCAGGCGATGGAGGCCAAGGTCGCCGGCGAGGTCGCACTGGCGCAGTTGGAGAAGGCCTCGCGCCGGTCCGCAGCACCGGACCCCGAGCGCGCCGAGCCGGTCACCGCCGGCCGGTGACGGTCACGACAGCGACGCGGGCGATGCCCGCTGTCGCCGGCGCTCAGCGTTCCGAGTGCCCACTGCCGCTGCCGTCGCGCCGGGCGAACAGGTCCGGGCGGATCAGCTCGACGAACGCGCGGGCCTGCGGCGAGAGCAGCTTGCCCTTGCGCACCACGACGCCGTAGCTGCGCGCAGGAAACCACTCGGAGACCGGACGCGTCGCCAGTCGCGTCGCATCGCCCGCCTCCACGCAGATCGCGCTGGTGATCGAGATACCCATGCCCATCGCGACGTACTGCTTGATCACCTCCCAGCCGCCGACTTCCAGCGCGATCGTGTAAGGCACGCGCGCCTGCTGGAACACCTGGTCGACCAGCCGGTAGGTCACATGCCGTTTGGGCGGCAAAATCAGGCCGTAGCGCGCGATCTCCTCCAGCGTGATCCGTCGCGCTCGCGCCAGGGCGTGGTCGGGCGGCGTAAGCAGGACCGGCTCGAAGCGGTACACCGGTGCGTAGTCGAGGTCCGGCGGCACGTCGACCATCGAGCCGACCACCAGATCGACCGCGTCACTGCGCAGCAGGTCGTTGCCGTCGGCGGTGATGGCGTCATGCAGCGTCAACCGCACATCGGGATGCTGGCGGCGGAACAGTTCGACGATCTTTGGCAGCAGGTACAGGATGGTCGAACTGTTGGCCGCGATCGTCAGCGCACCGGCATCCAGGCCGCCGACTTCGCGGCGAAATGCCGCCGGCAAGCCGTCGATGCCCTCCACCACCGGCATTGCCAGGTCGTAGAGCACCTCGCCGGCGCGGGTGGGCACCAGGCGCCGGCCGCTGCGTTCGAGCAGCTTGACCCCGAGCTCGCGTTCGAGCGCCTGCAACTGCAGCGAGATCGCGGGCTGGCTGACATAGAGGGCCTCGGCGGCGCGCGACACCGAGCCCAAACGGGTCGTCTGACAGAACGCGCGCAGCGGCTTGAGCCGGTCGCTCTTGTACGGAAACCGTAACGGAGGCGGGGACTTGGCGGCCATTCCAGCATGCTTATTAGTCAGACTAATAGTTCGCATTGACAGAACTCGTTTGTCAAATATCGGGCATGGAGACACGGTCTGCTGCACCGCACCACCCAAGGCGACCGTTGCGATGAACGCTGTCCACCGACTGCATGCGCTGCCCCCCTCCCCCGCCTGCGCCCTGCCGGCGGGCCTGCCAGCCGGGACCCCGGCCGACTTGCTCGATGACGCCGCCCTCGCCTGGCTGGCCGACCTTCACCGCGAATTCGAGCCGAGGCGCCAAGCCCTGCTCCGCGCCCGGCAGACGCGCCAGGCCGCCTTCGACGCCGGCGCCCTGCCCGATTTCCGCATCGACACCCGGACGATCCGCGAATCGGCATGGACGGTCGTCCCGGCACCACGGGCATTGCGCGATCGCCGGGTCGAGATCACCGGGCCGGTCGATCCGAAGATGGTCATCAATGCGCTCAATTCCGGCGCGCAGTGCTACATGGCCGATTTCGAGGATTCGACGTCGCCGACCTGGACCAATCTGCTGAACGGCCAGCGCGCGCTGCGCGAAGCAGTCGCCGGCAGCCTGACCTTCGAAGGCAACGGAAAGCGTTACACCTTGCTGCCCGAAGCGCGGCAGGCGGTGCTGATCGTGCGGCCGCGCGGCTGGCACCTGGACGAGAAGCACGTCCTGGTCGACGGCGCGCCGATGTCGGCAGCGCTGTTCGATGCCGGCCTGTTTGCGTTCCACAACGCCCACGCGCTGGCCGCGCGCGATCGCGGGCCCTACTTCTACCTGCCCAAGCTGCAGTCGATGGAAGAAGCGCAGCTGTGGGACGACGCGCTGGCCCATATCGAACGTGCGCTGGGCCTGCCGGTCGGGCAGATCCGGGTCACGGTGCTGATCGAGACCCTGCCCGCCGCCTTCGAGATGGACGAGATCCTGCACGCGTTGCGCGGGCGGATTGCCGGCCTCAACTGCGGGCGCTGGGATTACATCTTCTCCTACATCAAGACCTTTCGACGGCACCGCGATCGCGTGCTGCCCGAGCGCGGTCAGGTGACGATGGCCCAGCCCTTTCTCAAGGCCTATTCGGAACTGCTGATTCAGACCTGTCACCGCCGCGGCGCGCACGCGATGGGGGGCATGGCGGCGCAGATCCCGATCCCGGGCGACGAGGCCGCGAACGAGGCGGCGATGGACCGGGTGCGCGCCGACAAGTTGCGCGAGGTCACCGCCGGCCACGATGGCACCTGGGTCGCGCATCCGGCGCTGATCCCGATCGCGCGGCAGGTGTTCGATGCGCGCATGCGTGGGCCGCACCAGCATGCGATGACGCGCGACGACGTGCTGGTCGCGCGCGACGACCTGATCGTCCCGTCCTTGGGCACGATCACCCATGCCGGCTTCGCCGGCAACGTCGAAGTCTGCGTGCGCTACCTCGCTGCCTGGCTCGACGGCAACGGCTGCGTGCCGATCCACGGCATGATGGAAGACGCTGCGACCGCCGAGATCGCACGCGCGCAGCTGTGGCAGTGGTTGCACCACGCCGATGCCGACGCCAGCGGTGCGCCCGGCACGCCGTTGTATCTCGATGACGGCACCGCGATCGACGACGCGCTGTTCGACCGGGTGCTGCTGTCGCTGCCCTCGCGCCTGGCCCGTCAGGCGGTCCCCGGCGCCGCACGCGTGGCCGAGGCCATCGCCCTGCTCGAAGCGCTGACCCGGTCCGACACGCTGGCCGACTTTCTGACGTTGCCGGCGTACGAGCGGCTGTGACACGCCCTCACCGCTGATGCGATCGCCCGCTCCGCCCAATCCCTCATCACGCATGACCCCGCCAAAGGAACGTCCCATGACCACGCGCCAGCACCAGATCGATGCCTTGCAGCAAGAATGGACCACTGACCCGCGCTGGAGCGGCATCCGCCGCACCTATACCGCGGCCGACGTCGTGCGCCTGCGCGGCAGCGTGCAGCCCGAGCACACGCTGGCCCGTCGCGGTGCGCAGCGGCTGTGGACGCTGCTCAACGGACAGGCCAAGAAGGGCTACGTCAATGCGTTCGGTGCGATCAGCGCCGGGCAGGCGATGCAGCAGGCCAAGGCGGGACTGGAGGCGGTGTACCTGTCGGGCTGGCAGGTTGCGGCCGACGGCAACACCTCCGAGACCATGTATCCCGACCAGTCGCTGTATGCCTACGACTCGGTGCCGGCGATGGTGCGCCGGATCAACAACACCTTCCAGCGTGCCGACGAGATCCAGTGGAAGAACATCGCCGACGGCAAGCTCGACGCGCGCGAGGCGATCGATTTCTTCCTGCCGATCGTCGCCGATGGCGAGGCCGGCTTCGGCGGCGTGCTCAATGCCTACGAGTTGATGAAGAACATGATCGTCGCCGGTGCGGCGGGTGTGCACTTCGAGGACCAACTGGCGGCGGTCAAGAAGTGCGGCCATATGGGCGGCAAGGTGCTGGTGCCGACCCAGGAGGCGGTGCAGAAGCTCATCGCCGCGCGCCTGGCCGCCGATGTGCTCGGTGTGCCGTCGATCGTGCTCGCGCGCACCGATGCCGAGGCGGCCACCTTGCTGACCTCCGACTTCGATGCCAACGACGCGCCGTTCGTCACCGGCGAACGCACCGCCGAGGGCTTCTACAAGGTCCGCAACGGCCTGGAGCAGGCGATCAGCCGCGGCGTGGCCTACGCCCCGTTCGCCGACCTGGTGTGGTGTGAGACCGGCACCCCGGATCTGGGCTTCGCGCGCGAATTCGCCCAGGCCGTCCACGCCGCCACCCCCGGCAAGCTGCTCGCCTACAACTGCTCGCCGAGCTTCAACTGGAAGAAGAACCTCGACGACCGCCAGATCGCCTCGTTCCAGGACGAGCTGTCGGCGCTGGGCTACAAGTTCCAGTTCATCACCCTGGCGGGCATCCACATCAACTGGTTCAACAGCTTCCGATTCGCGCACGACTACGCGCGCGGCGAAGGCATGCGCCACTACGTCGAGCAGGTGCAGGAGCGCGAGTTCGCCGCGCGCGATCAGGGCTACACCTTCGTCTCGCACCAGCAGGAAGTCGGCGCCGGCTACTTCGACGATGTCACCACGGTGATCCAGGGCGGCGCCTCCAGCGTGACCGCACTGACCGGCTCGACCGAGGAGGCCCAGTTCTACGCCACGCGAGCCGCGTGAGGCACGGCGTCGATGGCGCGCTGCACCATCGAGGGGCTCGCATGTGACGCGCGTCGCGATTGACGACGTCGACGTGTTGAAACGCACGTCGACGTCATGCGCGGGCTTGTGGTCGTGTGGAGAAGTGCAGAGAATCGGTCGGTGTTGGCGGTCCAGGAATGCCGCACGTTGGATGATGGAACCTTGCGGTGTCGTACTGCTGGCACGTGGAAGTTCGATTCTCAACTCACCAGGAAAGGAGTCAATGTCATGAACGACATCAACTACAGCGAGTGCGAGTTCGACCAGGCAGCCGAGTGGCGCGTGTCCGCGGGTGCGGATAATCCGGCAGGGGCCCTGTTTATCAGCGGCGAGTACGCCGAAGCCGACATCGCCGGTGGCGATGTGGCGATGACCGTCTTCAACTGTACGAACTGCGCCGATTGCACGGGATCGATCACGATCAACTGCAAGTAATTCGGCGCGATGCCTGCAACGACCGCAGGCGAATTCGATGAAGCGCTGGGCTGCCTGATCGTCGATGCTGTCGACGGTCTTGCAGCCCAGCTTGCATCGATCGCCGATCTCGCCGAGCGCGAGCGCGCGCTCATTCTTCGTGGCGCCCAGACCAGCCTGCTCGCGGTATTGAACGGCAAGTTGAGCCGACTGCTGCTGCTCGAGCTCAATGCCGCCCGTGTCAATGGTCAATTGGCCGGCGAGACATCGCAGCAGCGCTGGCAACAGTTCATCGCGCAGGCCTCGATGCCCGCCTTCTGGCAGGCATTGTCGCGCCACTATCCGACCTTGCTGCCCCGGGTGGACGCCATCGTGCGCAACCGCTGTGCCAGCTTGGTCGAGTTCGCCGTCCGGTTCGCGGCCGATCGCGCCCAGCTCGACACGTTCCACGGCGCGCCACTGGGCGAACTGCGATCGCTGACGCTGAGCGCGGGCGACAGCCATCGCGGCGGCCGCGCCGTGATGCTGGCCCATTGCGCCCATGGCAGTCTGGTCTACAAGCCGCGGTCGATGGCGATCGACAACGCACTGGCGCGTTTCCTCGAGGCTGCGATGGATCGGGGCGCGATGCAGTCGCATACCCGGGTACCGCGTGTGCTCGACCGTGGCGACTACGGCTGGAGTGAGTTCGTCGCGCATCGTCATGTCGACGACGATACGCAGCTGCCGGGCTTCTACCGTGGTATCGGCCAATGGCTCGCGCTGATGCGCCTGCTTGGCGGCTGCGACCTGCATGCCGAAAACCTGATCGCCCACGGCGCATGCCCGGTCATCATCGACTGCGAAACCTTGTTCGCACCGCGGCTCAAGCCAGTGGTTTCGGGGATGGGCGAAGCCTTCGATCTCGCATCCGAACGCATCAGCGGCAGCGTGATGAACATCGGGCTGCTGCCCAACCGTGGCGGCGGTCTGGGCTGGCGCGGTGTCGATGTCTCGGGCGTCGGCGCGTTGCCCGGACAACAGCCGCGGGTGCCGCAGTCGCGGATCGTCCAGGCGGGGTCGGACGACGCGCGCATCGGCACAGTCATGGCGGAAACGCGTCCAGCGCAGAACCACCCCAGTGAGCGCCCGTCACTGGGCGAGCATTGGTCGTCGATCCTGCAGGGCTTCGACGACACGACGGCCATGTTGCAGCGCCTGGATGCGGCTGATGCCTTGGCGCCGTTGCTGGCGCCCTTCGCGCCGTGTCCGATCCGCATCGTGCCCCGATCGACCGAGGCCTATGCGGAACTCGGGCGGATGCTCTGGCACCCGGTCTCGTTGCACAAGCCGCCGGAGGCCGAGCACCGCGCGCACGCGCTGCTTGCGAAGATGGCCGACCAAAAGGCCCTCGCGCCCAGCGACGATGCGGTGATCGCAGCCGAGGTCGCGGACCTGCTCGAAGGCGACATCCCGTTCTTCGCCACCACGCCCGGCCATGGCGAGTTGCAGGGGCCCCGGGGCACGAAGTGGCTCGCCCCCGCGATCTGGTCGCCGCGTCGCTGCAGCATTGGCGCCAGGCCGACTGGGCGCTGGAGCGCGAGATCATCAAGTCCACGCTGGTCAGCGCCTACGAGAGCGATGTCTGGTCGGCGCCGGTCGTTGGGTTGCGCGCCGAGTCGCCGCAGCTCGACGACCTCGAGCCGCGTCGCCGGCGTCAGGCGGCGCGAATGATGACGTTGCTCGGCGAAGCGAGCCTGCGCGGCGACGATGGCAGCGTCACCTGGATCGCGTCCGTGCTGGGGCAGACCGGCCGCACCGTGCAGCCATTGGGCCAGGATCTGTATGGTGGGATTTCCGGCATCGCATTGCTGGCGGCGGCCTACCAGCGGGAAATGCGCGCCGGGCGCGCGGATGACCTGCCCGGTATCGACGATCTGGTGGCGCGGCTGCTGACGACGATGCGCCTGGCCGAGACTCAGTCATTCCTGCGGCGTGCGCGCGTCCAACAACCGCGTCCGCCGGCACTGGGCGGCTACATCGGGCTCGGCTCGCAGGTCTGGACCTGGTTGATGCTCGAACGTTGGGGGGTGGTGCGGGGCGAAGGCCTGGAGCACGCCTGCAGGCTTGCGGAGCTGGTACCGGGCGCTGCAGACGCCGACGATGTCGGCGACCTGCTGACCGGCAAGGCGGGTGCGATCGTGCCGCTCATCCAGTTGGCGAGCGCCAGTGGCGATGCGCGCTATCTCGACATGGCCATCGACATGGGCGACCGCCTGTGTGCGGATGCGCAGTGCGAGGACGGCGTCGCCTACTGGACGCATGCCCGCTGGCCACGTGGCATGGGCGGGTTCGCTCACGGCGTCACCGGCATCGCCTGGGCCTTGTCGCGCTTGGCCGTTGCCAGCGGTCATGCGCGCTTCGAGGCGGTGGCGATGCAGGCCGATGCTTTCGAGGAGCGCCTGTACCAGCCGGAGGCGGGCAACTGGCTGGACCTGCGCATGCTCGAGGGGGCGCAGGCCCCCGCGGCCTGGTGCCACGGCGCGGTCGGCATCGGGCTGGCCTTGGCCGATCGCCAGCCTGGGCTCGACGATCCGCAGGTGCGTGCACGCGTCGTCGCCGCCGCGAAGACCGCCTGGCGGCACGGCGTCGGCCTCAACCACGGCATCTGCCATGGCGACATGGGGGCGTGGGAGCTCCTCGATCTCGCCTGCCGCGCTGGCCTGGGGCCCGACGGACTCGACGCCGAATCGTTGCTGGCCGCCGTGCTCACCAGCCTCGAGACGCACGGGCCGGTGTGTGGCCTGGCCGGTACCGCCTACGCGCCCGGCCTGATGGGTGGCCTGGCCGGCGTCGCTTACCAGTTGCTGCGTGCCCATCCGGCGCGTGCGCTGCCATCGGTGATGGTGATGGGGGACGCGCTGGGCGCAGGTGACGCGTCGCGGTGATCCGGGCGGCGCGGGCGGGTCTGTCGTGCCTGCCCGCGCCGCCGGCGATGCACTACATTGGTGCGATGCTCGCCGCCGCCCTGCCCGCTGCCGACTTCGATGCGCTGGCCACGCCCCTGGTGTGGACGGGGGCCGATGGCCGGATCCGCGACTGCAATCTGGCCTTCGCGCGCTGGCTGGGCGTGGGCCGGCGCCGGCTGCTGGAGCAGCCGCTGGCCGCGCTGGAGGTCGAGGGCGAGACCTTGCGGCAGGCGCTGGGTCAGTCCGGCGACGAGAGCGATACGCCGCTGCGGCTGCGGCGCCTGGCGCTGGCCTTTCTTGGCGGTGAGCCGCGCTTTGCCGACGCCTGGGTGACGCGCGCCGCCGGCGGCGTGCTGCTCGAGGCGCACCCGGTGGACGAGTTTCCGGGCGCCGACCCGACGCTGGCGATGCCGCTGGCGCTGTCGGCGGCGCTGCGCGGGCTGGCGCACGAACTGCGCAATCCATTGGCCGGACTCAAGGGCGCGGCGCAGCTGTTGGCCCGGCGTGCCGGCGACGGCGAGACGGGCGAACTGGTCGCGCTGGTCGGCTCGGAGGTCGGCCGGCTCAGTGCGCTGGTCGACCAGTTGTTGTCGCCCCAGGCGCCGCAACCGCATCGGCCGTTGAACATCCACGGTGTCCTGGAGCAGGTGCTGCGGCTGGCTGAGGCCGATGCCGGTTGGGCGGTGCGGATGGTCCGTGATTACGACCCCAGTCTGCCGGAGCTGTCGGGCGATGCCGACCGGCTGACCCAGGCGATCTGGAACCTGGTGCGCAATGCGATCCAGGCGGGCGCGGCGAACGTGACCCTGCGCACCCGCGCCGCGTTGGCGGCCCGTATTGGTGACGAGGTCCATGCGATGGCCTTGCGGTTGGAGGTCGTCGACGACGGCCGCGGCGTGCCGGGCGATCTCGTCGAGCAGATCTTCCTGCCCCTGGTGTCCGGGCGCCCGGACGGCAGTGGGCTCGGGCTGGCGTTGGCCCAGCAGGTCGCGCGCGAACATCGTGGCGCGCTGGTCTACCGCTCGCGTCCGGGCCACACCGTGTTCACGCTGCAGCTGCCGTTTCCGCTGCTCGACGCCGCGCCCGCGCCGTCCGCCGACGCCTCTGCCGATGTCGGCGCCTCCGAGGATCCTGCCTCCCCATGACGTCTCCCGCTCGTCGCATCTGGGTCGTCGACGACGATCGCGCCGTCCGCTTCGTCCTAGCCACCGCGCTCAGCGAGGCGGGCTACGACGTGTCCGGCTTCGACAGCGCGCAGGCCGTGCACGAGGCCTTGCTACGGCGTGCGGCCCCCGACCTGCTGTTCACCGACGTGCGCATGCCCGGCGACAGCGGCCTGCAGTTGCTCGATGCGCTCAAGCAGGCGCATCCGCAGTTGCCGGTCGTGGTGATGTCGGCCTACACCGATGTCGCCAGCACCGCCGGTGCGTTCCGCGGCGGCGCGCAAGAGTTCCTGTCCAAGCCCTTCGATCTCGACGAGGCGGTCGCTCTGGCTGCGCGCGTACTTGGCGACCGCGAGCCTGCACCGGCCGGCCCTGACGCGCCGGCGGTCGAGGACGCAGGGGCGGGTGTGGACGATGCGCTGGTCGGCGACACGCCGCAGATGCGGCAACTGTTCCGCGCGATCGGCCGGCTCGCGCAGGCGCCGGTCGCGGTGCTGGTGACCGGCGAGACCGGCACCGGCAAGGAACTGGTCGCGCGCGCGCTGCACCGCGAATCCCCGCGCGCCGGCCGGCCGTTCGTCGCCCTCAACACCGCCGCGATCCCGGCCGAACTGCTGGAAAGCGAGCTGTTCGGCCATGAGGCCGGTGCGTTTACCGGCGCGGCGCGGCGCCACGTCGGCCGCTTCGAGCAGGCCGACGGCGGCACCCTATTTCTCGATGAGATCGGCGACATGCCCGCGTCGCTGCAGACCCGGCTGCTGCGCGTCCTGGCCGAGGACGAGTTCTTCCGGGTCGGCGGCCGCGAGCTGATCCGGGTCGATGTGCGGGTGATCGCCGCGACCCACCAGGATCTCGAAGCGCTGGTCGCGCAGGGGCGCTTCCGCGCCGACCTGCTGCATCGGCTGGACGTCGTGCGTCTGCGCCTGCCGCCGCTGCGCGAGCGGCGCGATGACGTGCCGCGACTGGCCGAGCGCTTCCTCCAGGCGGCCGCCGCCAAGCTCGACGCGCCGGCCAAGCGGCTGGGCCGGGCGGCGCTGCAGCGGCTGGCGGCGTACGACTGGCCGGGCAACGTGCGTGAGCTGCAGAACCTGTGCTGGCGGCTGGCGGCGCTGGCGCCGTCGGAGCGTATCGCCGTGCAGGATCTCGACGCGCTGCTGCCGGCGCAGTCCGGCCTGGCGCGGGCAAGCGAGGCCGCGCCGGGCGACGTCACGCACTGGGAGGACGCGCTGCGCGCCTGGGCCGACCTACGGCTGCGCGCTGGCGATGCCGATCTCCATGCCCAGGCCCGCGAGCGGCTGGACCGGGTGCTGTTGGAAACCGCGCTGGCCCAGACCGGGGGACGTCGCGCCGAGGCGGCGGTGCGCCTGGGCGTCGGCCGCAACACCCTGACCCGCAAGCTCGGTGCCCGCGGCCGGCGCGGCTGAGCGGTGCCGGGGCCTTCATCCGCACTGAACTCCCGATCCATATGGTGTCGTCCGATGCTTCGATCGTTCCGTCCCGCCCTGTCCCTGCTCACCGCCGCGCTGGTCGTGGGCTGCGCCAGCGCGCCGCGCCCGGCGCCAGCGCCCGCCGCGGTGGCCACGCCGCCATTGGCCGGCACCGGCACCGCGAACGCTGCGGTGGCCAACCTCGCCTCGGCGTCGGGCACCCTGGTCAGTGGTCGGGTGATGCTCAGCCCGGCGCAAGGCGGCGTGCGCGTGCGCGGCGAGATCGGCGGCCTGGTCCGTAACGGCACCCACAACCTGCGCCTGCATGCCCGCGGCGACTGCAGCGCGGTCGATGCCGCCAGCGCCGGGCCCGAGTACGACGCCCAGCGCGGTGCGCCGTCGCAACTGCCCGACTCGGGCGAGCGCGGGCGGATCCTCGCCGATGCGCGTGGCGTTGCCCCGATCGACCTGCTGCTGCCCGGTGCGGTGCTGGGCGGCGGCGCGCCCAATGATGTCGTCGGCCGCGCGCTGCTGGTGCTCGGCGCGACCCCCGGCGCGATCAGCGCGCGTGTCGCCTGCGGCGTCGTCCGGATCGAATGATCCACGTCTACCCATCCAGTTCTCGGCGCACTGCGTCCTTTCGACCCCGAAGGAGTACTTCCATGTCCCAGACCCGTCTCTTCGCGCCCGCCGTCGCGGTGCTCGCGCTGGCGCTCTCCGCCTGCGGTAACAGCAGCACGACCGACAACGAAGATGCCGCCGCCGAGGCCGACCGCGCCGCCGCGCCCGCGTCGGGCCAGGCATCTGCTCCTGCGGCCGAGACCGCGGCCGCAGGTGCCAGTGCCAGCGCCGAGCTTGCCCCGACCCAGGGCCATGAAACCGCCGGCACCTTGCGCTTTGCGATGGTCGATGGCCGCATCCAGGTCACCGGCACGGTGAACGGCCTGCCGCCGGGCGGCACGCACGGCTTCCATGTGCACGAGCACGGCGATTGCAGCGCGCCGGACGGCACCAGCGCCGGGGGCCACTTCAATCCGGCCAGCAGCGACCACGGCCGGGTCGGCCACGGTGCGCATCACGTTGGCGACAGCGACAACATCGTTGCCGGCACCGATGGCACCGCGTCGGTCGATGGCTGGCTGGAAGGCGCAACGCTCGGCGATGGGGCGCCGACCGACATCGTCGGCAAGGCGGTCATCGTCCATGCCAATGCCGACGACTACGTCACCCAGCCGACCGGCAACGCTGGCGACCGGCTGGCCTGCGGCGTGATTCGTTCCTGACGGACTGCGGGCTCCACCTGTGGGGCCTTACGCCTCGCGGGTAGCGTTGGGCGGGGCGCGGTGAAAGTCTCGCCCCCACCCGATGCCTGCGGCATCGACCTCCCCCGCGTGCGGGGGAGGTGAGTTCACATCGGCCGCGAAGTCGTGTCCATTCGACTCTGGCGCGATGCTATAAAGCGCGCCCCGCATTGTGGGGAGGTGAGTCAGATCGGCCGCGAAGTCGCGTCCATTCGATTCTGGGCGCGATGCCATAAAGCCCTCCCCCCGCATCGCGGGGAGGGTTGGGTGGGGGCCAGAAGGTCGCGGTGGCATGCGGACGCCATTGCCCCTACGCGATGCCTGCGGCATCGGACCTCCCGGGAGATGAGTCCAGATCGGCTGCGACGTCGCGTCCTTTCGATTCTGGGCGCGATGCCCTAAAGCCCTGCCCCGCATCGCGGGGAGGGTTGGGTGGGGGTCAGAAGGTCGCGGTGGCATGCGGACGCCATTGCCCCTACGCGATGCCTGCGGCATCGAACTCCCCACATCGCGGGGGAGATGCGTCCAGCTTGGCCGCAAAGGGCCGCATCCCGCCGACCTCCCGCGCAGGGAGTGGCCTGCAGTGCCGACGGTTTGACGGTCAGGCCAGCGCGGTGCGCGGGTCTTGGCCTGGGGTGACGTGTACGAACTCGACCGGCACGCCGTGCGCCTGCAGCACGGCGGCGAACTGGCGCTGGCGGGCCTCGTGCATCGCCAGGCCATGGGCGAGGCGGCCTTCGTCCTGCTCGCCCGGCGCGCACCGTCGCCGCCAATCGTCGGGGCCCAGCAGTGCCATGCGCACCTCGCCCTGCGCATGTCGCAGCAGCGGTTCGGGCGGGGCGTCGAGCCAGATTTCATCGGCTGGCGCCAGCAACGCGGCCTCGAGCACGTCCCACAGCGGCTCGAGCCCCTGGTTGCGGTACTGCAGCGCGGTCATCGCCAACAGGTCGTGCAGCGTCAGGTAGCGGGCGTGTTCGATTCGCGCGCCGAACGCGTCCTGCGCCTGCAACGCGGTGTCGGCCTGCACCATGCCCAGGTCGAGCAGCATCGATTCCATGTGCGCCGAGACCGCCTCGGTCGCGGCGGGTTCGCCGACAAACAGATACGGCAGCACGCGCAGGCGACCACCGGCCAGTTCCGGGTCGGCACGGAACGGCAGCGGCGTTTCGCCCTTCTCGTCGGCACCGAAGGCGATGATCCGCGGCCCCTGCCCGGCTTGCGGCGCGCGCGCACGCAGTTCCTCCAGCCGACGGTGCACCGGCCAGCCCGGGCGCAGTAACTCGGCGGGGTCGAAATGCGCCGCGGCAAAGACCAGGTCGAGGTCGCGCACACCGGGCACCAGCACGCCCAGATCACGCCCCAGGCGTGTGGCCAGTGCACCGGCCGCCTGCTGGCCCACGGCATCGCGTGCCGGCACTGAGTCGTCGCTCAGTTCCAGGGCCAGGACGCCGCGCACGAGCGGCGCGGCATCGTGTCGGGAAATGTCGGGATCTGCGGTCATTGGCCGTCCACACGGGCAGGGATACACTCGTTCACATTATGCCCGTCCCGTGTCGTGGACAGTCTCACGCAAGCCCCTGCGAGGAAAATCCGATGCTGCTAGGTCGTCCCGTCGCCGTGCTCGGTGGCGTCCGCATCCCGTTCTGTCGCCAGAACACCGCGTACGCCGACGTCGGCAACCTCGGCATGTCGGTGCGCACGCTCGGCGCCCTGGTCGAGAAGTTCGGCCTGCATGGGCAGCAGCTGGGCGAGGTGGCGATGGGCGCGGTGATCAAGCACTCGAGCGACTGGAACCTCGGGCGCGAGGCGGCGCTGTCGTCGGGGCTGTCGGCGCTGACGCCGGGCATCACGATGCAGCGCGCCTGTGGCACCTCGCTCGACACCATCGTGGCGATCGGCAACAAGATCGCGACCGGTCAGATCGAATCGGGCATCGGCGGCGGCTCGGACACCACCTCCGACGTGCCGATCGTCTACGGCCGCGCACTGCGTCGCCGGTTGTTGACGGCCAATGCCGCCAAGTCCACCAAGGACCGCATCGCGGCGTTCCGGGGCTTTCGTCCGCGCGAGCTCAAGCCCGACTTTCCGGGCGTGGCCGAGCCGCGCACCGGCAAGTCGATGGGCGAGCACTGCGAAGACATGGCCAAGGAGTGGAGCATCTCGCGCGATTCGCAGGACGAGCTCGCGGTCGCCTCGCACCACAAGCTCGCTGCGGCCTACGAGCGTGGGTTCTTCGACGATCTGGTCGTGAGCTTCCGCGGCGTTGCGCGCGACAACATCCTCAGGCCCGACACCTCGATCGAGAAGCTCGCCACGCTCAAGCCTGCGTTCGACAAGGTCTCGGGCCGTGGCACGCTGACCGCCGCCAACTCCACGCCGCTCACCGACGGCGCGGCCGCGTGCCTGCTGGCCAGCGACGATTGGGCCGCCGCGCACGGGCACGAGGTGCTGTGCCACATCCGCGACGCGCATGTGGCTGCGGTCGACTTCGTGCACGGGGAAGGCCTGCTGATGGCGCCGACGGTCGCGGTCGCGCAGATGCTCGCGCGCAACGGCCTGACGCTCCAGGACTTCGATATCTACGAGATCCACGAAGCGTTCGCCGCGCAGGTGCTGTGCACGCTGCGCGCGTGGGAGAGCGCGGACTACTGCCGCACGCGGCTGGGCCTGGAGGCGCCGCTGGGACGGATCGACCCGCAGAAGATCAATCCGCTGGGCTCGTCGCTGGCGACCGGCCATCCGTTCGCGGCGACCGGTGCGCGCATCGTGGCCACCACCGCCAAGCAGCTCGTCGAGCGCGGCGGCGGCCGGGCGTTGATCTCGATCTGCACCGCCGGCGGCATGGGCGTGGTCGCGATCCTCGAACGTTGACCGCACGTCCAGCCAAGGCCACATCCATGTCCGTTCTCCCTTCTCCCGCGCGCCGGCTCGGGCCGCTCGCAGCGGTCCTGCTCGTCGCGCTCGCCGCTTGCGGTGAGACTCCTGCGCCGCAGCGCGGGCCTGCGGTCATCTCTGCGCCACCCCCGCCCGAAGCGCTGCCCGATTGCGATGAGATCGCCAACGCGCTCGGCGAGCTGGTCGCCGGCCTGGAAGTGGTCGACCCTGCCGGAACCAGGCAGGACACCGCGGACGCCTTCAGCCTGAGCTGCGCCTGGCGCGGGGCGGACGATGGCGCTGCGTTGGGCGCGATCGTGATCGTCGACCAGCAGCCGCTGACCGAGGCCGACATGCGTCGGGCCGGGCTGTACGTGGACGATCCGCGGGTCGCCGCGCTCGGCGGCTTCATCGCCTATCCCGAAGGCCGCCTGGATGGGGCCGAGATCCTGGGGCCGGTCGGGCCGCAGGTGATCGTCGGTCCGGTCACGGTGACCCTGGCCGCGAACGCGCGTGGCGCAGTGGCCGATGTGACGTTGACGCAGGCCGTCGATGGCGCGGTGGCGGTCCATCGCCTGATGCGCTGACAACGGCGGGCGTTGGCCATCCGCGGCCGCCTGTCGAGGCGACCGCGGCGCGTGACTCAGGGCCGCGGCGTGAGGTCGTCGGGATCCCGCAGGTGGGGCAGGCCGTGCTCGTCCCGCCGCTCGGCCGCCGCGATCGTCGGCGCCGATGCGTCCACGGGCAGGGCCAGGATCGGCTCGTTACGTGCCGCACGCAGGGCGTTGGCGTAGCACAGACGTGCGGTGCGCTCGTCGCCCTCGGCCGCGTAGCCGTCGCCGAGCTGGACCCAGGCCTCGCTGCCGGCGCCCTGTTCAGCCGCGCGCTGCAGCAGCGGGCGGCCGCGCGCCCAGTCGCGGCGGGCATGATGCAGCCGCGCCAGGCCCAGCATCGCCGCCGGGCTGGCCGGATACGTCTGCAGCCAGCGCTCCAGACGGCTGCGCCGATGCTCGGGGTCGCCGACATCGAGCATCGCGTAACGGGAGGCCAGTTGCTCGTCCCAACGGGCATCGAGTGCGGTTTCCAGGCTGCGCAGCGCGGCGTCGTGCCAGCCCAGCGCGAATGCGCGGTCGACATAGGCCAGCACCACTGGGGTCTCGGTGCGCAGTCCTTTGGGCAGTGCTTCCCAGCGCTCGGCGAGTACGTTGGCGTCGGCCGCTTCGTGCAGGGAAGCGGCCGCCCAGCGCACCTCGCGGGCGGCGAGCTGAACTTCAGGCAGCGCCTGCTGGCGCCGCAGCGCGCCGAGCAGTCCATAGGCTTCTGCCGCGTGTCCGGTCTGGGCCCAGGCGTCGGCACGCAGTGCCAGGCCGCGCGGCGGCAGCGGCTGCGCCCCAGGGGCATCGAGTGCGGTCAGCGCATCGATCGGACGGTCTTCGAGCATGGCGATCTGCGCCAGGGCGATCGCACGCGTGGCCGGATGCCGATCGCCGAAGCCGTCCAGATGCGCACGCGCCGCGGCCGCGTCGCCGCGTGCGAACGCGGCCTGCGCGGCCGCCAGCCGGGCGGCAGGCTCGTAATGCGGATTCTCGTTGGCCGACTGGGTGAGCAGCTTCTCGGCGCGCGCATAGTGGCCTTGGTGCAAGGCGTCGAGCCCCTCGCCCAGACGGCTCTGGGCGCGCGACTCGCGATAGCGGCCCCAACTGCGGAACGGCAGAGCGATCAGGCTCATCACCAGCCAGAGCACCACCAGCGCACCCAGCGCCATCGCGATGGCGTTGACCAGGGTGGTACTGCGGTCGAGCCCGTCGTAACGGACGATGACCAGGCCGGGGTCGTGGGACAGCAACAACTGCGCGGCCAGCGCGCCCAACAGGGCAATGACGATCCAGATCAGCAACGCACGAAGCAGGGACATGGGAGGCTTCCGTAAAGGCGATGCGAAGATGGGCTACGGTGCCTGACAGCATCGTGATGGCCCCGTGGTGGGCCGGAGCGCCATTCAGGATACGTGCGCAACCGCCTGCGAGATCGGCGATGCGGCCGCCAACAGCGATGCCGGCCGGGCATCGGCGGCGACCCGAACGTCGGCAAATCCCAGCGTCCGCGCCAACGCGGCCAGCCGTTCGCTGGCGGCGAGCGCCTGCGCGCGCTGCAGGCGTTTGCGCACCGGGTCGGGCACTTCAGCCAGCAGCGCGGTCAGCGCCTCGCCGCTGCTGACCGGCAACAGCCAGGGCTCGGGCAAGGCCTGCAGGACCGCCAGCCGGCGCGCGGACGGGCGGACCGGCACGCGTGCGTAGACATCGGCGCGCCGCAGGCGGGCACCCGCGGCTTCGAGCGCGGCCGCGATCATGCCGCGGCCGCCGGGTGCGGTGATCAGACCGACGCTGCGCCCGGCCAGGTCGTTCAACGGCAGCAGCGCCAGCAGACCCTCGCTGTCCATGCGCGTCGGCGCGCGAACCGGCGCCACACCGCGGTCTGCCAGCGCCGCGGCCGTGCCGGCCCCGACGCTAAGCCAGTCCTGGTCAGCGCGGCGCAGCAGGGGCTGCAAGGCCGCGGCCGCGGCCACCGCTGGCGGACTGGAGAAGATCACGATCTCGGCATCGAGCGCGGCCCGCAGCGCGGCGTGGACCGCGTCGCCGTCGCGCTGGACGATACGCCACGGCGACAGCGCGAACGTGCGCGCACCCAGATGCGCGGCGGCGCGCCGCAATGCGACGTGGGCCCCGACCGGGCGCAGCGAGATGACGTAGTATCCCGCCAGAAGCGAGGAAGCCGGCGCGACATGCATGCGCGAAGCTTGGTGGCTGCCGGGGAACGGCGCAAGCCGGACGACTCTTCCCCCGACAGGACATCCGATGCAACACGAAGATCCGCTGCGTAGGCTCGCGGCGCACTACGCTTCCATGCCGCCCGTCGCCGCGATGCGGATCGACATCGCCGGCTTCGACGGCGAGCGCCTGCGCCTGCGCGCGCCGCTCGCCGAGCACGTCAACGACAAGGGGTCGGCATTCGGCGGCAGCCTGGTGTCGCTGATGACGCTCGCCGGCTGGGGACTGACCACGCTGCGTACTGAAGCGGCCGGCCTCGATGCCGATGTCTACGTCGCCGATTCGCAGATCCGCTACCGCGCACCGCTGTGCGATGACCTGCAGGCCGAGGCCGTGCTGTCGGACGGCGACTGGGACACGTTCGTGCGGACCCTGCGCACCCGGGGGCGCGCACGCGTGCAGCTGGCCGCGCAGGTGGTGCTGCCCGACGGCGCGGTCGCGACCGGCATGCAGGCCCGTTACGCCGCGATTCTGCGGCCCAGCGCCGAGCGTTGAGCCTTTCAGGCTGAACGCCGCGCGCAGCGCGGTGAGGGGGCCTTGCGCGGACCGCCGCCGCGGTCGAGAATCCGCGCCCCCGCCTGCCTCCTCCCACCCGGT